>CAJTSF010000025.1:29697-37191 GCA_910578985.1 uncultured Odoribacter sp. | reverse complement strand
GTCTTTGCCCATCCGCCGGATGATGTCATAGCTGTCGATGAAAAGTTCACTGCGGGCAGGTGCGTCTACTTTTCCGCTCAATTCGAATTTTTCACCGATAATGTAACTTTCGATTTTTTGCATGACTCCGTTTCCGGATGATATTCTCAAAGAGACAGTGGTGCTGTCCACGGCACCGGGAACGGTTCCCCGCAGGACAAAATGGTCGGCAGGCTGCCGCGTACACGCGGCAAGGCTGAGTAATAACAAAAAGTGAATGTATTTCATGATTTTATTATTTAAGTGGATGTTTCTTATTCTTTTTCCCAAACTTGTTCCATGGTTATCCGCAGGGCGTCGGCGTCGTGACCGCTGAACAGGATGGTTCCGTCGGGGGCGATGAGCATGAGGCGGGGGATGCCGGTGATGTTGTAAGACCAGCAGGTTGCCTGCATTTGTTTTTCATTGCCTGCCCACAGTTGCGTCCAGGGCATTTTTTCCTGTTTTACCGCTTTTTCCCAATCCGCTTTCTTTTGGTCAAGGGAGATGCTGACGACTGCGAGGCGATTCCGGTCATAGCGGTCGTAGCATTGTTTGACCTTGGGTATCGCCCAGCGGCAGGGACCGCACCATGACGCCCAGAAATCCACCAGCGTGTAGCGGTCAGGGTGCACGTATTGCGAGAGCTTCACCGTTTGGCCTTTCGTGTCGGTCAGTTCCAGTTCCTTGTATGCCGCACCCTTGCAGAGCTTTTTCGTGGTTTCCGCGATTTTCAGCACATAAGGACGACGCACGGTGTCTTCCATACGGGAGGCGATGTCTGTCAGTTCTTCTATTTCTTCGGGTGTGCGTTCGAACGTGGTTTTCAGTAAAGACTCTGCCAGATAAAGCGAGAAGGATGATTTCGGATGGCGGCGGATAAATTCCATTTTAGCGGCATCAAGGGCTTCCGATGCCGTTTGCTTTTGGAGGTAGAGTTCCTTGAAGAGACGCCTGTATTCTTCAGGAGCGATGCGGTATTCTTCCAGACTTAGCATGGCTAAAGAGTCCGACGACTTTTGAAGCGTTTTTTGTATGGAGGAAACGGCATCCCGATAGGCGTAGAATTCCCGTTGGAGCGGAGTGCCTTCCGTCTGTATTTTCAAATCGGCACTGCCCGAGAAGAACGGGAGAATGAATGTCATGCTGTCGAGATGGGGGGCTTTTAGGGTCAATTCGGCGTTTTCGAGAAAGAGGTAGGTGTTGACCGTTTTTATTTCCGCCGGTTGGGAAGCTATGTCGCGATTGTGCAATTGCAATTCGCAAAATAGCGGTGTCCGCACCTTTCCGTGCAGTTCGAATTTGCCTTGTCGCACGGTTCCGACGGCAAGGGTATCGAAGTTCTCGTTTTCCATATTGCGGATAAGCACGCTCATGCCGTCCTCCATGCCCGGGAAATTTCCCCGCACCACGAATCCTTCGGGGCGGGAAGCGCAGGCGTTGCATAATAGCAACGCCGCGACAAAGAAGAAAACTTTATTCATAAAAACACTATTCTTGATTCATGATTATTTTCCGGCATCCCGACAGCAACGCACCCGCATCAGTTTGTCCAGAATCGTATAGTTCCGGCATACGGTCGAATAGCCGGAAAATATTTTACGGAACCAGACGGTGCGGCTTTGCAAACCGCTTTCCTTGTTTTCCGAAGAGGTCCAGTAGTAACCGCTTGCTTCCACAAAACTCAGAAAGGGCTCAGCTCCCCATGAGCCGGTATCCATTACGCAGCCCGACAGGAAAAGATTCATGCCCAGTCCGTCTTCCCCCTGGCGAAGCAGGGTTGCCACCTGTTTGCCCCGCCAGCCTTCCGAACCGGCTTCTTTTTTTGACATGCCCAATTCCATTTCAAGTTTTTGCCAGTCTTCATCGGAGGGCAGCCGCCAGCCTTCGGGACACCAAGTGTTCGCCTCTTCCCAGGTGTAAAGATTGCCGTATTTTTCATAATCCGCCTCGAAATCGAAATCAAGCGAATGGGATACGACTGGCTTCATCTCTGAATCAAACAAGTTGTACCGGCATTCATAATAAGGCGCTACTTCGGCATATTTCAGATTCGAGGTCATCCATTCCAAGTCGCCGATACGAATCCATCCGTACGTGTTTCCGTCGCGTTCATCCGTAAATTCGCCTTGTGCAACGGGGCGGATGTCAGGCACTTTATTTTCATCGCTGCATGAGCTCCAAACGGCACAGCAGCCTACTAACAAGGCTATCAGATATTTTTTCATAATCAATTGAATTTTATTCCGCTTGCTTCAAGCAACGGTTTGATTGCATTATATTTTCTTCGGGTGTTTCCCTTGATGTCATTTCCCCCGTATTTTGCCCAGAATTCCTCTTCCGTCATTGACAGGCAGGCTTTGATGTAAGCAATGGCATCTTCTTTGGCAGAGGGAACGGTCGATTCATACGGATCTTCCAGGAAACCGATTTCCAAAGGAACAAGTTTGACGGGATTTCCCCAGTAATCTTCATATTCTTTTTCCTGTCCATAGTCATATTGATTTATGCTAAAGAATTCTTTAGCTTTTCCGTCCGTATAGGAATACAGTGAAGAGCCTCCCCAGGAGGCAAAAATCATTTCGCAACAGAGGTCTTGTGCAAATGTTTTTTCCTCTTCTTCGGTCAATTTCCACAGGCGATTCACATCCATTGCAAGACATTGCAGGTTGCTGCAAGTCAATGGAGAACCGGCATATTCATAACTACCGTAGTCACTGCTGTATTCATCAATGCGGTTGACTGCCAGAATGGAATAGGGCAGGACGTTTTCCATGTATCCGAGCAATTGGGTTTGGAGGAATCTGACTACGCGGCTTTTTTGTTCCTGTGATTGCAAATACTCGAATCTGAATCGGGAAGATTTCATGGCGGTCATTTCCCATTCGATGCCGAGCAATTCCGTTTCATAAAAGGGTTGTCCGTTTTCATCCAAGCCTCGGTATTCGTGCCTGAGGGTGTCATTGAACAGGAGGTGGCATCCCGTATTTTTGTAGAATTCCTCCCTGAGTTTCGATTCTTCATCCGTTGCTCCGGGCAGCGGAGCAAAAGGATTGGGCGTGCGGCTCGGAGCCAGCTCTTCTTCTTTCTGGCAGGCACAGAAACTCCCTGCCAGCATGATGATGCAAAATAATATTTTCAATTTCATATCTTCAGTTGTTAAGTATCTTTTGTTTATTCCACTAATTTCCCGGGACGGGCGGGACGGCGGTTGCTTTGCAGGGTGTTCTGGAAGTCGATCACCTCTTTGGGGAGCGACAGCGTGTATGCCCCATCGTTTTCTTCCAGTGTATAGGATTTCGTCTCGACCATTTTTTCTTGCCATCCGACCATCGCATATTTGGTGTGACAGTGCGTGATTTTCTTGGACCATGGGAATGGTTCGCATACCGTGTAGCGGCGCAGGTCGAACCAACGGTGCCCTTCGAGGCATAGTTCGCATTGGCGTTCCCGTCGAATCAGGTCAATCAGTTCCTTGCCGCTCTCCGTGAGTTCCTTGCTTTCTTTGAGGCGGTTGTCCCGCAAGGTTTTGAGCATCCGGCGGGCAGTGGCCTCATCGCCCGAACAGGCTGCCGCTTCCGCTGCGTTGAGATAGGCTTCCGCCGTCCGGAACATGAAGTTGTCGGAAGCTTCTTTGGCACCGAATTCCTCCCAGCCTTTTATCTTAGCCAGAACCCATGCAGGTGAATATACGTTGTTTGTATAATACCCTCCAATATCCTGTTTCAGGATGTAATATTGGGTCCGCCAATCGTTGTCGCCTTCGGTGAAAGCTTCTGCCAAATCATCGGAAATGACGTATATCGGATAATTTCCTGAAGCGGAGTTTTGGAAATGAATCATTGTCGCCAGCGGATATCCGCCCATGGAGAAGATGGTTTCCGGGGAAAGTTTGGACAGCACGTCACCTGTCGGGACATATGTGTTCATATCCAGCAACCCGTTTCGTTTTTCCAAACATTTCCGAGCATATTCCAACGCTTTTTCCCAATCCTGCATGTATAAGAACACCCGGCTTTTCAGCAGATAGACCGCTGTTATGTCGGCGCGATAAGGATGGTTTTTCCCTTCGTTGTCGTTCAAGAATCCTTCGGCTTCATCCAGGTCGGCGAGCACTTGGGAATATACCTCTTCGACGGTGCCTACCGTGTAGTCTTTGTCTTCTACGTATTCCGTCAGTTTGATCGGCACTGCCGGCGTATTCAGATTTTGCGGGCAATAGGGTTTCCCGTACAGGTTTGCCAGTGTAAAATAGTAAAGGGCACGGAGAAAAGAGGCTTCCCCTTTGATGCGTTTCTGTTGTAAATGCTGGAGGCGGTTGTTTGCCGGCAATTCGTCTGCGGAGGTCAGAACCATATTGCAGATATTGATGCAGGAGTAAATCTGGTTCCAGTCCTTGTCTTCTGCCGTGCGGGTGTCACCTTCGTAAGGCAACCCGACTTCCTGCTGCCAGGTGTGCCAGCCGAACATTTGGTTACGCATGCCGGTTATGTCAAGACCCATGTTAGGTACTGTACTGCTGAAAGAGAGTTCATCCGACATGAGATGGACGGTCTTGAAGTAAATGTCCGTAGGCACTTGGGTACCATATGCTTGTACAAATCTTCCTACCGGGAAGTAGCCTTTGCCCAGGATTACTTCATCCAAGTCGTCCAGAGATTCCACTTTCGCAAGGCCTTGCGAATATTCTTTCAAGAAATGGGAACATGCGCTGAATAATCCTGCCAAACAACATAATATCAATATTTTTTTCATAGGGTCGCTGTTTAAAATGAAACGTTTAATCCGAAAGTGTACATCGGTCGCTCACTCATTTGGATGGTTGCAAATCCTCCCTGGGTGGGTGTTTGTCCGTTCAGTTTTTTGGAACAGACGGTGAACAGATTGCTTCCCGACAGAGTGAGATCCAGACGTGACAGGCGGAGTTTTTTCAAAATATTTTCTTTGAATTCGTAGGTCAGGCTCAGGTTCGTGCATTTCAGGTAGTTGCCGCTGATAACGCGTTTGTCGCTGTAGTCATACATGCTCCAAGCGGAAGCGCACAACGGCTGTACAGAACCTGAATACTTGTCGCTCCAATGCCTGTAGTACAAATCACTGCTGGGATGTCCGTTCCCGATAATTGCCGGGATGTCGGTGTGCCGCTCATCCCCGGGTTTCTGCCATCTGTTGAGGTAGTCTTTGTGGACATTGTTTTCGGGACGGATTTCGTTCGCCTTCAGTGTTGCATCGGAAGCTGCTGTGTATAGGGCGAACAGACGGATTTTGTTTCCGAGGCTGTAGGCGAAGTTTCCGCTCA
Organism: uncultured Odoribacter sp.; assembly: GCA_910578985.1. Lineage (GTDB taxonomy): Bacteria > Bacteroidota > Bacteroidia > Bacteroidales > Marinifilaceae > Odoribacter. The sequence goes on along the minus strand of CAJTSF010000025.1, from coordinate 31,874 downwards.
GGCGGATGTTTTTCCAACGCAATGTGGTGTTTACATTTCCTGACATGGTCGGTTCGCGGCGTCCGGAAGGAGTGAGGACGCGGGTGTAGGTGTCGTATTTGCTCAATCCGCGCAATACCTCGGGATTATCGGCATAATCGTCGAATATCGGTCCGCCGTCCACAGGGCTCAATCCCATAAATTTGTAGGAATAGAACGTGCCGACAGGCATGCCTTGAACCAGTGCGGAGCCGTCAAGGAAATTGCTGTATTCATATAAATTGGCTTCCGGTTTGCTTTTCAGTTTGTTGAATGTCTTGGATATGGAAGTCGAAACAGACCAATACCAGTCTTTTGTCTGGATGGGCAGAACGGTCAGCGAAACGTTGAATCCGTGGTTGTCGATGTTGCCTTGGTTCACTTTGTAGCTATGGTTAGGCACTCCGTTCATGGAAGCAATCTTTTTGTCGAGAAAAGCGTCTTCAGTGTGTTTCCACCAATATTCCGCCTCCACCATCAGCGCTCTTTTAAAAAGTCCCAGTTCTCCTCCGAGGTTGTAGGAACTGGTGGTTTCCCATTTCAATTTCGGATTGGGGTAGCGGCTGACGGAAGCCACATTTTCACCGAAATAAGAATTTATAGGTTCTTTCGAGATAATCATGACAGGGCTTTGGTCGGGGAGCATGTTTCCCTGATAACCGAACGAGGCTTTCAAACGGAGGAAGTCCAGCCATTTCGCTTCCCTCAATCCTGCCAATTCCGACACATTCCAGTTGGCGGATGCCGACCAGATGGGGAGGAATTTGTCGTTGCTCTGGTCGCCGAAGGCATTGGAGCCGTCTACACGGGCATTGGCGTTTAGCGTGAAATAGTTCTGGAAACTGTAAGACAGGGAGATATAGCCTGACACGGTGTTGTTTTTGCTGTCGGTCTGTTTGGCGGGGTTCTCAAGTACCCAACGGGCATACACAGGGAACAATTCCGGATCGATGTCTTTTACGAAACTTTTTCCCCGGTCTTTGTAATATCCCCGTTCCGTACGCATATAACCGTTGCCTTGAGTCGAACTCATTTCGAATCCGGCAGAACCGCTGATGTTGTGCTGCTTCGATTTGCCGAAAGTGTGATTGGCATCCGCTTGCAGACGCACGGTGTAAGCGTTGTTGCCCGATTGGTTGTATGACAGTTCCCCGCCGTAAGGCAGTTGGCTGGTGCCTCCGACTTTTATCGGTCTTCCATAGGCGTCCGTACCGTCATGTTGCGGTTCGGGCAATATCCCGTATTCCGTTCCCCGCAATGTTGCCACATGGTATGTTTTCTCTCCCCACCATCCTTCCTGGGTGGTGCTCGACGTCTGGTAGGAAACAATGGCGCTGGCATTCAGCCAATGGGTCAAACTGAATTGCAGGTTTGCCGTCATGTTCAATCCGGAGCCTCGCTGGTCGTAAGAACTGTTTTCCAATTCGTTCAGGATGTTGTAATTGTAAAAACGCTGGTTGTCCAATCTCTTGCTGAAGAAGTAATATTCGCCGTCTTCATCGAAAGCGGGCAAGGTGCGGGTCGTTTTATAGGCATAATCTATCGGTGCCAGGTCCTGCTGGTAATAGCGCCGGGAAGAGACGTTCCCGCTCATGTTTATCGAAGCACGCATCCAATGGGTCAGGTTGGCGTTCAAGTTAATGGTGGCGGTATAGCGTTCGTTGTGGTCATCCTTGATAACATCATTGTCGCGGGTGTAACCGACGGAAGCGTAATAAGTTGCATCTGAGGAACCTCCGGAGATACTGATGGTGTGCGAGTGGGATACTGAGTTCTGGGCCAGCAGTCCGAACCAGTCTGTATTGACGGTCTCGATGCGCTCCACCTCTTTCTGGAATTGTTCGTCAGTCAGTTCGTGATTATATAGCTTGCTCAATAGTCCTTCGTATCCAATCATGGAAATATCGGAGGGAAACTGATAGTGCTGCGCTGCCAGTTCGCGGGAGAACTGAACGCGTTCCTTGGAGTTCATCACATTTATCGCACGGTCGTTGTATGAGGGACGTTGACGGAGCGTGGTGGAAAGATTGTAGCTGACAACCGGACGTCCGACGCGTCCTTTTTTCGTGGTCACCACGATGACACCGTTGGCAGCGCGGGTGCCGTAGAGGGCGGTGGCTGCCGCATCCTTCAGCACGTCGATACGCTCGATGTCCTGG
>CAJTSF010000025.1:0-29689 GCA_910578985.1 uncultured Odoribacter sp. | reverse complement strand
CCGTAGAGGGCGGTGGCTGCCGCATCCTTCAGCACGTCGATACGCTCGATGTCCTGCGGGTTGATGCCGGCGATGGCGTTACCGATGCGGTTGATGTAGTCGGGGTCGTTCAGGTCGGATGCCGGTATGTCCACGGGGTCTTGCATCACGATGCCGTCCAGCACCCACAGCGGCTCACGGTTACCGATGAGCGTAGAAGTACCGCGGATACGCAGTTTGGGCACCACGCCTACCTCACCGGAATTGTTCATCATGATTAGGTCGGGAACACGTCCTTGCAGCATCTGGTCGATGGAAGAAACACCCGGAATATTCAGGTCTTCCATTTTCACTGTGGTTACGGAACTGGTGGATTTTCTGCGATCCACGGTCTGGTAACCGGTGATGACCACTTCGTCTATTTGGGTCGCCTCTTCGTGCATGGTCACGTTCACCTCCTTTTGTCCGGCATATGCCACTTCCTGTGGTTTCATGCCGATGAAGGTGAAAAGCAGGCGGATGCCTTCCGCTTCGGGCAGTTGCAAGGAATATTTACCCTCTGCGTCGGTCACTACGCCCATGCCGGTGCCCTTGATCATGACGGTCACGCCGGGGAGCGGATTGCCTTTTTCATCGACAATCTTTCCCTTGATTTCCTTTGATTCCGGAGCTTGCGGTGCCTGGGATTTCCGGATGATGATGGATTCGGATTCGAAAAGGTATTCTAATCCGGTGTCCTTGAAGATACCCTGAAGGACGTTGTTTACCGATTCTCCCCGCACGTTAAGGTTTACCCGGGGAAGGGCATCGATTTGTTCGGGCGAATAGACGAAGTTGAGGTTCGTCTGCCGCTTGATTTCCTGCAGGACGGATTGGATGCCCGCATCCGTGACCCGAAGGGTGACTTTCTGATGCTGTCCCATGGCGAACACGGGAACAGACATCCACATGACCAGCAGAAATGCCAGTACGCACGTTTTGCTTTTTTTCATGCTTTGTTTTTTAATTGTTCATAATTGATTTATTTAACACGAATTAGACCGCCGGTTTGACCACGACGGTGTTTCCTTTGATTTCGAATCGGACGATGGCGACTTGTTCGAGCAGGCGGAGTACGTCCCCGATTTCCTCATAACGGTTGATGATGCCTGAGAATTTGTGTCGTTTCAGGGATTCTCCGGTGTAGAAGACCTGTATGTCGTACCAGCGCGCCAGGCGGTGGAGGATGCTTTCCAGTGATTCCTGCTCGAAGACGAATTCTCCGTTGCGCCAGGCGGTGTAGGGGAATGGGTCCACTTCCGACAGGCGGATGGTTTTTTCCTGGGCCCGGTATTCTGCCATCTGGTTGGGTTGCAGCCGTGTCTCTTCGCCGGAGGTCATGACACGCATGCCGACGGAGCCTTCAATGAGGACGGTTTGCACCTGTCCCGCCTCGTAGGCATTGACGTTGAATTCCGTGCCGTACACCTGTATCTCCACCCCGTTCGCCTCGACGATGAAGGGGTGGGTGTCGCTCTGCGCTACGTCGAAGTAGGCCTCGCCCGTGAGGAATACTTTCCGTTTTTCTCCCGTGAATGCCACCGGATAACGCAGCGAGGAGACGGAGTTTACCCATACTTTGGTGCCGTCTGCCAGTTGGATGGAATAGAAACCGCCGACGGGCACCTTCAGCGTGTTGAAGACCTCTTCCTTGCCGGCGACGCTTGCTTCGCTGTAGTCCAGCCCGGCGTTATCGCTTTCGCGGATGCCGCTTTCCCGGTTGCTTCCGATGATGCCGTTTTTCCCGTCGAGGACCATTCGCTCGCCGGTTGCCAGAATGAGTTCCACCCGGTGCTCCGGGCGTTGCGTGAGGTCGGAGGCGACGGGCAGGGGATGGTTGCCCGTCCGCTGTTCCAAGGCAAGGTAGCCTGCCAACCCGAGGGTGCACGCGATGGAGGCTGCCGACAGCCAGCGCGCGAAACGGTGGGTCTTTCGCGTGTGTTTCAGGACACGTGTCAGACGTCGGTATTCTTCTTGTTCATCGATGTGTGGGGCAGCCAGTTGCCCGCGCAGGGCGGCAACCGTGTCCAATAGTGCCCGGTGCTCCCGGTCTGCCAACCAATTCTCGACTTCCTTGTCATCCAGGGATTTCCGGTCGGTCAGCAGTCGCTGTGCAAATTCGATGTCTTTTTCTTGGTATTTGCTCATCGTGTTTTGTTTGTGATAACACGACAAGGTACCCGAAATGGGTGACAAGAGAATGAAAAAAAATTATGCTTGCAAGAGAAAATAGAGTATCAGATCTTCGCGGAGGTGCTGGCGTAGGGCATTCAGTCCTCTGAAAATGTGTGTTTTGACGGAATTGACGGCGATGCCCAATTCCTCTGCGACCTCTTTGTATTTTTTCCCTTCGAGGAAGTATTTCTGCAGGGCTTCCCGCTGTTTGTCCGGCAGGAGCAGCAGTTTTTCCTTCACCTGCTCGATGCGTTTTTCCAGTTGTATCTTTTCTTCCTCCGCTTCCGATTGCAGGTGGGCGCTCAGCTCCCGTTCGTTTTCATTGACGACGCGCAAGTGTTTCAGGTAATCCAGTGCCCCGTTGCGGCACAGGGTGTAAAGGTAGGGGTGCATGGGGTAGGAGGCATCCAGGAACTCCAGTTTTTGCCAGATGGCGAGAAAGGCGTCATGCACGATGTCCTTGGCAGCCTCTTCGTCATTGACGTAACCGAAAACGAAGCGTGTCAAGTCCCGGAAGTGGGACTTGAACAGCGCTTCGAAAATCCGTTCTCTTTCTGCTGCGTTCATGGCGTCAGGGTTTTTGATTGACGTGAAGCAGGTCGCGGATGTGTTGCTTCAGGTTCAGTTGGGTACTGTCCACCCGGGTTCGTTTCGTGGGCATGAAGATGTCTTTGTATTTCGCCTTGGTGATTTTGTATTTCATTTTATCCAGATTGCCGTACACATCCAGCCCCGCGCGGAACGGCAGAGGCGATTTGAGGAGGGAGATGTGGTATTTGAAACTCATGTCCAAGTTGTGTTCGCCCCCCACCGCTGCCTTGTAGCGGTCGATTTCCACCATGAAAGGGAACACCGACAGGGTGCCGTCCTTGATGCTGAGATCCACGGAGATGCTGTCGATGAGGTTGCGCTCCTTGTTTTTGAACATCAGCATCTTGGATATTTCGGCGAAGGTCTCCCCGTCCATCAGCACCATATTTTCCCCGTGCAGGTAGGCGGCGCCGCGCAGGGTGGGGAGGTCGATGGTGAGGGTGGAGTCCAGCCAGGCGTCTCCCGCCACATGGAAGTCCACCGTTCCGGCGAACGACCGCAGCATGGGGAAAAGGGTGTCCAGATCGGGCATCATCCGTACCAGACTGTCCACCCGTATGTCGTGCATCTGCAAGGCGAAACCGGTGTACGCCCTGAGGGTGTCCGTCGCCTTGTAAACGGCGGTGGTGCTCATGTCCGCTGCCGCTGTTTTCAGGACTAAGTTTTCCAGTTGGATGCACTGGTTGCGGATGACGACTTCTCCGTGGATGCTGTCTAATTTCATTTTGCCGAAGCGTGCCCGCCCGATGTCGGTCTGGAGGGTGAAATCCACGCGCGGCGGCACCATGAAGATGGAACTGCCGCCTTCGTAGGCGGTGGTGTCCGCATCGCTCACCACCGTCATGGCGTTGATGTCATCCGTCTCCCCGTTGCCGGTGATGGTGTCGCGGAAGCCGGCTTCCAGTTTTGCCATGTAGGCGGTGCCTTGTTCCAGTGCCCGCATCAGCTGATTGCCGGCGATGCGGCGGGAGGAGATAAGCAGTTCGCCCCGCAGGGTGTCGTTCCGGAAAAAGGCGCGCGACAGGTTGGTCAGTTTGCCTGTCAGGTGGATGTCCGAGCGTCCTAAGCGCAGGAGGGCGGAATCCAGTTGGATTTCCCGCATATTGAAGCGGAGACGGGTGCCCGGCATCCGGATTTTAAGCGGGAAGAGGGGTGTATAGGCTTGCAGCCCCGTGAAGTCTATGAATCCGGACGGAATCCACATATCCGGGTTGCGCGGGTTCCGGACGGCATCGACTTCGAATTCGGCATGCCCTAAGTTCAGCCGGTTTGCCATGACGCGCGTCCGCAGGCTGTCCACGATGACGTTGGCGTGTATCTTGGGGTTTTTCTTGTTTCGTTTGGAAGGCTCCAGCCGTCCGTTGGCTTTTGCCTGCTTCAATCCCAGCAGCAGGGTGTCGCGCACGATGAACACCGTGCGCCCCAACCGGACGTTGGAACTCATGGAGGCGACCGCCGTGGTGTCGCGCAGGGGGGAGGTCTTGACTGTCACGTAGGTGCTGTCCATCAACAGGCGTACCCGGTTTTTGATGTGCACATCCAGTCCCGAATAGCCCACAAAGCCGTTCAGCAGGTCTTTCCCCTGCACGGTCTTCTCATTGTCGCGGTTGGTGGCGAAGGCGACGCCTGCCGTCCGTATCTTGGCGACGATGCTGTCTTTCGGGATAAAGATTTCCACATCCCGGGCTTTGAGTTTGCCGCCGAGGTAGATTTTCCCGTAGTTGCCTTCCGTCACGTCGCTCACCCGCACTTTGCCGCGCAGTCCTGCGTCGAGGGTACCTTGGCAGGTGATGCCGTCCGCCAGCGGGAATATTTGCGTCAGATCTTCGAAGTCCACGAATGCCTCCACTTTGACTTTTACCAAGGGTGAGGTCAGCAGTTCGCCGATGCGGCCTTCGACGTCGATGTCCGTGCCTCCTCCCTTCATGCAGAAGCGGTGGAGGTCGATGTACGACTCCTGTTCTTTCTGGAGGTCGATGAAAGCGGAGAATGCCAGGTTGAGGGTGTCGATTTGGGAAGGCATGCCGGGGTAGGCGATGGCGCCGTCCTTGATGTTGAACTCCGCCGTGATTTGCGGGATGTTTTCTTTGCCGTAATAGCCATTGACGGCTCCTTTGCAGGACACTTCGCCCTGCACCCGGATGTCATCCGTTTTTTTCAGCAGGGTGTCCGGCACCAAGTCCAGCAGGGTTTTCAAGGTGGGGATATGGATGCCGTATTTCATATCCACCCGCAGGCGTCGGTTCACGGAGTCGCCCCGCAGGGTCCCTCCCGCGCCGAACCGCACGCCATTGACGTCGAATACCGCTTTCTCCAATGTGTACAGGGCGGAGTCCCGGCGCACCTTCAAGTTGGTCTCCATGCCCAACGCGAGGCGCTTCACCAGCAATTGCCCCTCCTGCCAGAAGAGGATGTTCCGGGTGGAGAATTTCAGTTTCAGGCGGGAGCGTCGTTTTCCCAGCCAGCCGTCCAGCCCCATGTCCAATCCGTCGATGCGGGTGTAGAGCCGGGTGCTCCGGTCATCGAAAATCACCTGCCCGCCGCGGATGCGGATATTGCGCAGGCGGATGCCCGTTGCCAGCGTATCCGAGGCGAGGGTGTCCGCAGGAGTTTCCAGTTCGAGGGTATCCGTGGGCAGGGCGATGTCCCAGTTGGCGATGCCGGCAGTGTCCACATAGGCGTAAATCTTCGGTTCTTCCAGCACGAAGTCTTTCACGACGATGCGTTTCTTGCCCAGGTATGCCATCGGATTGACGGTGATGAGGGCGGACTTCACGTACAGCAGCGAGTCGCGTGCCGTAGCGCTTTTCCCTCCGGTGGTTTCCCGGAACACTTGCGACACCAAGGAGGCATCTTTCATTTCCAGTCCCACATCGGGAAAGGTGGAAAAGAAAGTCAGTTCGATTTTCCCGAACCGGGCTTCCGCATGCAGGTATTCCGCTGCCGCCTGTTCCGCGATGGGGGTTAGTTTTTGGGGAGACAGGATGACATGCAGGACGATGCCGATGGCAACCGTCAGGAGGGCGATAAGCCCCAGGAAGCTGAAAAGCGTCCACCGGACGATTCGGCGGGCTGTCGATTTCTTTTGGTGATCAGTCATGATGGATATCTTTAATAGATTAAATACTTTTCACGTTTCTGTTTGAAAGTCTCCAGTCCGGGTTGCCATTCCGCCCGGATTTCCTCTTCGCTTTTGCCGGCTTCGATGGCTTTCCGCAGTCGGTCGGTGCCTGCCAGCTTTTCAAAGAATCCGGTAAAGAAAGGGGCTTCCCCCTCATACCGGCGGTATGCCTCCAGCAGCCACTCTAAGCGCAGCCGCTTGCCGGCTTTGACCTCCGCATACCGTCCCCGCAGGTCTTCGCCGTGGCAGGTCTTCCCTAAGCACTTGGGCGATGCGCTCATGCCGGGAATGGAACGGGGGATAAAGGTATAGGGCATGCCTTTCAACTCCGGATGCCCGAACACCTGGAAGGGTGTCTCCGTACCGCGTCCCTCGCTGACCACCGTTCCTTCGAACAGGCACACCGAGGGATAGAGCATGACCGACACCGAGTCCGGCAGGTTGGGTGACGGCTTGCGGGGGAGGCGGACCGTCATATTCCGCCGCCAGCCGAGGCACGGCACCACCGTCAGCCGGCAGGCGATGCCCCCTTTCAGCCATCCTTCCCCGTTGATCATGCGGGCATATTCCCCGATGGTCATGCCGTAGACGATGGGCACCGGGTGCATGCCGACGAAAGAGGCGTGCTGTTTTTCCAGTATCGGTCCGTCCGTATAGAATGCGTTGGGATTCGGACGGTCCATGACGACCAGCGGGATGTCCTGCTCCGCACACGCCTCCATCACGTAGTGGAGGGTGGAGAGGTAGGTATAGAAACGCACCCCGACGTCCTGCATGTCGAAGACCATCACCTCGATGCCTTGCAGGTCTGCCGGGGAGGGCTTCTTCTTTTTGCCGTACAGGGAGATGACGGGCAGCCCGGTTTTCGGGTCGGTGGCGTTGCCCACCGTGGCGCCTGCGTCGGCATCACCCCGGAAACCGTGTTCCGGGCAGAAGAGACGCACCACCTCGATGCCTTGCCCCCGCAGGAAATCCACCGTGTGCATCTCGCCCACCACGGCGGTGTGGTTCGCTGCCAGCCCCACCTTCTTTCCTGCCAGCAGTGCCCGGTATGCCCCGGCGTTTCCGCTTCCCGGCACGACAGCCTGCGCCGCGAGACACCCTAACCAAACGAATACCCATCCTAATCCCAGTCGTTTCATGTCTGTTTATTTTTCATAATCCAGGTTCATGGAGAAGACGATGCTTTCCACCTGCCGCAGAAGGTTGCGCTTCTTGTCTTCCGGCGCATAGACGTACCCCATCATGTAAATCACCCGGTTGTTCTCCCGGTCGAGCACGGTGTTGAGCACGAAAGGTCCCCCCATGTAGTCGTTGGCCACCATCCACAGCCCTTTGAACAGGAAGGCGTAATGTTTCCCGTTGTATTCATAGTTTGCCGCCGTGACGGGCGTCACCATGTCCAGCGCCATCCACGTGCTGTCCAACGGTCCCGGGATATGCTTCTGCAGTTCCTCGTTCACCCGCTCCAGGATAATCCGGTAGTTCAACTGGCTTTCGTGGGTATAAGGCTCCTGGAAAAAGATGAATCCCCGGCTATTGACCGCCGTCTCCATGGATACCCAGGCAAAGTCGGCGGTATCCTTGTTGATGCGGTAACCGCCCGGACAGTAGAGCAACATGTTGTATTTCTCCTTGAACAGGTTGAACACCTTCTGGTCCGGATTCTTCTTGTACACCTCCATCAGCCGCTCGCGCTCGGCACGCAGGAAGACGCCCATCATCCGCTCTTTGTTTTCGCGGAAAATCTCGTAAAACGCCTCTTCCGTAGGGGCGACAATGCGGAACACCTTTTGCGTCCGTGCCCACGGACTGTCGGAGTAGGTGATGGATGCCGAGTCCGCTTTGCTCTTCAGGGAAACGATCAGCACATTCCTGTGCGCCCGTACCGACTTCTCGAAACTCGAATAGGGCAGGTTCAGCAGGTCGAACATCGGTTCCCCTTGCGGCAAGCCCGCCTGTGCCTGCCCGAAATATTCCCGTATGGTGTCGCCGATTGCGCCTTCCCAGCGTACTTTCGGGGTGATGACCAGCAGTTCGTTGGTGCCTCCGGTGACCGGCTGCAACATGGATTTCCTGCCGTTTCCCCCTTCCTTGCAGGAGTGCAGGCATCCCAGCAGGAGGCAGGTGCAGAAAAGAAAGAGTGTATGTTTCATGGGTTTACTGTTTTTACGGTTTCTGTTTTTTCGTTACGATGACTTTACTTTGCGCCGGCTCCAGCATGGCTTTCACCGACCCGATGAGAATCTTGGCTTCCACCAACAGCGGCAGCCGGTATTCGTCGTTGCTCACCCACACCTTCATGTTCTCCCCTCCCTTGAATACGTCGCCTTCCACCAGCAACGGCGAAAACACGTGGCATTCCCGCCGCCGTCCCGCCACCTTCGTCTTGTCGGTGCCTAAGTAGCGGATATGCAGGTCGTAAATCTTGCTGTCGATGAGGATGCGGATGGGTATCAGGTCATTCTTCCGGTAGCGCTTGAAGTCCAGTTCCCGCGCCATCCATGCCACGGAGAGCATGTCGTAGGTCTCCGGCAGCAGGCGGACGGTGTCCGTGCGGCGGAACTTCCCGATGCGGTGGACATCGCCGATGACCGTGGAGTCGGCATAATGGAAACGGTAGTCGAACGTTTTGTGGTAGTTGCCCTCATGCGCCTTGCGCGAAAACTCGTAGGGCAGGAAACTTCGGCTGTCGTAATGCGAGATGAGGGTATCGCGCACCTGGAACACCCAGTCCCATGACGGCAGGGAATACCCGATGGCTTCCAGCTTGTCCGCATGGGGATATTTCTCTGATTTCGACAGGGAGAACTCCACCTGCCCCGCTTTCACCCAGATGAACCCCCAGTTGTAATACCCGGTGAACACCAGCTTTTCGAGGGTCGGGTATTTCGACTGGGCGGTGAGTGCCGTGCACCATCCCAGCAGGAAAATCCATATGCAGATGCCTTTTTTCATCTCTCTCTTACTTTTTTTGCGCCTCCCCGGAACTCTCGCCCGTGCCTTTCAGGTCGAACGTCTGTTCGATGTCGAAGTTCGGACGCACGGAGATTTCCACGGGCAGGTAGATGATTTCCTCCGGTTGCCGCTTTTTCAAGTACAACCCCGTGTCCCAGATGCCGTTGCCGTTGGCGTCGAGAATCGCCCGGAACTTGTATTTCCCCTCTTTCAGCAATTCGAACACCGCCTCCCCGTCGCTGTCGATGCGCTTCTCCCGGACAATGCCGTATTTCCGCTTCCCGTTCTCCGATTTCCCGTTTTCCGACCGGTACAACTGCACCACCGTCGGCATCGTCACGCCGCTCACTTGCAGGATAATCTTGCCGTACTGCTCTTCCGTCTTGACCTTGAACTTCTTTTCCAGTTTGTTGTTGAACCGCCCGTAGATGTCGAAGACGCTCGCCGAGTCGATGTCCAGTTTATACTCGCTGCCCTGTTTCCATTCCGCATCGAGGAACACCCTCCGCACCTTGGCGGAGTCTTCCGTCAGCCGGAACGGCACGGGCGCCCACAGCGTGTCCGACTTCACCGACAGCCGCACGCTGTCCAACGTGCTTTTGTCGATGGGGCGATCGAACTCCAGGGCGAAGCGCGTCCCCAGTTCCAACTCTGCGGTGACGTTCGGACGGATATCCAGGAATGGCGTTTTCTCTTTCTCCCCTTCCCGCTTGCGGGCATTGCCGCCCTCCTTGCTTTTTTTCTCCGTGAAGGTGTAGCGGGAGGTATCCGCGTAGGCGGTGTGCTGCCCTGTGCTGTCGGAGCGCAGATAATGCAGGATGAAGTGCAGCGTGTCCCGCTTATAGACGGTCGAGTCCTTTATCCAGAGGGTGATGGTGTCGTGGCTCGGGTTCTCCTCCTTGAAATACCAGTCCTCCGGCAACGGCTCCCGTGCGAGCGTGTCCCACAGTTCCGCCCGGAATCCGTTTTCTCCCGGGATGCTGAACGTGAAGTTCAGCCGTTCCCGCTCTTTCCGCTCGTCGTCCACGAGATAGAGCTGCGTCGGCTTCTCCTGGAACACCCGCAGGTACAGGTTTCCCGGACCGTATGCCAGCAGGTTGCGGGTCACGATGCTGTCCCGCATCAGCGTATCCAGCCCCTCGATGTGCTCCACCAACCGGAACGTGTCCGTCTGCGTCACCGGGATGACCACCGGATGCACCGTCGAGTCCAGCCAGGCGAACCCCTCCGCCTCGGGCGTGTACATCTTGTCCCGGTTGGCGTCCTCGATGGCGGCGACGCGGTAGTCCGCCTCCCGCAGGTTCGTCACGCGGAAGAATCCCGCGCTGTCCGTCCGGGCGATGTAGTCCGGCAACTCTCGCAGCGGCACGGAATCCCCCAGCCGTTCGTAGAGCGCCACCAGCAGCCCCATCATCGGCTCCCCCGACTCCGCGTTCACCACGTTCCCGCTCAGTTCCAGCGTGTCGATGACGGTCCCCGTGGAGAACACATACCGGTAGAACCCCAGCGGGTTCCCCTCGTTATTGTCCACGATGGCATCCGCGAAATCCATGCTGTACGTCGTGTTCGGGCGCAGGGAGTCCGGTATGGCGATTTGCACATACTTCCCCTTCAGGCTCACCTTCGGGTCTTTCTTCACCGGCGGCGAGAAGATGAACTTATCGTTGATTTCCTTCAACTGCACGAACTCGTTGAAATGGATGTTCACCCGTTTCGCCTTGAAGTCCGTGGAGAACGATGCCGGCTGTTCCGCCACCACCTCCGGCGGCGTCTCGTCTTTCGGTCCCCCTTCCGGGTAGCCCCGGTTGGCGCATGCGTAAACCAACAGCCCTATCGCCGGGACCAGCCACCCGCACCGGTGGAAAATATGCCGTTTTCCGGAGTTCGTCATCTTGTCTGCTTTTATCGTCTGTCTGTCGTTTGAAAAACTCTTTTCCGGCAAAAATACGCAAAACTCGCGGATTATCCGCGGATTTATTTGAAAAATAGCAGTTCCCGGTATTTCGGCAGCGGCCATATCTCGTCGTCCACCAGCAATTCCAGTTTGTCGATGCGGTAGCGGATGCGGTCGAGGTAAGGGAGCACCGTCTCCGCATAAGCAGCAGCTCGCGCTGTCGTGTCTGCGAACGTATTGTTGGCATGCTTCCGCGCCTCCGTCATCTCGTCCACGAGCGTGCGGATTTCCGTGATGTGCTCCGAGATTTCCCGTATGGCCTTGAGTTGAACCGTTCCCACTTCGTCGTACATCCCGGGGAGTATCTCTTTCAGTCCCCGCACGTTCTCGATGAGCGTGTTCTGATAACGGATGGCAGTCGGGATGATGTGGTTCAGTGCCAGGTCGCCCAGTACGCGCGACTCGATTTGCAGTTTCTTCAGGTAAATCTCGTGCTTGATTTCATACCGCGCCTCCAGTTCCCGCTCCGTGAAAATGCCCATCCCCACCAGCAGCTTCCGGGCTTTCGGGGTGAGATAGGCGCGTAGCGCCCCGATGCAGCCGTTGTCCACGGAAAGCCCGCGTCGTGCCGCTTCCTCGTGCCATTCCCGGCTGTAGCCGTTCCCCTCGAAGCGGATTTTCCGGCAGGCGATGATATAGCGGCGCAGGGTCTGGAAGATGGCTTCGTCTTTCTTCACGCCTTTGTCGATGAGCGCGTCCGTCTCCTGCTTGAATGCAGTCAATTGCTCGGCGACGGCGGCGTTCAGGATGGTCATCGCCGCCCCGCAGTTCGCCGACGAGCCCACGGCGCGGAACTCGAACCGGTTGCCGGTGAAGGCGAACGGTGACGTGCGGTTGCGGTCGGTGTTGTCGCGCATGATTTCCGGTATCTTCCCCACGTTCAGCTTCAGTTCCGTCTTCTCGTCCGGGCTCATCTTCCGGCTGCTCACTTTCTGCTCGATTTCATCCAGGATGGCGTCCAACTGCTGTCCGAGGAACACCGACATGATGACGGGGGGCGCCTCGTCCCCGCCTAAGCGCCGCTCGTTGCCCAGCGACACGATGCACGCTTTGAACAGCGCTTCGTGCTCCAGCACCGCCTTGGTGGTCGTCACGAGGAAGACGAGGAACTGCATGTTCGACTTCGGGTTCTTCCCCGGCGACAGGAGATTCACCCCCGTGTCCGTCAGCAGCGACCAATTGTTGTGCTTGCCCGAGCCGTTGATGCCCTTGAAGGGCTTTTCGTGCAGGAGGGCGCGGAAGCGGTGATGCTTTGCTACCCGTTTCATGGTGGACATCAGCAGCTGGTTATGGTCCACCGCCAGGTTCGCCTCCTCGAATATCGGTGCCAGTTCAAACTGGTTGGGCGCCACTTCGTTGTGACGTGTCTTGACGGGGATGCCCAGCCGGTGGCACTCTTGCTCCAGCTCTTCCATGAATGCCTCCACCCGTTCGGGGATGGCACCGAAATAGTGGTCTTCCAGCTGCTGGTCCTTCGCCGACGAGTGGCCCATCAGCGTCCGCCCGCACAGCTTCAGGTCCGGACGGGCATTAAACAGCGCCTCGTCCACGAGGAAATACTCCTGCTCCCACCCCAGGGTGGCGATAACCTTCCGTACCTCCTTGTCAAAATACTGGCACACCTCCACCGCCGCGCGGTCTATGAGTGCCAGCGCCTTGAGCATCGGTGTCTTGTAGTCCAGTGCCTCCCCCGTGTATGCCACGAACACCGTCGGGATGCAGAGCGTGTTCCGGTTGATGAACGCCGGCGAGCCCGGGTCCCACGCCGTGTACCCCCTCGCCTCGAACGTGTTGCGGATGCCCCCGTTCGGGAAGCTCGATGCGTCCGGCTCCTGCTGCACGAGCATCCGCCCGTCGAACGCCTCAATGATGTTCCCGTTCTCCTGCACGTCGATGAACCCGTCGTGCTTCTCCGCCGTGGCGCCGTTCAGCGGGTGGAACCAGTGTGTGTAGTGCGTCGCCCCTTTCGACACCGCCCACGCCTTCATCGCCGCCGCTATCTGGTCCGCCAGCCCCCGGTCCATCGCCTCCCCCTCCGCCATCGTCCGCTCCAGCTGTCGGAATGCCTCCCGGGACAGGTATTGCCGCATCTTCTCGATGGTGAATACGTCACACCCGAATACTTCGCTCACTCTCCCGTGAACTTTCCTTTCCACCGGCTGCCGCGTTGCCGCTTCCTGCAAGGCGCTGAATCTGATTTTTGCCATAATTTCTATTCTTTTTATTAATATACCCCATGTTTTTGTGGGGTAAAAGTAGAAAATAGTGGCAAAAATTCAAAACATACCCCATATTTTTAGGGGTATGTTTTGTAAAAAACACAAAACAGAATATATTTGTCGTAATCATTTGATTACCATGTTTATATACGATTGTTGATCGGTAACTCAAAAATAAAATGGGTTACCGAGCGACAATCGTGTGCGAAAACGCTTATTCCGCTTTCCGGAAAACGACGGAGATTTCTTTTCCGTCATAGTTCCATGTTTTTTCGTATCTCAACTCTTCCGGAATATTATTTTCATCAAACCATGCTGTTACCGGGAAAGTGCTTTCTTGATCACCGGGATTGTTGTCGCAGTACAATCTGGTTAATTTCGTATTTTTGCTGACGTCCAGATTGGTGAGTTGGTTGTTGTAGCATCTCAAATAGGTTAATTCCGTATTTTTGCTGATATCCAGATTGGTAAGTCGGTTGATGTCGCAGCTCAAATCGGTTAATTCCGTATTGTTGCTGACGTCTAATGTCGTGAGTTGGTTTCCGAAGCAGGCCAAAAGGGTTAATTTCGTATTCTTGCTGATATCCAGATGGGTGAGTTGGTTTTCGAAGCAGCTTAAATAGGTTAATTCCGTATTGTTGCTGACGTATAGATTGGTGAGTTTGTTCTTGTAGCAACCCAATTTGGTTAATTTCATATTCTTGCTGACATCCAGATTGGTAAGTTGGTTGTTGTCGCAGCCCAATTCGGTTAATTCCGTATTCTTACTGACATCCAGATTGGTGAGTTGGTTGCTGCTGCAGTCCAAACCGGTTAATTTCGTATTCTTGCTGATGTCCAACTTGGTGAGTTTGTTGCCGTTGCAGTTCAAATAGGTTAATTTCGTATTCTTGCTGATGTCCAGCTTGGTGAGTTTGTTGTTGATGCAGTCCAAACTGGTTAATTCCGTATTGTTGCTGACGTCTAGATTGGTAAGTTGGTTTTGATAGCAGGACAATATCCTTAAAGACTTAAACCATTCAATTCCCTGTAGCGAAGTCAATCCCTTGCCTGCTTCATAATCTTCCCAGTAGCCGCTTACATCCAAAGAGTCGATATCCGCCACTTCGGCAGCCGTAAAATGGCTGGCATCGGCGATATACCCTTTCTCTTGTAACAACCGGGCAAAAGAATTGTCAAAATGCTTTGCCACATTGTCATCATCCTTGTTGCATGCCGCCAACAGCGCCACGCATAGCGTTAAATATAAAAACTTTTTCATCATAATATTTTAATTTATAGGGTTATTTTTCTGTGTGATTTGATTTGTGCAAAAAGACTTCTTGTTTATTCGAATTTACTTTATCCCATATTTTCACTTGCAATTGATTGTTTACTAATGTTTTTTTAATAGCGAACGCATCTAACCAGTAATCGACCAAACACTTATCATTTAAATTACTCCAAGATGAACCAATAAATTCTATCCAAACCCCATCTTTCCATTCATTTGGTGAATAGGAATGCTCATTTAGAACATGATGATATTGCAATGTTTCGTATATTTTCATATCATCTATGCTTATCAGGCAAGATGCTTCATATTCAAGCCTGCCATTTATTTTTTTAGGGGCTATGGTTAATTCGATTTTATGTTTTTTTTGTCGAACTGTATATTCTCCAAACCATATTCCACATATTCCATCTGCTTTGTTTGAATGCCGGGAGTTATTGAATTTGACGCCTGTTATGCTGTTTTCGATGACTTTTTTTATGTTTGCCTGTAATCCATCATACCCTTTATCTCTGTCGTATACAATAACATACTGCCCTCTTATGTCCAAAGGGAGACGGCCTAAACTTTTATTTTTAATGAATATGACATCTTTTTTGAGTGCATGCGCGAAGCCGATTTCATAGAATACATTGGAGTTGCATTCTGTGATATCGGCAATAATAAATGAACTTCCCGTGATTTCCTTTATTATGTGATCTATGATGTTACCTATTTTGGGATGTTTATCCATCCTAATGCACTTTACTGACTTTAACTGATTTTCTATCAGTGGTTTGATGTGCTGATCATACACGTCATTAAACCTATTGTTGAACGGCATGATAATAAAACAAGTTTTTGTATTCATGGCTTATCGTATTTATGGGTTGTTTGATGATATAAATCCTTGATTAACCACTCCAATACCCTTTTGGCATGGATGCAGAATCTGGTATCCAGTTCGTAGATGGAGCCGTACATGTAATCTGCCGCATAGGGGCATCCACCGCCGCATATACTGAGACATTCACAATCCTGGCATTGTTTCATTAAAAGGGGGGTGCGTTTTTTCCAATGCAGATAGTCTGCTTGTGTTCGGAAGTCGAAATCCGTATCGAAAATGCTGGATGAAAAATATTTGCGGTTGTTTAGATAACCGTGGCAGATGCCTATCTTCCCATCGGGAGTGATCACGTATTGATTGCCGCCACTGGCGCAGCAATCATAGATGTGCATTTTGTTTTCCGAGAAAGAGTGGACTTTTCTCATGATTCGGTCTTCATAAAGTCCGATTTTTCTTAAATGGCTGAATGCTTCTATCATGAAATCCGTTGCCTCCTCGTAATAGCGTTCGTTCTTCAGGTTTTGTTTGTTGGGTATCAAAAGATTGAATGCAATAGTCGATGGCGACATGTTTAAAATCTCCGACAATATTTCATCTTTCCGCTTCAATAATGTTTCGGAGATGGTGATGGACAGACTGAATGGTACTCCCAGGTCATGGCATAATGCGATTTTCTGCCTGACCAGGTCATAGCTGTTGTTTCCGTTTTTGTCTACTCGTTGGGCATGGGATTCTTTGTCCACATCGTACGATATACTTAAAGCGATGCCGTATTTTTGAAGTGCTTCCAGTATATCTTTCGTCAGCAAAGAACCGTTGGTAATCAACGCATATTTTACATCGGACGGCCAATAACCCTGCGCTTTGATGCGTTCCACTTCCTCCATGAAAAAACGGATTACCTCGAAATTAAGCAGTGGTTCGCCACCATAAAATGTAATAGTTTTATCGTATGGCGTTTGCTGCTTTTCGTATGTGCGTTGTAATAATTTGACCGCCTGCCGGGCAACTTCTTCCGTCATCACCTTGGTAACCCCAGGACTTTGTACGGCGTTGGATATGAAACAATACTTGCAATTGAAATTGCAATTTTCGGTCACGACCATATATGCGTTGGATATGGCGGTCGGAGAAATCAATTCGATGCACTTACTATATAATTTACAATCTTCCTCGTCGTCTGCAACAAGGTAATAGTTGTCATACAAATATTGAACGGTGTCCGAAAGGGCAGCGTGATCCATGCGATTTGTTTCTAAATAGGAGTTTATCTGCTGTAATTCCGCCTGATTGAGAAATACCGTACGGATTAACAACGCATGATACAATGCCATGACATCGTTTTCAACGTGGGATATATGAACATATTTTGAATATTGCATGACTTATTGCTGGTTAATGTATCCTTCAAGAGGAGAATCCTCCCCTTGAAGGATAGGGTTAAATAGATATGTGGGTTCTTCCCTTAAACGATTCTCTCATGATAGGAGCATTGCAATTGCATCCACAAGTGCAATTGCATCCGGAAGTCAGAGCAACATAAATTTTTTGTACGCTGACAGATGCGGTCTGCTTGCAGGGGCAACTGCAACCGCTTCCGCATACCGACATATGGACATCGGAATAGTCGACAATCTGTCCTTGGATTTGTTTGTAATCTTTTTCTTTTGGTATTAACATAGTTATTTTTTTTATTCCTACTCTGACGGCTTTGTAGGTCTTGCCATAATCATCTCTTTTCAAGATGTTTTGTTTGTTGAACAATTAGTGAAACTTAATTTATTTGATTTTATAAATGACAAAGCTTATATTTTTGATTGAACATAATGGATTATTTTGGTGGTCAAATGTACTAAGTTTGTGTAAACAAACAAATATTTTTCAGAAAATTTTTATTGAAGATTTAGAAATCTCTTTGTTTGCCTGCCCTTTGCTTTGGTTTTCCTTCCGTTTTTCTTGTCCTTTTCTCCGACTTTCCTTCGGCATCACTCCCTAATTACTCCCTTATCATTCCCTAATCACTCCCTTATAATATAAGGAAATGATAAGAAGTTGATAAGGACATGATAAGGAGTTAATGCCGAAGGAGAGTGGAAGAAAACCGGAATGAAACTTCTGGAAATCATCTTCGGAACAGGCTCCTTATAGCCCTGAAATATCCACCTTGTAAAATGTTGGAGCCGTATTGTCTTTTTCGAGAAACATCACCATGTAGACAGGAGCATAGACAATTTTTCCGATGACTCGCAGATTGTCGTTGTTGAACACGACCGCTTCGGGCAGGTCGTATTCGTTGCAATCCATGATGTTGGATAGTGCGCGGTGCGTTTCGTAGTCTTTGCCCGACTTTACTTCAATAGGCAGCACCTTGCCGCCCAGTTCGATGACAAAATCCAACTCGCCCCGCTTCTTGTTGTTGTAATAGTAGGGAGCGATGCCATGCGCCACCAACTCCTGCGCTACGGCATTTTCGTAAATCGAGCCGAAATTGATGTCCTTATCCCCCTTGATAATCCGCATCTGGATTCCTTCGGCATACTGACTGGCGAGCAGTCCGATGTCGTTCTGGAAGAGTTTGAACAGGTTGCGCGAACGGGCAAGCAAGAGCGGTATTTTCGGCTCCTCTATGTTATAGACCGGTAACGCCACGCCTGCGTTCGTCAGCCACAAAAAACTATTTTCGACCCGGTCGAATTTCGCATGTTCGTTCAGCTGCTTCAAGATGAAGCGTTTGTTCTTGGCGTTCAGTTCGGGCGGAATGAGATTGAAAATTTCCTCGATATAGAGTTTGTTGTGGGGGTCATATTTAGCGATGTCGCGTTTGTACAGACGGACGATATCTTGCTGCACTGCCATCACTTCCTGAAGATTGTTGCTCTCGATGTATTTGCTCACGGCTGCAGGCATGCCGCCCACAACGAGATAGAGCCGAAACAACTCCATTATCTTGCCATGTATGAATTCGTCCAAGGCTGTGCGATTCCGCCATGCTTCGCGCAACGACCCGATGACGGCATCATTGATTCCGACGCACGAAATGAACTCCTCGAAATCGAGCGGATACATATCCTTGACGCCCATATATCCCACAGGCTCCGAACGTAGGTCTTTTAACTCTACACCCAGCAGCGAGCCGCTCAAGATGTAGCGATACGAACCGTCGTCCACCAGAAATTTGATTGCCGTAACGATATCGGGATATTGTTGCACCTCATCGAAAAAGATTAGTGTTTCGCCCTTGATGAGCGGCACGGAAGTGATTGTCGAGAGACGAAGCAAAATGTCGCTACTGCTTTTCGCTCCATGAAACAGTCCTACCGCTTCGGGTGTCTCTACGAAATTGATTTCAACAAAACTCTTGAACGTCTTGCCGAACTGACGGATCGAGTAAGTTTTGCCAATTTGTCGCGCACCGGTAATGAGCAGGGCATTACGGGTGGTCTCGTAGTAATGGCGAATGTAGTTGTCTATCTTTCTTTGGAGCATAGCCTGTTCTTATTTGTTCTGTTTTCGGTGTAATAATTATATAACTGCCGTTTTTCCATTGCAAAAATAAGGTAATTGTGCCGTTTTTCCAAGAAACAACCCGACGGATTTGCCTTTTTTCTATGAATGAGTTTATCAGCGGAGGGATGGGCGGGCGTGATGAAAAATTGCCTATTTTTGCGGCGTTTATGGACAAGATTACGGATATGAAAAAGATAGCAGCCATTCATGACATTTCGGGGTACGGGCGGGCGTCGCTGACGGTGGCGATACCGGTGCTTTCGGCTATGGGGTGCCAGGTGTGCCCGCTGCCGACGGCGGTGTTGTCGGCGCATAGCGAGTACCCGGGATTCCGGTCGCTGGACCTGACGGACCACATGCAGCCCATCATCGACCATTGGCGGGAGTTGGGGCTGCGGTTCGACGCGCTTTATTCGGGCTATCTGGCGTCGGGGCGGCAGCTGGATATCGTGGAGCGGTTTTTCGTGGAGTTCGGGCGGGAGGATAATTTTGTGGTGGTGGATCCGGTGATGGGGGACCGCGGGGTGCTGTATCCGGGGATGGATGCGGGGATGGTGGAGGGGATGCGGCGGCTGTGCGGGCGGGCGAAGGTGGTGACGCCGAATCTGACGGAGGCGGCGTTCCTGTTGGGGCGGGAGGTGTGCGGGGCGCGGGGCGCAGGGGTGAGTGCAGGGGTGAGCGCGAGGGAGGCGGAGGAGTGGTGCGTGGAGTTGGCGGGGATGGGACCGGAGTATAGTATTGTGACGTCGGCGCCGGCGGAGGAGCCGGGGCGGATAGCGACGCTGGCGTATGACCGGCGGGAGGGGAAGTTGTGGCGGGTGTGCTGCGAGGAGTTGCCGGCGTCGTATCCGGGGACGGGGGATGCGTTTGCGAGTGCGGTGACGGGGGGATTGCTGCGGGGAGAGACGTTGCCGGAGGCGGTGGCGCGGGCGGTGTATTTCATCCATGAGGGTATCCGGGAGACAATGGCGTGCGAGCATGACCCGCTGGACGGGATGCACCAGGAGAAGGTGTTGCATTGCCTGGCGGAGGAGGTGCGCGGCGTGGTGGCGGAGCCGGTGGAGCGGGGGCGGTGAGCGGAGTGGGGTGTTCGGGAGGGTGTGGGCTGTGGGGGAAGAGGGAGGCGAGGGCGTGGGGGCTTCCGGCGATGCAAGAAGAATGTGTGGGAGTGCCCGGTGTGGGAGCTGTCCTGTGCGGAAGGGGGGATTATTCGGGGTCGGTGGCGAGGATGGCTTTGTAGCCGTAGGTCTTGGCGATGTTCATGACGCGGACCACCTGTTCGATGGGGACGGATTTCTCGGCTTCGATGGAGATGCAGGGTTCGTCGCTGTCTTTGAGGAGGGCGACGAGGCGGCTTTCGAGCTGGGAGAAGGGGGTGACCTTCTGGTTGAGGTAGAAGGTGAGGCGTCGGTCGATGGAGACGACGGCGGCGGGGGTGTTGGAGGTCTGGTTGGTGCTCTTGGGGAGGAGGAGCTTGAGGGCGTTGGGGTTGATGAGGGTGGAGGTCGCCATGAAGAAGATGAGGAGGAGGAAGACGACGTCGGTCATGGAGGACATGTTGAAGTCGGCGTTCGCCCGTTTCGTTCTGCGGATCATAGGTTTTATATTTGGGTGTTGCGGGTTTCGTGAACGGTTTCCAGGAAGTCGCCGAGAGTGGCTTCGAGGCGTGCCGCGACGCGGTCGATGCGGGCGGTGAGGAGGTTGTAGGCGAAGTGGGCGATGATGCCGACGATGAGCCCGGCGACGGTGGTGACCATGGCGGTGTAGATGCCACGGGAGAGGAGGGTGATGTTGATGTTGTTGCCGGCGAGCGCCATGTCGTAGAATGCCTGTATCATGCCGATGACGGTGCCGAGGAAGCCGAGCATGGGCGCCATGCCGGAGCAGGTGGCGAGGGTGTTGAGCCCGCGTTCCATTTCGGCGATTTCACGGTTGGCGGCGTTCTCCATGATGGCGCGCAGTTCGGCGGCGGGGAGGGAGAGGTGGTGCAGTCCCTTGTCGAGCATGCGGGCGGCGGGGGTGTTGTCCGCGCGGCAGAGGGCATGCGCCTGGAGGAGGTTGCGGGAGAGTAGGCAGCCGCGGAGGTTTTCCATGAGCTGCGGGTCGAGTCGGGAGGCGTCCCGCAGGAGGCGGAAGCGCTCGAAGAAAATGTAGACGGCGACGAGGGAGAGGAGGAAGATGGGTATCATCAGCCACCCGCCTTTCAGGATCATGTCCCACAGGCTCAGTTCGGTTTCCGCTGCCGGAGCGGCAGAGAGCAGAATCATGGTGTTCATCATTGTTTCGTTTGTTTTCCGCGGGCGAAGATACGAGTAAATTTGCCGAAAGTTTATAATATTTATGCAAAAATGTTTGCGGTGTTCTATAAAAAGCCCTAATTTAGGGCTCGAATTTTTTCAAAAACTGTATTGGAATATGGAAAACAAATTAGATGTATTAACGAAAAAACTGTATGAGGAGGGGGTAGGCAAGGCGAACGCGGAAGCGGAGAAGATTCTTGGCGAGGCGAAGGAACAGGCTGCGCGGCTGCTTGCCGAGGCGGAAGAGCGGGCACGCGGGGTGCGTGAGGCTGCCGCTGCGGAGGCGGATGGTTTGAAACGGAAAGCGGAGTCGGAGATGGCGCTGAGCGCGCGCCAGGCTTTGACGGCGTTGAAGCAGGAGGTGACGGATTTGGTGGCGGGTCAGGTGGCGGGAGAGATGGCGAAGGAGGCGTTCCGGGACAAGGAGTTCGTGCAGGAGATGATGATGGAGATTATCCGGAAATGGGATGCCGCTTCCGGTACGTTGGATTTGGAAGTGGTGCTGCCGGAGGGGGAGAAGGCGAAGTTCGAGGCGTATGTGGCAGCCAAGTGCAAGGAGTTGCTGGACAAAGGGCTGGCGGTGCGTGCCGGCGGCGCGGAGGGCGAGTTCGTCATCCAGCCGAAGGACGGCGGCTACCGGGTGGCTTTCTCGGAGGAGTTGTTCGAGGCGTTCTTCAACCGGTATATGAGGAGCTTTGTCAAGGGATTGTTGTATAAATAAGGGCGCATGGACTACGTAGCTTTTATTGCAGGCTTGCCGGAGATTGCCCGGGACGACCGGAAGTTGCCGCTGGCGATGGAGGAGTTCCGGGAGCAGTTGGCGTACTACCTGAAAGGCAAGGACCGGGCGCTGCTCGATTTGTTTTTCCTGCCGAACGATCATGTGCAGGTGCTGCGCCTGCTGCGGAAGCAGGAGGCGGCGGAGGGGCTGCGGACGGTGTACCCGTTGGCGGTGCTCGAGGCGGCGGTGGCGAATCCGGATGCGGACCGGCAGTTGCCGGGTTACCTGCGGGAGTTTATCGCGGACTACAAGGAGGATCGCTTGCGCGGTGAGACGTCGGAGGAGAATGTGTTGAGCGGGATGTACTACGACCACATGATGCGTTCGCGCAACCGGATGGTGCGGGAGTATGCGGAGTTCGTGATGAACGTGCGGAATCTGGCGGCGGCGCTGAA
This sequence comes from uncultured Odoribacter sp., assembly GCA_910578985.1. Lineage (GTDB taxonomy): Bacteria > Bacteroidota > Bacteroidia > Bacteroidales > Marinifilaceae > Odoribacter. The sequence continues at coordinate 7,571 of CAJTSF010000025.1, read as the reverse complement.
TGCCCGGAAATACGGGCGGGAGGTGGCGCGCGAGGTTGTCGGCGACAATGCTTTCGCGCGGGCGCTGCGGACGTCGAACGCCAAGGACTTCGGGTTGGCGCAGGATTATGAGTTTGTGGACCGGGTGGTGTCGCTGATGAATAACGACGACCTCGTGGCACGCGAGCGCGGGCTGGACATGCTGGTCTGGGATTTCCTGGACGAGGCGGTGACGTTCGAATATTTCTCCGTCGAGCGGGTGATGGCTTACCTGCTCCAGCTGCTGATTGTGGAGCGGTGGAGCCGCATGGATTCGGAGTCTGGGCGGAAGGTGTTCCGGGAGATGGTGGAACGGCTCCGGAAGAGTTTTCAGTTTGATGAACAGTTTAAATGACATAAATTTATGGATAAGACACAAGGAAAAGTCCATAGCATTATCTCCAACCTGGTGTTGGTGAAGGTGGAAGGACCGGTCGGGCAGAACGAGATTTGCTTTATCTCGGCGGGCGCGGAGCGGTTGATGGCGGAGGTGATCAAGGTGGTGGGGGATCTTGCCTATGTGCAGGTATTCGAGAGCACCCGCGGGTTGAAGCCCGGGATGGCTGTGGAATTTCAGAATCACATGTTGGAGGTGAGCCTCGGTCCCGGGTTGCTGTCGAAGAATTTCGACGGGTTGCAGAATGATCTGGACAAGATGACCGGGGTGTTTCTGAAGAGGGGGGAATATACGAATCCGCTGGAGGAGGACAAGAAGTGGAGCTTCGAGCCGCTGGCAAAGGCGGGCGATACGGTGAAGGCGGCGGACTGGCTGGGGAACGTGAAGGAGAACTGGCTGGACCACAAGATTATGGTGCCCTTCAAAATGGAGGGGGAATATACGGTGGTGTCGGTGGCGGAAGCGGGCGAATATACCATCATGGACACCGTGGCGGTGCTGAAGGACAAGGCGGGGAAGGAGTTCCCGGTGACGATGGTGCAGAAGTGGCCGGTGAAGGTGGCGGTGCGCAATTACGTGGACAAGCCGCGCCCGTTCCGGCAGATGGAGACGGGGGTGCGTGTCATCGACACGATGAACCCGATGCTGGAAGGCGGTACGGGTTTTATCCCGGGACCGTTCGGTACGGGGAAGACGGTGTTGCAGCACGCGCTGGCGCGCTTCGCGGACGCGGACGTCATCATCATGGCGGCGTGCGGGGAGCGTGCGAACGAGGTGGTGGAAATCTTCACGGAGTTCCCGGAGTTACAGGACCCGCGGTCGGGGCGTTCGCTGTATGAGCGGACGACGATCATCGCCAATACGTCCAATATGCCGGTGGCTGCCCGCGAGGCGTCGGTCTACACGGCGATGACCATCGGGGAGTACTACCGTGCGATGGGGATGAAGGTGCTGCTGCTGGCGGACTCCACGTCGCGCTGGGCGCAGGCGTTGCGCGAGATGTCGAACCGCATGGAGGAGTTGCCGGGGCAGGACGCTTTCCCGATGGACCTCTCGGCGATTATCTCGAATTTCTATTCCCGGGCGGGGATGGTTTACCTGAACAACGGGAAGACGGGATCGGTGACCTTTATCGGGACGGTGTCGCCTGCCGGCGGTAACCTGAAGGAGCCGGTGACGGAATCGACGAAGAAGGTGGCGCGCTGTTTCTACGCCCTCTCGCAGGGACGTGCGGACTCGAAGCGTTATCCCGCCATCGATACGCTGGACTCCTATTCCAAGTATCTGGAGTATCCGGAGTTCGTGGAATATGCCGAGAAGAACATTTCGGAGCATTGGATCACCGACGTGAACGAGGCGCGCAACATGCTGGTGCGCGGCCGGGAGACGGCGGAGCAGATCGACATCCTCGGTGACGACGGGGTGCCGTTGGAGTACCACGTGGTGTTTTGGAAGTCGGAGCTGATTGACTTCGTCATCCTCCAGCAGGACGCGTTCGACAACATCGACGGTTCGACCTCGATGGAGCGGCAGCAGTATATGCTGGACATGGTGCTGGGCGTGGTACGCGCGGAGTTCGGGTTCGACTCTTTCGAGGAGGTGAACCCTTATTTCAAGCGCATCATCAACGGCTTCAAGCAGATGAACTATTCCGAGTACCAAAGCGACGACTTCAAGAAGTACGAGGCGGAGGTGCAGGACATTATTAAAGAGAGAAAGAAATAAGAATTATGAATACAGCTTTTCAAAAAGTATATACGAAAATCACCCAGATTACGAAAGCCACGTGTTCACTGAAGGCGCAGGGTGTCGGGAACGACGAGCTCGCCATCGTGAACGGGCGCCTGGCGCAGGTGGTGAAAATTTGGGGGGACGACATCACGTTGCAGGTGTTCTCGGGCACGGAAGGTATTCCGACGAATGCGGAAGTGACTTTCCTCGGGAAGGCGCCTACGCTGAAAGTGGGAGAAGACCTTTGCGGGCGTTTTTTCAATGCGTTCGGCGACCCCATCGACGGCGGTCCGGCGGTGGACGGGGAGGAGCGCGAAATCGGCGGTCCCTCGGTGAACCCGGTGCGGCGCAAGCAGCCGTCGGAACTGATAGCCACGGGTATCGCGGGTATCGACCTGAACAATACGCTGGTGTCCGGGCAGAAGATTCCTTTCTTCGCGGACCCCGACCAGCCTTACAATCAGGTGATGGCGAACGTGGCGCTGCGGGCGCAGACCGACCGTATCATCCTGGGCGGCATGGGACTGACAAACGACGACTACCTCTATTTCAAGAACCTGTTCGACCATGCCGGGGTGCTGGACCGCATCGTGAGTTTCGTGAACACGACGGAGGCGCCTCCCGTGGAGCGTTTGCTGGTGCCGGACATGGCGCTGACGGCGGCGGAATATTTCGCCGTGGACCGGAACGAGAAGGTCCTGGTGCTCTTGACGGACATGACGCTGTATGCGGATGCGTTGAGCATCGTGTCCAACCGTATGGACCAGATTCCGTCGAAGGACTCCATGCCGGGCTCCCTGTATTCCGACCTGGCGAAGATATACGAGAAGGCGGTGCAGTTCCCCGCGGGCGGTTCCATCACCATCATCGCGGTGACCACCCTGTCGGGCGGCGACATCACGCACGCCATCCCGGACAACACGGGATACATCACGGAGGGACAGCTTTTCCTGCGTAAGGATACGGAAATCGGAAAGGTCATCGTGGATCCCTTCCGAAGCCTGTCGCGTCTGAAACAGCTGGTCATCGGCAAGAAGACGCGGAAAGACCATCCGCAGGTGATGAATGCCGCCATCCGCCTGTATGCCGACGCTGCCAACGCCCGCACGAAGCTGGAGAACGGTTTCGACCTGACGGACTACGACAAGCGTACACTGGAGTTCGCCCGCGATTATTCCAATGAGTTGCTCGCCATTGACGTGAACATCGACATCACGGAGATGCTGGATACCGCCTGGAGGTTGTTCCGGAAGTATTTCACGCGCTCCGAGCTGGGCATCAAGAAGGAGATTGTGGACGAGTTCGGCAAAGAAATGGAATAAAACGGAACCGGTATGGCGATTAAATTTCAATACAATAAAACCTCGCTCCAGAGTCTTGACAAGCAGCTCAAGATGAGGGTGCGGGCTTTGCCTACCATCAAGAACAAGGAATCGGCGTTGCGGTCGGAAGTGAAGAAGGCGAAGGAGGTGGCGGACGAGTTCGACGGCCGTCTGGAAGAGACGCTCGACGGCATCAACGAGATGTTGCAGCTCTACGACGAGTACGCGCCCGACATGCTCACGGTGAAGGACGTCGAGATGTCGGTGAAGAAAATCGCAGGGGTGCGCACGCCGGTGTTGGAAAAGGTGGAATACGAAATCAAGGATTTCAGCCTGTTCAACGCCCCCGCCTGGTACCTTGACGGGATACAGCACGTGAAAGAGGTGGTGCACATCGCCTTGGAGCGCGAAGTCTACATGCGGAAGATGGAGCTGCTCGACCGTGCGCGGAAGAAGACGACGCAGAAGGTGAACCTGTACGAGAAGGTGCAGATTCCCGGTTTCCAGGAAGCCATCCGCAAAATCAAGCGGTTCCTGGAGGACGAGGAGAACCTTTCCAAGTCATCGCAGAAGATTGTCAAAACCCGTAAAGCAATGGAGGACGAAGCATGATAGTACCCATGAGAAAATTATCCCTGCTGATATACCATCAGGATTATCAGTCGTTTCTCGAGGAACTTCGGGAACGGGGAGTGGTTCATATTTACGAGGACAAGCAGCGGGCGGCGGAGGATGAGACCCTGCAAGCCAAACTGCGTCTGGTGAAGCGGGTGAACGAGATGATTCGCCTGCTGGAGGGCAGGACTCCGGAGGAGGGGACGGAACGGGAGCGGGCGGACACGGAGGGGGAAGAGCTGTTGCTCGCCCTGGAGGAGAAGGTGCTCCGCCAGCAGCGGATTGCCCAGGAACTGGGCGCCCTGGAAAAGGAAACGGCGCTCTACGAGCCGTGGGGGCGTTTCTCCCGGGAGCGGGTGGACGGGCTGGCGGCAGCCGGCTGGGACATGCGCTTCTTCACCGTGCCGGGCAGGAAATACCTGCCGGAGTGGGAGGAGGAGTACAATGCCGTGGTGGTGAACGAGCAGGGCGGGCAGACCTATTTCGTCACCGTGACGCCTGCCGGCACGACGACGAAGCCCGACGCGGACCCTTATCCGTTTCCGGCGGAGACGGAGGAGCACCTGCGGGGCGACATCGAACGCCTGCGGCGGGAGCAGGAGGCGCTCGGCGCTTACCTGGATCGTGTGGCGGAGGATGCCGTCGGGCGCCTGAAGCGTTACCGCGAGCAGATCGGCGAGACGACGGATGTCTTGCAGGTGGAGAGCGCGGCGCAGGCGGTGGTCGAGGACAAGGTGGTGGCGTTGGAGGGATGGGTGCCCGTAGACCGGGAGGAGGAGATGAAGGCTTTCCTGCAGACGCGGGAGGTGTATTACGAGTTTTCCACCCCGACACCCGAGGATGATGTGCCCGTGCTGCTGAAGAACAACCGTTTTGCGAAGCTCTTCGAGCCCATCACGGAGATGTTCGCCCTGCCCGAATATCATGAGTTGGACCCGACGCCTTTCTTTGCGCCTTTCTTCATGCTCTTCTTCGGTTTGTGCATGGGGGACGGCGGCTACGGGCTGCTGATTTGGGCAACCTGCTTTTTCCTGGCAAGGAAAGCCTCTCCCGCCATGAAGGGCTATTTGGTCCTGGGGCAATACCTGGGCGCCGCCACGGTGGTGGTCGGCATCTTGACCGGCTCCTTCTTCGGCATCGCGCTGGACGCGGTGGAATGGGAGTGGCTGAAAGGGGTGAAGTCCTATTTCGTGACGGAAGCCAACTACGGGCACTACTTGGGCGGCTATAACCCCATGATGGTGGTGGCGGTGGTCATCGGTATCATACAGATTCTGTACGGCATGAGCCTGAGCGCCGTGAAGACGACAAAGCAGTTCGGCTTCCGGTATGCCCTCTCCACCGTCGGGTGGGTGGTGGCGCTGGTGACGCTTGCGGCGGTCTTCGGGCTGCCTGCCTTGGGCGTGGCTTTGCCGTCGGGGCTGACCTATGCGCTGTACGGGCTGCTGGGCGTCTGCGCCTTTGCCATTGTCTTCCTGAACAGCCCGGGCAAGAATGTCTTCGTCAATTTCGGTTCCGCGTTGTGGGGCACCTACAACATGGCGACCGGGTTGCTGGGCGACACCTTGTCCTACATCCGTCTGTTCGCGCTGGGGCTCACGGGCAGCATCCTGGGCGGCGTGTTCAACACGCTGGCGTTCGACCTCACGGCTTCGCTGCCGGCGGTGGTGCGTTTTATCGCGGTGCTGCTGATTCTGCTTTTCGGGCATGCCATCAACTTCGGGTTGTGCATGATCGGTGCATTCGTCCATCCGATGCGTCTGACGTTCGTGGAATTTTATAAAAACGCCAATTTCGAAGGCGGGGGCAAAAAATATGCGCCTTTCCGTCGGAGAGTCATCACAGAAAAATAAACAGTATTCAATAAATCAATCAAATTTAAAATTATGGAACCAATTGTTTTAGCTTATTTAGGAATTGCATTGATGGTCGCATTGTCCGGCGTGGGCAGTGCTTACGGAGTAACAATCTGCGGTAACGCCGCCGTGGGGGCGTTGAAGAAGAACCCGACGGCTTCGGGACAGTACATCGGTCTCTCCGCGTTGCCCTCCTCGCAGGGGTTGTACGGCTTTGTGGGCTACTTCCTGCTGAGCGCCTACCTGAAAACCCCGATGGACTGGGGCGTGGCGGCTGCCATCTTCGGTGCCGCTCTCGGTCTGGGACTCGTGGCTTTCTTCTCCGCCATCCGTCAGGCTCAGGTTTGTGCCAACGGCATCGTAGCCATCGGCGGCGGGCATAACGTCTTCGGTACCACGATGGTGCTGGCGGTGTTCCCCGAGTTGTACGCCATCCTGGGATTGCTGGTGCTGATTTTGATTTCCGGCTTGATTCCCGCTTAAATGAAAAGACAACCGAACGATTCCGGTTTCCGGAATCGTTCGGTTTTTATCCTTGAAACCTCTCCTTAAACGTGTCCCATACGCCCGATGACATATTGATTCTGCTGAAAACGGACGAAGCGAAGGCCTTCCGGTGGCTTTTCGAGCGCTACCGCGACATCCTGATGGCTTATGTGTTCCGGATTGTGAACCATGCGGGCGTGGCGGAAGATATCGTGCAGGATTTTTTCGTCTATTTATGGACCACGGGGCGCCTCCGCTCTTTTGAGGGCGATTTGGACCATTTTATCTTCCAGGCGGTGAAGAACCGCGCATTCCTCTACCTCAAGGAGGACAAGAAGCGGCAGACGGCGGATGAAGCCTTTGCCCGCGAACAGGACCTGAAGACCGACGCCTCCGCCGAAGACGACAGCCGGGGCATCGAAGAGCTCTACCGGACCATCAACCGCCTGCCGGAAAAGTGCCGGCAAATCTTTCTCATGGCGGTGCTCGATGAAAAAAGCTATCAAGCCTACGCCGTGAAAGCGGTGCCCTGCACCTACCTGTTGGACGAGCACAACCGGGTCGTGGCGAAGAACCTCCGGGGGAAAGGCGTTGCAGAAGAAGATCGAGGAGATAATCCGTCAATAATCCGAAGAGGATTTCAAAGTCCCCAAGGACAAGGGTCATAAGGTCATTGGTCACTGCCTTATTGTCTTTGCCTTTGGGGACTTTCCATTTTATTGTCATCTGCCGGTTTTGTCCTTTCAAAGAGACCGGATGCTCGTCTTGCACAAGGGATCGTATCAATTGGTGTTATGCCGTGGAATTGCCTTTTTAGAGGCATCCCGCTTCCAGCGCAGGTTTCCTGTGCGGTTGGGGGACGTGTGCGTGCCGTTTGGGTGGATGGGTGTCCAATGGGTGAATAACATATTTGTGTTCAGGTGGATGGCGCACTACTTTTTGGATGTGATTAAAAAACAGCAGGTGTGATTGATTTCAGGCGTTTGGCGGTGGCTTCGGGCATATTGAATACACCTAAGGTGACGGTGGTATACAGCAAGGAAGAGAAGAGTTTTCAGTTTACGCAGGAGACTCAACCGGAATTAATAACTTAATCATTCCCTTGTCCGTGTGAAGTCCTGGCGTTGTCATGGATCAAATTCGGTG
>CAJTSF010000024.1 GCA_910578985.1 uncultured Odoribacter sp. | reverse complement strand
TTTAACATTCTCCTCGATGCATTTTAACATATGCACCGTAATTTCGGATTGACCCCGAACATGTGGAAAACGATGCCGCTCTAACCACCGAAACCACGGAAAACGAACTACACCACCTCTTGCAAAGCGGTATCGCCCTCCTTCCGGAAAACCAGGCGCAAGTCCTCAACCTCTACATCGAAGGCTACGAACCCGAAGAAATCGCCGCCCGCCTGCAAGTCAGCATCTGCACAGTCTACAACATCAAATCCCTTGCCATCCAAGCCCTCAAGGAAAAGTTCTCCACCTAATAATCCTGCCCTTACCCGACTCCGCACCACCGTCTCTCCATCCCCCGTATCCACTCTCCATCCGTGGCGACTTTCCATGTGAATGAGCCGGAAAAGAAAAGGGAAGCATATGCCATCCTTAAAATATGGAACTGCCGATGTCGGTGGTAAAACGCTCGAGGGTTTCGACGCCGATGAGGGAGTTGCCGTGGCGGTTGAGTTCCGGGCTCCATACGGAGATGGAGAGATTGTCGGGGATGTAAGCGGCGATGCCGCCTCCCACACCGCTCTTGCCGGGCAGTCCGGCACGGAAAGCGAAGTCGCCCGATTCATCGTAGAATCCGCAAGTAAGCATCAGAGCGCCAAGTCGTTTGGATTGACTGGCAGTGAGGATGCGCTCACCGTTAATGGGGTTCAAGCCGTGGTTGCACAGGAACAAGAAGGCTCGCGAGAGGTCCACGCAATTCATGGAAATGGCGCACTGGTTACAATAAACGTCCAAAAGGGCATCGACATCGTGCTCGATGTTACCGAAGCTTTTCATGAAGTAGGCGAGCGCCATGTTGCGGTCGGCATTCGCCCGTTCGGAGCGGGCGATTTCCTTGTCGTAGTATATGTCGTCATTGCCGCAAAGGCTGCGCACAAATTCCAGTATGGCATCTTTAGGATGGGAATAGAGGGACATCAGGCGGTCGGTGACAACCAATGCACCTGCATTGATAAAGGGATTGCGCGGAATGCCCTGCTCGTTTTCCAGCTGCACCAGGGAGTTGAACGGATTGCCCGAAGGCTCGCGCCCCACGTATTTCCATATCTCATCGCCCAGGTGGCGGGTGACCATCGCCATGGAGAAGACCTTCGAGATGCTCTGTATCGAGAAGCGGGTGTTGGCATCGCCCACGGCAAAGGACTGCCCGTCGAGAGTGTGCAACGCTATGCCGTACTGTCGGGGATTCACTTCCGCCAACGCGGGAATATAGTCCGCCACTTTTCCCTGCCCCCACAGTGCCTGCAACTCCCGATATATGTTTTCAATGACTGCTTTGTAATCCATAATCATCGCATTTTTTTCGATGTACAAAATTCTTGAAAATCTTTGGAATCGCCAAAGAAAACATCAAAATATCATTAATTTTGCACGAAATGAAAATATTTTTTGAACAGAAAAAGCCTGGTCGGACCAAGCAGACCATTGAGCCTGTCGCAGTGGAGATTGACGGTTGTCCGGCATCGGTCGGGGCTCTTATTGAAGTGACAGTGCGTTCCTGTGTGGCGGCTTTCAACAAGAAGGCGGCTTCATCCCCCGAAGACCCTGATATTGGTGATGCCGGTGAGGTGCTTGATGAACAGGGCATAAGCAATCTTGTCGAGACGGGACGTGTGGCATTCGGAATCGTATATGGCAATCGTCAGGCGGATGCGGACAAGGCTGTCGCCAATGCCTTGCAATGCTATGAGGACGGTATGTTCAGGATGTTTCTCAATGGAGTCCCGTTAGGAGACATACACTCGCCTGTCGAGGTGAGGGAGGGCGCTTGTCTGTCGGTGGTGCGTCTGACGTTACTTGCGGGACGGATGTGGTAAAAAAATGGTAATCCTTAAAATAAAGAGCTCATGAAAATATCTTGGCATGAAATCATCAACACTCTTTGCGGAACTTATGTCGAGCAGCTTGTGAAAGGGCTGGATAAAGCCGAGGGACTGACTTGCGAAATACGTAAAATCATCCACTGTTATCTGCTTGAACTCGATTATGAATATCATGGAAAGGCGGATTTTGAAGCAAGAGTGGAAAAGTTTGCTAAAGAACATGGCATTACCAATGTAGGAGAACTCTTCGATGGAGAGCTTAAGCCGGTAGCCGAGTATCTGTTGGGCGGGGAATGGACTGATTTGCTCCGGCGGTATATGAGGATAGAATCGGAGTCCCCCTACACGATAGGATATATCCGGCGCTCTATACGTTGCCCTCTTGTAGAGGTGCATGTGAGACGCAATCTAAAATCCGTGATGGACAGTTTTGTGATATTGCGTGCCACAGGATTCTCCTCTTCCCAGATATTGCGTTGCGGACGGACGCCCGAAGAGTCACAGGAATTGTCCGACAGGTTGAATATCTTTCCTTGGCTTGCCTCGATGATCGATGCCGGCGACCGGGAATGTATCGACTATGTCAAGGATGCCATGACTTCGGAGAACAATTCCCATTATCTGACTCTTGCCCATTTCAGGACTATTGCCAAAAGCAGCAACATGGAGTTGCTCGAAACCGAAGGGAAATTACTCCTTGCCGCCCGTTTGCAGGAGGGACTGCGTCAAGCGATAGTCGAGACGATGGATGAGGGTCGCCCTGAAAGTTTCATATATCTGCTCGGGGTAATCAGGGATAACCATCTACAGCGTTTTGCTGCCGTGAAACGCGGGCTTGCCGTTACCACCGGTCTCGGAGAAATAGAGGCTCCGGAGCGTATCACCGACAAGTTTGTGGAGCGGGTGTTCCGATATGTGACCGAGCCGGAGGAAGCCCGCAAAGCGGTGATGAGCAATGATGCGATGGAAGTGTATCTCGGGCTTTGGGCGATTGCTTTTTATCATGTGGAGAATATTGTCGAGCCTGTAAAATCACTTATAGCCTCGGCTCCGGCATATCGTGTTGAGGCGGCGATGCTTTTGCTCCAGTGCACACAGTTTCCCTCCCTGACAAGAAAACTCGTGTCGTCAGCGCTGCATACCCGTTGGAATGAGAGCGGCATCATTGCCGGGGTGATGCCATTGTATCTTGACGACCAGGAGTTCCGCATCGAGTGGTACGGGAATCCGAAAGAGTATCCTGTGCCTCCGTTCGAGAATTTTTTCCGGTCGGTGGAGGAGGCAAAACGCGATTTTGATATTTTTACCGGAATTATCGCGTCGATGAAGTCAGCGAAAGAGAGTTTTGACCCCTATGTATTCCCTTGGTTGTATGTAGAATTGTCGCGCGGGAAAGTAGCTACGAAGATATGCAAGCTCGCGCTACTGATCAATACACCGGAATATATGGAACGCGCGCTCGCTTATATTGACATGATGGAGGCGTATGACCGGGCAGGTTTCATGAAATATATGCTTATAAATCCTACCACACGCACTCAGATAGAGTTTGCAGTCAATGCGATGTGCGACCGCGGCACCGAAGCGCGTGTCGTTGCATGCGATATCGTGGCGGCACTCAGCAAGGAGGGAAAACTGACAACCGATGACTATCTCTCCATGGAGAATCATTTGCGGCTGAAAGCCTCCGGGATGCGTATCGCTGTCATTGATATCCTCGGGGCATTGCCCGACAAGGAGGCTGCGGCATCCGCCGGCAGACTGCTGTCCGACAAGTCCGCCGAACGACGCCTTGCCGGACTTGATATCATAAAAAACTGGTGCGACAAGGGCGAACGTAAATCGCTTGTCGGGTCGTTGCTCCCGGCGGTTGAGGCTATATCCCGTCCGTCATCAAAAGAAAAGATACTCATAGACAGCATACTGGCTTCTTCCGGCGGCGATGAAGAGAGTTACCATAAAGGGAATGGTTTCGGGCTGTATGATCCTGACGGGGAGCTACGTCTTGAGGTCGAGGCCACCGACGATTCAATGGTGGGAAAAGCATTGATTTTCGAGGATAAAGACCGTGCCGGAACGCTGATGCGAAAAATCATAAACCTTATCGAGGAAAATGCCGATTATGAATTTCTCGATCTCTATGGCGAGACAAAGCGGTTGGGAAACTGTGTGAGGATAAATCCTCACGGTTTTGTTCTTCAGTCTCTTGCCAAACCTGATATGTGGAAGGAGTTTTACGAGCAGGAGATAGGGAGTCCTGTGGAGATGCTCCGTCTTCAGTTTTCCACAATAAATGCCAGCAGCTGTGATAAATTGTTTTTTCCTGTCCTGCAAAGGATTTTAGGCAGTGCATTTCATCTTGACGCGATGAAGGAGATATGGCAAAATCCATACTATGAGCTTGCCTGCGAGGTACGCCAGTGCTTATATAATGAATTCGGACATGACGAATCCACGTGGAGGATTTCGGCGGATGTGATGTCGGAAATTGCGCTTCATGTCCCGGCTGATGAATTGGTCCATAAGTATAAGCGTGGAAATTTACTGTGGGAAAGTGAAAGGAATTATGCCATCTATCAAATATGGCCTGTCAGGATTTTTTATGAACAACTCCAATATATATGGAACCAATGCCCCGAGGACCTGTTTGTGAAATCCTTCCAATCGCGATATGAAATCTACCGTAAGATAGGATATAAAAAAGAGTTTCATCTATTGATGCCGATGGAGTATGTCAAGTTATGGAGGCTCGGCTTAATGAGCGACCATAATTTCTGGCATGAGATGATAGGGCGGGAATCCTCTCCCACTATGGTGGACAGGCTCACAAGTTATCTGCCATCTGCCCAAAAACGTTATGCGGCAAAGAAAGACCGCCTGCTACTCTCGCCGGAAGAATGCACGCTCATCAACACGGCTGTGGACCGCATCCTTGAAATAGAACTTAAACGAGGTGACACACCTACAGTGGTGTCGGAGCTTGCCAAGAAAATCAATGTCATCACCGGTATAGACTATTTGATAAAGATACTCATCAGGCTTGGCAAAGACAAGCCGGCCAACAGTCCCTATTCCATGGGAGATAGCAAACGAGACATGTTTTACAGGATGTTGCATGTAAGCTGCCCGATAGAGGAGGACACTCCTTCACAATTGAAGAAAATGGCGGAAGAGGCAGGAATCAGCGATGAGCGTCTTGTCGAGGCTGCCATGTTTTCACCCCGCTGGCTTGAACTGGTGGAGCAGGCTGTCGGATGGAAGGGACTGACAAGTGCCGCTTACTATTTTCTTGCCCACACGGGCGATTATCTTGACGACAATGTGAAATCCCACATTTCACGTTACACTTCCGTGGCACCGGAGGATTTTGCTGACGGGGCATTTGACACGGTCTGGTTTCATGAAATATATCGGCAACTCGGCAAGAAGCGTTTCGAGACGGTGTATGATGCCGCCAAATATATTGCGGAAGGTAACCGTCACACCCGGGCACGCAAACTGTCCGATGCAGTACTCGGTATTCTGAAAGCCAAGGAGGTGATGCAGGAGATTACAGATAAGCGTAACAAGGATTTGGTTGTGGCTTACGGATTGATTCCTTTGGGGCGCAATCGTATCAAGGATTTGAGGCAGCGTTATGCTTTTCTCAATAAGTTTCTGAAAGAGAGCAAACAGTTCGGAGCCCAGCGTCAGGCAAGTGAATCGAGGGCGGTGGGACTCGCTCTTGACAATCTTGCCCGAACGGCAGGATTCGGTGATTCCACACGACTGACCTGGAGCATGGAGGCCGACCTTGTAAAAGAAGCGGCAGAATATCTTTCCCCACAAATGATTGATGATGTCACGGCGTATATTTCCATTGGGGAAGACATGCCCGAACTTGTACTTGAAAGCAAGGGTAAACGCTTGCAGAGCATACCGTCACGCTTGAAAAAGGATAGATACATCGAAAACATGAGGAATATCCACAAGCAGCTCAAAGAACAGCATATACGTGGAAGAAGCCTGCTTGAGAAAGCGATGGTGGAGTCTTCCGGATTTACGGGTGAAGAGATTGCAAAATTGAGTGAAAATCCGGTGATATGGCGGCTTTTCTCTCGTTTGGTTTTGGTAAAAGGGGAGAATGTATTCGGTTTCCCCGGTGATGACGGACGCTCTCTTGTGTCGGCTCGTGGAGAGGCCGTGGAGCTCTCCGGTGAGGATATGGTGCGAATAGCACATCCTTATGACTTTTTTACAGCGGGCGTGTGGAGTGAATACCAGGCAGCCTTGTTTGACCGACAATGGCGGCAACCGTTCAAGCAGGTGTTCCGAGAACTTTATGTGTCTACTGAAGAGGAAAAGCAAAAATCGGTGTCTATGCGCTATTCCGGAAATCAGATTATGCCGGCACGTGCATTCGGTATACTGAAAAAGCGGCAGTGGATTGTCGATTACGAAAACGGGTTGCAGAAAGTCTGTTTCCATGGCGATGTCACTGCTGTGATGTATGCCATGGCGGATTGGTTCTCCCCATCCGACCTTGAAGCTCCGACCTTGGAGTATGTTGCGTTCCATGACCGCCGAAGTTTCAAGGATAAAAAGATTGCCGACGTGCTCCCCGTCGTGTTTTCGGAGATTATGCGCGATGTGGATATTGCCGTGAGTGTGGCTCATGCAGGCGGAGTGGATCCGGAGACAAGCCATTCTACCATTGAGATGCGCCGTGTGATAGTCGAACATGCCATGCCTATGTTCGGGGTCACAAATGTCGAGGTTGTCGGCAACTTTGCAAAAGTCAGTGGAAAGCTTGGCAACTATAATATACACCTTGGCAGCGGCGTGATCCATAAGGAGGGTGGTACGCATATCGCCGTACTTCCGGTACATTCTCAAAGTCGTGGAAGAATATTTCTGCCGTTTCTTGACGAGGACCCGAAGACAGCGGAAATCATATCAAAGATTCTGTTGTTTGCGGAGGACGATAAAATCAAAGATCCTGCCATACTGAGTCAGATACGATAGCCCCTGCCGCTGAAACGGAAGCCCACGCCGAGCATCAGATGGTTGGGGGTGCGGAATTTCTGGAGGTTGTAGCCGATGTGCAGGAAGACGTTCTGCGCAACATCCACTTTCAACGCCATGGTTTGATAGAACGCTTTGAATTCCTGTTTGCCCAAGACATTGATGCCCATACCGATGCCGACCGTAAAAAAGGGCATCACGTATTCCACCCGCCCCGAAACTCCCAGTGCCAGCTGTTCGTACAATTCCGGACGGATGATGTCCGAGCGTTGGAAAGTGCCGTCGTGCCGAATGTTCTCCTTATCCACCCGCACATTGGCACCCCCGTCGTACACGCCGTCAAGGGCAATCCCCAGGCGCAGCTTGTAGCCCAGATTGTACATGGGTGACACCTGGAAACCGAACACCGGATAAGCCTCCGGCGAGAGCACCTGCCCCTCGTTCGCCTCGAACCCCCGGCGTTTCCATGAACCGAAAAAGAGGACGTCCCAACTGACATAAGGGCGGAAAGGAGGCAGGAGTACCGGCTCCGCGTCACGCTCCGAGGGGCGGTCCTGACGGAGGAAGTAGTAATCCAGCCCGATCTTGCCCCCTAAGGCATTCAACCCGGCATTGGGTATCAAGGTGTTGCCATTGGAGAAATGGACAAAGGTCACGCCGGCATGGAGCGCCAGGCGCTGGGTTGCCGCCCAACGGAAATAAAAGTTGGTGTTCAGGTAGGCATTCAGCTTGGAGCCCATGATTTTATTCGCAGGATTCTTGTCCGGATGGTACGGATGCCAGCCTGCCGAAAGCCCGAAATTCCATTCGTAGTTGAAGGAAATCTGCCTTCCTATGGAAGCGATGCGGGCACCCTGGAACAGATAAAACGTCACGGGGTTGCCCAACCACTCCGTTTCGCCGAAAGTGTAAAGCCCTATTCCGACACCCTGATAAACACCGCCGTAAAGGCGGTCGAGAAAGGAGCCATTGCGATAACGGAAAGCATACTTCGCATGCCCTGAGAAAGCCCGACACACAGGTGTCTCTTTGGGATTATCCCCCCGCAGAAAAGGGCTGGTGGGAAGGATGCCCGCCGGACGGAAGTCCAAAGCAAAGCCGTGCACCATATCGCGCCAATACAGACGGGACAACGTGTCCCGTTCCTGTCCGTGCAAGGAAAATAACGAGAGAAAACAAAAAAACGACGGCAAAATCACCAGCCGTCCCGCTTGCTTTATGATGTGAAACCGGTCCAAGGGCACGCTTTAATCATCTATAACCCGACAAATATAGGGATTTATTCCTCCATATTTTATACATTCGCACGCAAAAACAGAAAAATAAATGCGACCATGAACCACCTACTGCTCACTACCGCCTACTTTCCCCCGATTTCCTATTTCTATGCCCTGTTCCGCAGCGCCTGCGCCTATATCGAGCAATACGAGAACTTCGGCAAACAGAGTTACCGCAACCGCTGCCTCATCATGACTGCCAACGGAGTGATTCCTCTGACCGTCCCGGTCGCCAAGGCAAACAGTAAAACACTCGTGCGCGACCTGCGCATCGTCTATACCACGCCCTGGCAAAAACTGCATTTCCGGGGCATCGAGTCCGCATACAAGAACTCCCCTTACTACGAGTATTATATCGATGACCTGCTGCCTTTTTTCGAGAAACGCGAGACTTTCCTGCTGGACCTGAACAACGCCCTACTGGAGACCGTCGGCGGATGGCTGCAACTGCCTGCGGAAATCCGCCTCACCGAGGATTATGTCCCTGCCGGATGCCCGGATTACGATGACCTCCGGGATGCCATCCACCCCAAGCCCGCGCGGCGGATGCCCGGGGCGGATTTTCCACTCCCCGTCTACCGTCAGACTTTCAGCGACCGGATTCCGTTCACCCCCGACCTGAGCATCCTTGATCTGCTCTTTTGCTGCGGTCCCGATGCCCGGCAAAAACTTCTTATTTGATGTGGACGCTTTTGCAAAAATCTTTGTTACCTTTGAAGCCTGAAATACAAATGTTATGACACAGACAGAAATCATACAGAGAATCGAAGAACTCAAGAAAGAAAAGCATGCGGTGATTTTAGCCCATTATTATACCCGTCCGGAAGTACAGGACGTTGCCGATTATTTGGGCGACTCGCTGGGACTGTCGCAAGAAGCGGAAAAAACGGATGCCGACATCATCGTGTTTTGCGGCGTGCATTTCATGGCGGAAACCGCCGCCATCATCTCTCCGCAAAAGAAAGTGTTGATTCCTGCCCGACATGCCGGTTGCTCGCTGGCGGAAAGCATCACGGGCTATGATTTGAAAAAGTGGAAAGAGGCGAATCCAGACGGCATCGTGGTGAGCTACGTCAATACAACGGCGGAAGTGAAGGCATGGACGGACATCTGTTGCACCTCAGCCAACGCACTGAAAGTGGTGGAGAGCCTGCCGCGCGACCAAAAGATTCTTTTCGTGCCGGACCGGAATTTAGGAGCATGGATCATGAAGGAGACGGGACGCATGCTGGAATTGTGGGAAGGCGACTGCTGCGTGCATGCCCGGATCACGGGCGACATGGTGCTGGAGAAGAACCGGGAATATCCGGACGCCGATATCCTGATTCACCCGGAATCGGAGTGTTCCCACGACGACCGCATTCTAGCAATGCCGCAAGCCTACATGTATTCGACGGCGGGAATTATCAAGCATTCGAAGAATTCCCCCAAGAAACAGTTTATCATCGCCACGGAACTGGAAACGCTGCATAAACTGAGGAAAGACAATCCGGACAAGGAGTTTATCCCCATTCACCCGCAGACCCTCTGCGGGCAGATGAAGAAAGTGACGCTGGAGAATGTGCTGGAGGCGCTGGAAAAGGAGCAGTATGTGGTAACCGTCCCCGAGGATATCCGGAAAAGGGCGCTGGCTCCGATTGAAAAAATGATGAAGATTTGCTGAAACGATAAAACAATATACCCATGAATATATCTTTGAACTGGCTGAACGACTATCTGAAAACAGACTTGGACGTCGAAAAGATTTGTGAAATATTGACCTCCATCGGTCTGGAAGTCGGCGGTTATGAAAAGTTCGAATCCATCCGCGGGGGATTGAAGGGCTTGGTTGTCGGCGAAGTGAAGACTTGCGAAGACCATCCGGATTCCGACCACTTGCATATCACGACGGTGGATTTGGGAGACGGACGCCTCACCCCTATCGTATGCGGGGCGCCAAACGTAGCGGCAGGGCAGAAAGTGGTAGTAGCAACCGTCGGCACGGTGCTTTATGACGGAGACAAGGAGTTTGTCATCAAGAAATCCAAAATACGCGGCAAAGAGTCGGAAGGCATGATTTGCGCCGAGGATGAAATCGGCGTAGGCGACTCGCACGACGGCATCATTGTCCTGCCGGCAGATACCCGGGTGGGAATGCCCGCCTCGGAATATTACCGGATTACCGATGACTATACCATCGAGGTGGACATTACCCCGAACCGGGTGGACGGGGCTTCCCATCTGGGAGTTGCCCGCGACCTGGCAGCTTACCTGAGCCAACTGCAGGACATCACCTATACCCTGCCCTCCGTCGAGGCTTTCCGTCCCGACGCCGATACGGCAGGCATCTCCATCGAGGTACAGCGCCCCGAGGCGTGCATACGGTATGCAGGGGTATGCATCGAAGGGGTAAAAGTGCAGCCCTCCCCGGAATGGTTGCAAACGCGCCTGAAAGCCATCGGACACAATCCCATCAACAATATCGTGGATGTGACCAATTACATCCTGTTCGAACTGGGACAACCGCTGCACGCTTTCGACAAAGATAAAATCAAAGGGAACAAGGTGATTGTACGCAGTTTCCCGACAGGCACAAAATTCACTACACTGGACGGCGTGGAACGGGAACTGAACGAGAACGACCTCATGGTGTGCAACACGGAAGAGCCGATGTGCATCGCCGGCGTGTTCGGCGGGCTGGCAAGCGGGATTACGGAAGAGACGACTGATGTATTCTTGGAAAGCGCCTGTTTCGATCCGGTATTCGTACGTAAAACGGCACGGCGCCACGGGTTGAGTACGGATGCCTCTTTCCGCTTCGAGCGCGGTACCGACCCGAATATCGTGATATATGCCCTGAAACGGGCAGCCCTGCTGATGCGGGAAGTGGGCGGCGGAAAAATTACTTCCGATATTATCGATATCTATCCCGAGCCCGTTGCGGACTTTGAGGTGGAAGTGAAATATGCCCATGTGGATCGCCTTATCGGGAAATGTCTGGGACATGACACCATCAAGAAAATCGTCACTGCCCTGGAGATGAAAATCGTGCGCGAGGACGAGGAAACACTGCTCCTGCACATTCCCCCTTACCGCGTGGATGTACGCCGGGAAGCGGATGTCATCGAGGATATCCTGCGCATCTACGGGTTCAACAACATCGAAGTGCCGGCGAAAGTAAACTCCACCCTAAGCTATTCGGAAAAGCCGAATGACTTCCAACTGAAGAACAAGATTTCCGACCTACTGGCAGCCAACGGTTTCCACGAGATGATGAACAATTCGCTGACGAAAGCTGCCTATTTCGAAGAATTGGAAACGTATAAGGCGGAAAACAGCGTGATGCTGTTCAACCCGTTGAGCACTGACTTGAATGCCATGCGTCAGACCCTGCTGTTCGGAGGGCTGGAAACCATTGCCTACAATATCAACCACAAGAACGCCGACCTGCGCCTGTTCGAATTCGGGAAATCCTATACCTTCCATTCCAAGGAGGGCGAAAACCACTTGAAGCAATACAAGGAGGAGGATAAACTGGCATTGTTCATTACCGGCGACAAATCCCAGGCTGCATGGAACAGCAAGGCGGCACGCTGTGACTTTTTCACATTGAAATGCTATGCCGAAATGATATTGGCACGCTTGGGATTCCGGACGGATACTCTGACCGTGGAAGAAGCCACAGAGGACATCTATCGGGAGGGGCTGGTCTACACGCAGCAAGGCAAGCATTTGGTTACTTTCGGTATCCTGAGCCGGAAAGTATTGAAGAAAGCAGACATCGGCCAGAAGGTGTATTATGCCGAATTTTCCTGGGAGAACATATTGAAGGTGATGAAGAACCACACCATCACTTTCGCCCCGATGCCGAAGTTCCCCGCCGTGAAACGCGACCTTGCCCTATTGCTGGACAAGAAAGTCACGTTCAAGGAGGTGCGCGACCTCGCTATGCGTACCGAGAAAGTATTGTTGAAATCAGTTACCCTCTTCGACGTGTACGAGGGAGAAAAATTGGGTGCGGACAAAAAATCGTATGCCGTTAGTTTCACCCTCCAAGACGAGGAAAAGACACTGACAGACAAACAAATCGAAAAGATTATGAACAAACTGATGGGTACTTACAAGCACCAACTGAATGCAGAGATACGCTAACGGTTTACGTATATTTGAGCAAACAATACGCACACATGAACCACAGACTCTACTCTCTCGGAATCACACTCGGCGGAGGCGGTGCGCGGGGATTCGCCCATTTGGGTGTGTTTCAGGCGTTATGGGAAGCAGGCATCTATCCGGATATCATCTCCGGAACCAGCGCAGGTGCCCTCATCGGAGTAATGATTGCTTCGGGACATGCGCCTATGGAATGTCTGAATTTCTTTAAAGACAAAAAGATACTGAATTTTGCCCGCCCCGCCATGTCGCGCAAGGGCTTTATGACGCTGCACAGTCTGGAAGAATCCTTGAAAGAGTTTGTCGGCGTGAAGACTTTTGAAGAATTGAAAATCCCGCTGGTGGTCACCGCCAGCGATATGAATGCGGCACGCCCCGTGCATTTCCGACAGGGGGAACTGATTCCATGTGTCATCGCCTCCTGCACGATTCCCGTGGTATTCGTGCCGCAGGAAATCAACGGCAATGAATATGTGGACGGCGGGGTATTCATGAATCTGCCGGTGCGTCCCATCCGCCCCCGGTGCGAGCGGATTATCGCCGTGGAAATCAATGCCATCGACACGTCGGAAAAAATCACCAACATGGTTGCCATGGCAATCCGTGCTTTTCATGTCGGGATTGGACGCAACACCGAAATCGACCGCAGCATGGCAGATATTGTCATCTCGCCCCACAATATGACCCAATACGGCATCTTCGATGTGGAGAACATGCAACAGATTTTTGAGGAAGGCTATCGCACCACCCGCGAAATCCTCTCTCGCCTGAACGAACCGAAAACCACAGGTTAATCCGCCACTCGTCTTCTGATGCGGCGGTAAACAAACCAAAAAGCGGGTATTAAAAACAGGTCGGCAGCCAGCCATGCCGTCGGATCGCCGTAACATATCGCCAGGTAACCCCACACCGGCACGGCATACACGCTGACCAGCGCGCGGGCGAACATCTCAGATACCCCGGAGAGCATAGCCAATCGGGTGTACCCCGCCCCTTGAATGGTATAGCGCAACACGCACAAGGTGCCCAGCAAAGGGAAAAAATAACTGGATATGTGCAGGAACAATTCGGTATTCCGGATGACTTCCGTTTCCGATACGTCCACAAACCACATCGCCAACTCGCCGGCATCGAAACGCAACACCACAAACGTCACCGCCGCATATACCGCCATCATCAGACCGCTTGCCCCGATGCCCTGCACTATCCGCCGGGTTTTTCCCGCCCCGTAGTTCTGTCCGCAATAGGTCGCCATGGCAATACCCAAGCTCTCAAAAGGACAGATAAAGAACATCTTTATCCGCATCGCCGCAGTGAATGCCGCCACACAAACCGTCCCTAAGGCATTATTGGCACCCTGCAACATAATGCTGCCGATAGCGGTGATGGAAAACTGCAATCCCATCGGTACTCCGATATTCGCCAGATGCCGCGCCAGCGCCCCCTGAAACCTCCGCTCCTCCCGCGTACCCCGCAGGATTTCAAAATGGCGGTACATGTAGAGATAACACAACCCCATGGACACCCCTTGGGACAGCAAGGTGGCAACCGCCGCCCCTGCCACTCCCCAGCGGAGGACGAGAATAAAGAACAAATCAAGCGCAATATTCAGAACCGTCGAAAACAGGAGAAACCAGAAAGGCGTCCTGCTGTCCCCCAATGCCCGGATGACACTGGAAAGGAGGTTATACAAAAAAGTGAAAGGCACCCCGATAAAGGTCACCAGCAGATAGATGTAAGCGTCCTCGAAAATGGCATCCGGCGTACGCATAACACGCAGGATATCCCCACAAAAGAGAGAGGTCACCACGGCAATCGCCACTGATATTGCCACAGAGAGCTGCACGCTGACCGCCACATAGCGCCGCATCATGCCGTAATCCCGTGCCCCGAACCTCTGCGCCACAGGAATTCCGAAACCACAACCGCAACCGTTGCAGAATCCCAGTATCAAAAATACGACCGACGTACTTGCCCCCACAGAAGCCAAAGGATTAATCCCCAAAAACCGACCTACAATGGCGGCATCGATGAGCGAATAGGTTTGCTGCAACAGATTTCCCAGCAGCAAAGGCATCGTAAACCGGAAGATAAGCGGCAAAGGACGCCCTGCCGTCATCTCTTTAGAAGTAGACATAAAAAATCGTATTATAAAATTTACCGGACTTTCTCTCGTATCTTACCCACCAACACGGCATTCCCCGCCACAATAGACACCCCGCGGTTCTCCCGCAACGAAACGACCACCCCTCCTGCCTCCTCCACCATCAGGGCACCGGCACACATATCCCATAGTTTCAAATCCAGTTCCCAGTAGCCGTCCAGCCATCCCGCCGCCGTGCAACAAAGGTCGTAAGCCGCCGTGCCCATTCTCCGGATACCCCGCAGGAAAGGCAGGATAGCGGCGAGGTTGGGGATATTGTTATCCGGATTCGTGCCTTTGTCATACGGGAAACCGGTACCCATCACGGAATGCGCCAAATCGCGCTTCGCCGAAACATGCAACCGCCGGTCGCCCAAATACGCCCCGCGCCCGCGGATGGCGGTGAACATCTCCCCGAAGTAGGGGGCATAGACCACCCCCAACACCGTCTTCCCCTCATATTGCAAACCGATGGACACCGTAAATATCGGCAGTCCCTGACTGAAATTGTTAGTTCCGTCCAAGGGATCCACCACCCAACGGTATGCCGACTCCCCGGCATGTTCTCCCGTCTCTTCGCCCAGAATGGCGTGCTCCGGATAGTTTTCACCGATGCGGGCAACCAGACAGGCTTCGCTCTCCTTGTCAGCACGCGTCACCACGTCATACACGCTCGACTTGGTCTGTATGTCCAGACGGTTTCCCCGGAAATAAGAGAGATGAATCTCCCCCGCTTCCTTCGCCCATTCTTGGGCAAGCGCCAATGCCCGGTCCAAATCCAATTCCATAGCCATGCATCAAACGGTCATCCTTACATTCTCTCCGGCATCTCGATGCCCAGCATTCCCATGGCATTTTTCAGCGCCTCGGCGCATACCCGGGCAAGCAACAGGCGGAAATTCTTCAAGGCTCCGTCCTCCTCTTTCAGAATGGAGAAATCGTGGTAAAACTGATTAAACTCCTTCGCCAGGTCATACGCATAATTGGCAAGCAGTGCCGGGCTATAGGTAGCTCCCGCCTCCTGCACCACATCAGGCAGTTTCGCCACCGATTTAATCAAATCCTGCTCCTTGGCGGAAATTCCGATATACAAATCCGCCTCCTGCAATTTGGCGCCGTTCTCGGCTGCCTTGCGCAGCACCGAACGGATACGCGCATACGTATATTGGATGAAAGGCCCCGTGTTTCCGTTGAAATCGATGGACTCTTTCGGATTGAACAGCATAGTCTTCTTGGGGTCCACTTTCAGGATAAAATACTTCAATGCCCCCAACGCCACCTTCCGATAGACCTCCTCCGCTTCCGCCTCCGAATAACCCTCCAGCTTGCCCAACTCCTGAGAAGTCTCGCGGGCGGTGTCAATCATCGACTGCATCAGATCGTCGGCATCCACCACCGTTCCCTCGCGGGATTTCATCTTCCCTTCCGGCAACTCCACCATCCCGTAAGAGAGATGCTTGATTTTTTCCGCCCAAGGGAAGCCCAGTTTGCCGCAAACCAGCGACAGCACCTGAAAATGGTAATTCTGCTCGTTGCCTACCACATAAATCATCTCGTCCATATCGAACTCGTTGAAACGCTCATAGGCAGTGCCGATGTCCTGCGTCATATAGACTGATGTCCCGTCGTCGCGCAACAGCAATTTATGATCCAGACCGTCTCCTGTCAAATCCGCCCACACACTCCCCGTTTCTTTCCGGTACAACACTCCGTCCGCCAATCCTTTCAACACGAGATCGCGCCCTTTTTTATAGGTCTGCGACTCGAAATACACCTTGTCGAACCCCACACCCATTCGCTCATAGGTCTCGTCGAATCCCTCCAGCACCCAATCGTTCATCATCCGCCACAACGCCACCGTCTCCTCCTCGCCTGCTTCCCACTTGCGCAACATCTCCTGTGCCTCCAGCAGTATCGGCGCCTGCTTCTTCGCCTCCTCCTCGCTCAAGCCCTGCTCCTCCATCAACTGCTTCGTCTGTGCCTTATACTCCTTGTCGAACTTCACGTAATAATCCCCCACCAAGTGGTCTCCCTTCATGCCGGTGCTCTCAGGTGTCGCCCCGCCGGAAAACTTCTTCCACGCCACCATACTTTTGCAAATATGAATGCCCCGGTCGTTCACCAGATTCACCCGCATCACCCGATGCCCGTTCGCTTTCTGTATCTCCGACACCGACCAGCCCAGCAGGATATTGCGGATATGTCCCAAATGCAACGGCTTGTTCGTATTCGGCGACGAATACTCGATCATATAAGTATGCCCGCTCGGAGCGGCAGCGTATCCGTAATGCGGTTCCCGCGCCACCTCGTTCAACTTCCCCAGCCAGTAAGCCGATGAAATCTCGATGTTCAGGAAGCCCTTCACCACATTATAGTCCCGCACCTCCTCGATATGTCCTTTCAGGTACTCGCCCAACTCCCGTCCCGTATCCTCCGGTGACTTGCGGGAAAGACGGGTGAACGGGAACACCACCACCGTCAAGTCCCCTGCGAACTCCTTGCGCGTGGGTTGCAACTGCACACTCTTGGCATCCACCTCGGCGCCGTAACACTCTTTCACCGCTTCGATGACCTTCCCGGTCAGCAGACATTCTATACTCATATCTCTTCTCTATTTGTTATTTCACTACTGATGGAATATTTACAGCCTGCAAAAATACAATTATTCCGTGAAAATGTATAAATTTGCCTCTGAAATGATAATAACAACAACCATATCATGAAAGACCTGTCCAACCTGAGTAACTTGTCGATGGACACCCTTGTCTCTTCCCTCACGCAACTTCTCGTATCCCTCGGTTCGAAACTGCTCATGGCAGCAATTGTATTCTTTGTCGGCCGCTGGCTCATCAACCGCATCAATCGCATGGTGGTCAATCTGATGACCAGACGCCACGTGGAAGCCTCCCTTTTCTCTTTCACCCGCAGTTTGATAAAAATCACGCTGAACTTCCTGTTCATCATTGTCATCGTAGGCATCCTCGGCATTGAAACCAGCTCCTTCCTCGCTCTCTTCGCATCAGCCGGTGTCGCCATCGGTATGGCATTGAGCGGCACCCTGCAGAACTTTGCCGGAGGCGTCATGATATTAATCTTCAAGCCTTTCAAAGTGGGCGATTTCATCGAAGCCCAGGGACAGAGCGGAACGGTCAAGGAAATACAGATTTTCAACACCATCATCGCGACGCCCGACAATAAAATCATCATCATCCCCAACGGCGGACTCTCCACAGGAATCATGACCAACTACTCGAAAGAAGAGGCGCGCCGAGTGGACTGGGTATTCAGTATCGCTTACGGTGACAGCTACGACAAAGCCAAAACCGTCATTGCCCGTCTGCTTGATGCCGACCCCCGCGTCCTCAAGACACCGGAATACTTCATCGCCCTCACCTCATTAGGCGACAGTTCCGTCAATATGGTAGTGCGCGCCTGGGTTGCCGCACCGGACTATTGGGGCGTCTTCTTCGACATGAACGAGAAAGTCTATAAAACCTTCGCCCTTGAAGGTCTCAACATCCCCTTTCCGCAGATGGATGTGCATATCAAATAAGGAAGTGCCCCAATACAGATATAAACGCACCCACCACCACGGCGGACACCAATAACGGCAATGCACAACGCGAACTGCCCCGCCATGAAGTGATGACCAAAGGCAAAGCCAGCGCTCCGGAAATGACCATGCCTTTCCACCACCACGCCGCCCACGGCAAATGGAAATGGTAAACCACATAAGGCATCATGAAAAACAACAGGAATGCCGCCAACAGGGAATAGCGATCCGCCTTCTTGCGGAAAAGCGGCAGGATACCGATAAAACCGGATACCAAGCCTATCAATATAATTGTCAAATGCGTTTTCATCTGTTCCATTTTTTTATTTATCCTCCTGCCACACGAAACAATCGGGACAGTCCAAAGCTATCTCTGCCTCGCGGGGAAACAGCCCGTACACGGCAGAACCGCTGCCCGTCATGGAAGCATAAGACGCCCCCGAGGCATACAGTTGTTCTTTGATAGCCGCCAAGCGGGGATATAGCCGGAAAACATGCTCCTCGAAATCATTGCGCACCTGCCCTCTCCAGCACTCCAACGGCACCCCCGGCAAACGGTGCAAATCGAAATCTGCTGCGCGAGGCGTAATCCCGGCGTAGGCTTCAGGCGTAGAAACTCCGAAAGGCGGTTTGACCAACACCAGTCGATAATCATCCAAAGCCACTTCCACCGGCTCCAGTACCTCTCCCTTCCCGCCTGCAAACGCTGGGCGATTACGGACGAAGAACGCGCAATCGCTCCCCAGACGGGCGGCATACGCCTCCAACTGCTCCACGGTGAGCGACAGACCGAAACACTCGTCCAACGTTTTCAACGCAAACGCCGCATCGGAAGACCCTCCCCCCAGCCCGGCACCGAAAGGAATCACCTTATGCAAGTGCATCCGCACGGCAGGCAGGGAATAATCGGCTGCCAGCAGGCGGTAGGCTTTCACCGTCAGATTCTTCTCCGCCTCGCATCCCACATCGATGCCCGTCTGTTCAAAAAAGCAGCTTCCGATTTCCCCTTCCGCAGGATTGATTTCCAGAATATCCGACAACCCGATAGGATAAAACACCGTTTCCAGATTGTGGAAACCGTCCTCTCTTTTCTCCGTCACAAACAAACCGATATTGATCTTGGCATTCGGGAAAACTATCATGATTGCGCTGTATTTAACCGAGGACAAAGATATGAAAATTATCGGAGGCAAAAAAACAGAAAAATTGAAACCTTTTCTCACAGGACACGTATCACCCTTTGAACCACTAAATGACAACAAGGCATGCAGGAAGTGACGCGTAAGAAAAAAATACTGATTGCGGAAGATGACAACGGTAATTTTCTCTTATTACAGATATTACTGAAAAAAGATTATGAATTGTTCAGGGCATACAACGGCAAAGAAGCCTGGGAACAGTTTCAGTCGATAGCTCCCGACATCGTTCTCATGGACATCAAAATGCCGGAACTCGACGGATTGGATACGACATACCTGATCCGTCAGGAATCGCCGAAAACCCCCATCCTCGCACTGTCCGCCTACGCTTTCAACGAAGACAAGCTGAACGCCCTGTGGGCAGGCTGCAACGCTTACATCACGAAACCGCTCAACCTGCGTGAACTGAAAGAAATCATAGAGACCTACCTGTAAGGAACCGCATACACATCACCATCCGCACACACATCCGTATTCGGAAAAATCGCCCGGGCTTCCGGCAACAGGCATGCCGGTTCTGGATAACGGGCGGAGAAATGCCCCAACAACAACCTGCCTGCCCCTGCCGCCTTCGCCAAACATGCCGCCTGCTCCGCGGTGCTGTGGAAAGTCTCTTTCGCCAACGCCTCCTCCTCCTTCCCGTACGTCGCTTCATGGTACAACAGGCTGACCCCCCGGACATATTCCGCAAAACGCTCCCGGTAAAGTGTATCGCTCATATAAGCATACGAACGCGCCGGCGGCGGATCCGTCGTCAGGCGGGCATTGGGCACCACCTCCCCCTCCGGGGTAACGAAATCGGCGCCCCGTTTCAAATGCTGCATAAAAGCGACAGGCACCTGCCAGGCATCCGCCATATCCTTCCGGATGCTCCGCTCCCGTTCCTGCTCCCGGAACAGGAAACCGCACACCGGGGCTTCATGCCGGTGCTTCAGCGGAAAAGCGCTCACCTGCACCACCCGGTCCTCGTACAACACCTCCTCCCGGCGGGAAAGCGCATGATAAACCACCGGAAACTGCAAGCGGGTCTTCATCTTCTCCAACTGGAACTCCAGAATCTCCTGCAAACGCGCATCCGCATAAATATTCATCTCCCCCCTCCGTCCCTGCATCGATAGGGTGGACAACAACCCGATGAGACCGAAATAATGGTCCCCGTGCAGGTGGGAGATGAAAATATGGTTGATTTTATTATACGGGATATGGAAACGGCGCAACCGGTGCTGCGTCCCCTCCGCGCAGTCTATAAGAAAATACCGCTCAAGTACATTCAGTACCTGAGCGGCGGAATTTCTATGGAAAGTGGGAACGGCAGAGCCGCTCCCCAATATAGTCAATTCAAACTTCATGAATTACTTTTCTTCCTTGGCAGCACTCGTCATCTGCTCTTTTAAGGCTGCCAGTTCGGTGATATCTCCCAAAGTCGTCTTCTCCAGTTTCTCTTTCACCTGCTTGACGGCTTTCTTGGTTGATTTCTCCTCTGCGCTCTTCTTCGCTTTCTCTTCCGACTTCAACGCGTCTTCGAACACGCGGGAATGGGAAACGATGATACGCTTGGCGGTCTTGTTGAACTCGATAACCTTGAACGGCAGTTTCTCCTCGGCCTTCGCCTGGCTTCCGTCCTCCTTCACCAGGTGACGCGGAGTGGCGAATCCTTCAACCCCGTAAGGCAGGGCAACCACGGCACCCTTGTCGAACACCTCCGTGATGGTTCCTTCATGCACGGAATCCACCGTAAAGATGGTTTCGAACACATCCCACGGGTTCTCTTCCAGCTGCTTGTGACCCAAGCTCAGACGGCGGTTCTCCTTATCGATTTCCAGCACCACCACCTCGATCGGAGCCCCGATTTGGGTAAATTCTGCCGGATGTTTCACCTTCTTCGTCCAGGACAGGTCGGAAATATGGATCAATCCGTCCACACCCTCTTCGATTTCCACGAAAACGCCGAAGTTCGTGAAGTTGCGCACCGTAGCCGTATGCTTCGTGCCCACGCCGTACTTCTCCTCGATGTTCTGCCAAGGATCGGCTTTCAGCTGCTTGATGCCCAAAGACATCTTACGCTCGTCGCGGTCCAGCGTCAGGATAACCGCCTCCACATCGTCGCCCACCTTCAGGAAATCCTGTGCGGAACGCAGGTGCTGCGACCAGGACATCTCGGACACGTGAATCAATCCCTCCACGCCCGGAGCGATTTCCACGAATGCGCCGTAGTCTGCCATCACCACCACTTTTCCCTTCACCGTGTCGCCCACCTTCAATTCGGTATTCAGGGCATCCCACGGGTGCGGGGTCAGCTGCTTCAAGCCCAAAGCGATGCGTTTCTTCTCGTCGTCGAACTCCAGGATGACCACGTTCAACTTCTCATCCAGCTGCACGATTTCGTTCGGGTGGCTGACACGTCCCCAGGACAGGTCCGTGATATGGATCAAGCCGTCCACACCGCCCAGATCGATGAACACACCGTAGGAAGTGATGTTCTTGACAGTTCCTTCCAGCACCTGTCCTTTCTCCAGTTTGGAGATAATCTCTTTCCGCTGCTGCTCGAGTTCTGCCTCGATAAGCGCCTTGTGGGACACCACCACATTCTTGAACTCCTGGTTGATTTTCACCACCTTGAACTCCATGGTCTTGCCCACATATACATCGTAATCCCGGATCGGTTTCACATCGATTTGCGAACCCGGCAGGAAAGCCTCAATGCCGAACACATCGACAATCATACCGCCCTTCGTACGACATTTCACGAAACCCTTGATGATTTCGTCATTGCTCATAGCCTCGTTCACACGGTCCCAGCTGCGCAATGCGCGGGCCTGCTTGTGTGAAAGGGTCAACTGACCTTTTTTGTCTTCCTGGTTTTCCACATAAACCTCGACCTTGTCTCCCACTTTCAATTCCGGATTGTAACGGAACTCATTCAGGGAGATGATACCGTCGGACTTGTAGCCGATATTAACCACCACTTCTCTTTTGTTCATGGAGATAACGGTACCTTCCACCACCTCTTTCTCGCCCACTTTCGAAAGCGTGTCGGCATACTTCTGCGCCAACTCCTCTTTCTCCGATGCCGAAACGACCGAATCGTTCGCATAAGCATCCCAATCGAAATTTTCATCCGGCTCGGCGCTGGTCACCGGAGCCGCCTTCTTGGCAACTTTCTCTTCGGTAGCCGCCTGCATCTCTTTCTGTTCTTCTGACATAATCATTAAATTTTTTCCATCTAATAAGTTAGACATTATTTTGAATACGGGCGCAAAGGTACAAAAAATCCGCACATGCAACGCCCCCTGAAAAGAAAAAATACAAGATTCCCCTACGTTTTTGGTTTATCAATATATCTTCGTGTATCCAAAAAAGATTCTAAATTTTCTAGGACTTGCTTAAAAAATGCCTTTACTTCCAAATATTCACATTCTAAATCTTTCAAAATCAAGACAGAGCCATTCGTAGAAAACAATTTATTACCATGTGCGAGCTCGTTCCTATTCGTCTTGATTTTCAAAAATATATCTTTTAATGTACTGTTCGAATCAATTGGGATTCTCCCAACACACCCGATATTCTTAAGTATTTCAGTTATAAAATCATAATCAACATTTCCCGAGATATTCAATCGAAAACCATCAATTTTAACATGTCGCTTCTTTTTTACATCTTTCATCACTTCCGTGATATAATTGATTCTATTTTTATCGTTTTTATTCAATAGCTTATTTCGAACGTATAATATTACGATTCTATCTTTTAATTCAACCAAAGGTACTTTTTCATCATTGATTTGGTCAAGTACTGATGTTATTATCGAATTTGCAGTCGCTTCTATCAAATTATATACGATAACATAAAAACTAGAACGCAATATCTGTTGAGTCTGATTAGATGGAGTATAATCTATTTCATTTCCATAATGGTCTATTGCTTTCAATTTAGTCTTTTTATTGGTCGCGATATCATCATAAAAACGAATAAGACATAAATATTCCTCTACTTCTTTGCACCTTTCTGCAAAATCAGTTAGAAACTGCCTTGGCATGGCTCATTAAAAATTTATTTTTTGAATACTTGATACGTCCACGCAGTTTTGGCAAACTATGAGTATGGTATCTTCCTGATAAAATTTTGAAAAATTCATTGGGTCGGTTCTTATCCAATATTGCCCATTCCGTTGAATCGGGCATTAAATCTTGTTTTTCTTGTAATGCAAACAACGCCCCTATAGCTATCGCCTCAAAATAAGGTTTGGACACCCCTTGAACTCCTTTGGCTTTTGCAAAACCTTGATTTGGAAAAACTTTTTCTATAAAATTCAGCACTCGAATAAAATCTTGTTCTTTTTGTTTTATATCTTCCTCTGCATAATGAGCATTTTTATATTCCAAGTATTTATCCAAAAAACCTGCAACTCCATTTTTCTCAATAGAAGCTTCCTCAATTCTAAATGTAGGGTATGTTTCTGAAAAAGCACAAAAACGCAAAACCATCTCTTCTTCTTCTCGTCTCTGCTCCATGTATTTATAAATTGGACACAACTTTTTAAACTGCTTATTACTAGCCAACCGTATAATAAAATCCGTAAATGGACCTTTGTAAATCCCTCTTCTTGTTTCCATCGGCAAAAGCGAAACCCCGCTTGTATTTATACGATCGAACATCTCATTTCTGATTTCTTCTGAAGCTTGAGTGCTCAAAACAATCATTCGCATGGATATATTCTTGAACTTTCGCTGACGGGCAGAAGATAATTGAGAAAAATGCAAATCATTAAGCTCAAATAATTTTTTTAACCCTTTCAATTTTAATTCATTCGAAATAAAAGCTGCCAAAGTTCTTATTCTTTGCGAACCATCCACTATTTCAAAACGCCCGTCAATTTCTATTTCTGCAACAAAAATTAATGGAACAGGTAACCCCAACATCAGACTTTCTATAAACCGCGACTGTCTTACATCATCCCAAATAAATTCTCTTTGATATTCGGGAACATATAGCTCGTTCTTATCATCATCTACATCTTTGAGGTATTTATTAACATAGTATTCAATTGTAAATTCCCTAATATCATACTTTACATTCTTTTGCTCAGCCTCTATTTGAGATTCTATTTTTTGCAATTTTTCGTCATTTAACATATCTACACGGATTAAATTTCATTTAATATTTCGAGCAAGCCCCGTTCAAAATCTGGTATTTCGTGGGATTATACCCACAACCTGAAACGGAAAATGTTCCATTATAATTCATCAGCACCGGCTTCCAATTGCAAAAGTCGGTAAGCTCCTTGCAGTCTTTTATCGTAATATCTCCCACCGTCTTCAAGTTGTCTAGAGTACCAATCGCATTCACCTCGGTTATTGTAAACGAACCTCCGATGGATTCAAGCTTCGGAATATCTACAAACCTGAAACCCTCCAATCCAAACGCCCCAGGCACCGTTTTCAATGCAGGTAAATAAAGGTTGAATTGAGAAGAAGAAGAAGAAGAAGAAGAAACCTCAAAATCACCTCCTATCTCACTCAAACTTCCTAAACCTGAGAAATTTTGCAATCTTCCCAAAGAAGAAGAAGAAGTTATACGGAAACTGCCGCCGATATGTTCCAAATTATTCAAACCCTCAAAAGAAGTAAATTGACCATCCTTGATAGTCAGATTCCCCCCTATCCGTTTCAATCCGTACAACCCGTCAAAACTGTTTAACGAAGAACAATTAATTTCCAGATTACCATTGATTTCCTCCAATTTGTCACTTAAAGCAGTCAAAGAACCCAAATTACTCCCCTGCACAATCAAACTTCCCATCAACCTCTTGATTCCGCGGGCAGCAAAAGCCTGCACGTCTTCGGTTGTCTCCAACACCACATCTCCCGCAAACACCCCCTTTCCGCCTTGATGCACGTAGAGCGTGTCGTCCAAAGCGCTGTTCTTGTCCTTCACCACAATCTTTACCGTCCGCTCCTTGTCGCTCCCGTTCGCTTCAATATGAAAATCCAGCCGGTCTTCCCGGATGGCTCTCGTCTCCACACGGCTTATCCAGGAAGTGGCGTCCCCCGGTATCGTAATCTCATAATCCACGTTGGTCTTCAACTCCACCGTAATATCCCCGCCTTCTTGATTTAGGCGGTAAACAACCTGCGTGAGAATCAAAAGGTCTGTCTGCGCCTGATAAATACGCACCGTATCCTCCAAACCATTCCCGCTGACAATAACGTACCCCTCCCGCTTCTCGAACTCATCGTTCTTACTGATGACCAAATCGAACGTCTTCGTCTCCGACTCCTTAGACTTCGGTGCCTCCTTTATCCATGCCTTAAATCTCCAAGGAATCGTCAAATGGCAATCAATGTTGCCCGGCAATTCAATGGAAATATTTCCACCTTCATGCCCCACGTCAAACTTGGTTTTCGAAGGAATCAACGCATTCTCATGCTTCTGCGTGACCTGAATCGTCCTTGTCTCATCCCCCGCCTTGACCGTCAGCACCGTATTACGGTCCGCATTTTCATGATAAGCACCCGCCGTCACCTTCACCGTTCCATTCCCCTCGCCGCTCGCCACATCCGTCTTGCACCACCCGCTCTCATTCCTGATGCTCCACTTCGTGTTACACTCGATATCGAAACTCGCCTCTCCGCCTTGTGCCTCCATCACCAAATTATCCTCCGACACATACAACTCTACATATTCCGGCACATCGGGATTTTCGGGCTGTTCCGGATTCTCCGGCACATCCGGGTCATCAATTCCGTCATCCTTCGAACCGCAACTCCACAAAGAAAGCGACAACAACAATACGAACAAATAAAGCAATCTTCTCATAATCATCTATTTTTAAACAAGTTAATACAATTAATCCCTTTTATTATTTATGTGACAAATGTACTATAAAAAAGAAAACGACAAACATTTTCCGAATTTTATTTTAAACAATTCCTAATGTTATCGTAGGAAGAAGGTAGAAAGAAACCGGGGAAGACTCCCGTCCCCCGCCTATCCCAACCCTACCCTGTCCCTATTCCCCGGTAGGGTTATAGGAATGGTATAGAGATGATCCCCAAATTCTCCCTACCTTCTCCCCGCCTTCTCAAAGGATGGAATTGGACTCGTAAGTGGCACTCACGGGTTCAAGTTTGAGATTCCGGAAGGCAAACTCCGTACTGCAAATATACACATTTGCCGGAAATAAGGAAATCTTTTTGTCGCATTTTGTCGGAAAACGCAAAATGTTTTGAGTGAAATTTGTCGGAATATCGCTTTTTTCATTTCGTCAGGAACACTCTCCAGCTTCCATCTTTCTCGCCGCGCTCAACGTACTTTTTTGAAATCAACTGGTCAAGCAATTTTTGTATGGCTGTAATGCTGATGCCGGTTTCTTCCTGCATGTCTGCGAGGGTCAGTATCGGCTGGGTACGCATGGCGTTTAGAATTTTAGTGTAGTTGGGTGTGCGGAAAGCAATTCGTTCCCCATCATACCACCAGACATTTTCATTTTTCTCACTCACAAACAACACATCGTTATACACCTCTGTAGCGACCAGTTCATTAAAATATTTCAAAAAGGGTCGTATGTCTTTGATATCGGCGTGGGCACCATCGCTCGGCACAGGACCGACTTCAAGATCTGTCTGATGTAAAGCCTCCAGATACTCGCTTTTCTTGCGGCTGCGAACCACTATCATCGGGTAGTTGTGCCGGGTAAGAATATAATTGACCATCAATCTGGCAATACGTCCGTTGCCGTCTTCAAAAGGGTGAATACGGATATAGCGGTAGTGGAACAACGCAGCCAACTCCACGGGCGAAAGTTTGCCATCTTGCTCCGCACCATTGTACCAATCAACCAAATCAGCCATAAGTCCGGGAGTTTCCTCCGGCGAAGCATATTCAAAACGGTCGCCGTATCTTGTGATTACACTATTCGGTCTCGTCTTGTATTGACCGGCATGTATCATGTAACTTGTCTGCATACCTCCTGGCAAGTTTCTATAAACGGTATAATCCTCACGCAACAGTGTTTTGTGCAATGTGCGGATAAAGTTCTGCGTTAATGGAATATTTTTCATGGCAGCCTCCTCGGTCATCATCCTCAGCCCTACGTTGCTGGCTGTCATTTCCTGCACATCACGAACATCTGCCTCTCCGATTATTTTGCCAAACAGCAACAGTATTTCAGTCTGTCCATAAGTCAGCGTGTTGCCCTCAATGTGATTGCTGTTGTAATTGAAGTCCACGGTAAAACGACGTCTCAGCCTTTCCACGTCTTTCTCGGATAGGGGTTGTATGTTTTGCCAAGCTGCAAGTGCCTTCTTTATATTGAGATACTTCATACGGAATCTGTGTTATATCCGTGCAAAGTTAATGATAAATCGCGAAAAAGGTTGTAATGGTATAACCTTTTTCGCGATTTTACCGATTTCCCCAAAATTCAATTGGGCAAAATCCCCGATTTCCCCGAAATTTGAAGACAAAAAACAGCCGGGCGATACGACCCGGCTGCAAAGGGAAACCCTTGCTGGTTCCCATATCATGAGGAAACAATCAATCCCCCAAAGTAGCCACCATCACGGCTTTGATGGTGTGCATACGGTTCTCGGCTTCGTCGAAGACGATGGAGTTCTTGGACTCGAATACCTCCTCGGTCACCTCGATGCCGTCCAGACCGAACTGCTTGTTCACGTCGCGGCCCACCTGCGTTTCCAGGTTGTGGTATGCCGGCAGGCAGTGCATGAACTTGCAGTTCTTGTTGCCCGTCATCTCCATCATCTTACCGTTCACCTGGTACGGTTTCAGCAGGTTGATGCGCTCTGCCCATACCTCTGCCGGTTCGCCCATGGACACCCATACGTCGGTATAAAGGAAATCGCAACCCTTCACGCCGGCAGCCACATCGTCCGTGATGGTCACTTTCGCGCCCGTCTCTTTCGCAATCGCCTGGCAGGTAGCCACCAGCTCTTTGTCCGGCTGCAAAGCCTTCGGAGCCACGATACGCACGTCCATGCCCATCTTGGCACCGCCCACCATCAGGGAGTTACCCATATTGAAGCGGGCATCGCCGAGGTAAGCGAAAGTCACCTGGTTCAACGGTTTGTCCACATGCTCGGACATCGTCAGGAAGTCAGCCAGGATCTGCGTCGGGTGGAACTCGTTCGTCAAGCCGTTCCACACCGGTACGCCGGCATACTTCGCCAACTCCTCCACCGTAGCCTGGTCGAAACCGCGGTATTCGATACCGTCGTACATCCGTCCCAACACGCGGGCGGTGTCCGCCATGGACTCCTTCACGCCGATTTGAGAGCCGGAGGGACCGAGATAGGTCGCATGTGCGCCCTGGTCGTAGGCTGCCACCTCGAAAGCGCAACGCGTACGGGTGGAAGTCTTCTCGAATATCAGGGCGATATTCTTGCCTTTCAGGCAGGGCTGCTCGGTGCCGGCATATTTTGCCCGTTTCAAATCTGCTGCCAGATTCAACAAATACTTGATTTCTTCCGGAGTGAAATCCAACAACTTCAGGAAGTTTCTGTTTCTTAAATTAAAAGCCATAATTTGAATATTTAAAATGTAACTCTATCTCTCCTTCTTACTCATAGTGCATCGTGATTTTGGAACCGAAACGGCGGTCTTCCAATTTCGTCGCTTCCGTAATCACCGCCTTCTTGCCGCCGTTCTCCACGAACGCCAGGCAGGCGCGGATTTTCGGCGCCATGCTGCCCTCGCCGAACATGCCGCTGTCCAGATACTTCTTCGCATCGGCGTAGTCCAGCACCTCCAGAATCTCCTCGTCCGGCTTCTTGTAGTTCTTATAAATATAAGGCACGTCGGTCAGGATATACAACTCGTCGGCTTTCACCTTGCCGCCGATCATGGCAGACGCCAGGTCCTTGTCGATGACGCCCTCTAACGGCTGCAACATCCCTTTCCCGTCCTCATACACGGGGATACCGCCACCGCCCACCGTCACGACGATATTGCCCTCGCGCGCCATCCGCTCCACGAGTTCCGCGTTCTTCACGTCCATCGGTGCGGGAGAAGGCACCACGCGGCGCCATCCGCCGTTCGCCTTGATCTCTTCCTTGAAAATCCAGCCGTGCTCGGCAATCAGCTTGTCCGCCTCCTCGCGGGTATAGATGCGGCCCACGCGCTTGGTGGGGTTCTGCAGGGCGGGGTCATGTTCATCCACGACCACCGGGGTGACCAGCGACATCACGTTGCGTTCCAGCCCGTGCTCGCGCAACACGTTGCGCAGGTTCCGCTCGATCATATAGGCAATCTGCCCTTGCGAATAAGCCACGCACATGTCGAGAGTCATCGGAGGCAGATCGTACATCTTCACCCCCGCATCGTCGCTCATGAGGATATTCCCCACCTGCGGTCCGTTTCCGTGGGTGATGATCAGGTTATACCCCTCTTTGATCAGATAAACCACATTCTCCAGCGTGTCACGCACATTTTGATTCTGTTCTTCCACAGTCCCCTTCTGGGTGCCGCGCAGGATGGCATTCCCGCCCAGTGCAACTACAGCTAATTTCTTTTTTTCCATTAATTTATCTCTCTTTTTTTTTACTTGATTGAAAAACGCCACTTTATTTTCCAAAGCCGCTGCACAAATTTAGAAAAAAAATAATCGCAAAAAACAGGCGGACAACAATTTTCATTTTTTATAACCGGCAGATTATCAAATCAAAGTATAATTATTCCATAGGCTGCATATAATTATGCAGCGCAAATCGGACCAATTCCCGTGTACATTCGTATTTTTATTCTAATTTTGCATAGAATTAATAGACAACCGTATTACAGCTATAGCATTATGATCATCGACACCGGAAACATCCTGCTCATCGGCTCCATTCTTTTATTCTTCAGTATCATCGCCGGCAAGGCGGGCTTCCGCTTCGGAGTGCCCATCCTGCTCCTCTTCCTCGGCGTGGGCATGGTATGCGGGAGCGACGGCGCGGGCATCCAGTTCAACAACCCCGCCAGCGCGCAGTTCATCGGCATGATTGCCTTGAGCGTCATCCTCTTTTCGGGCGGTATGGACACCAAGTTTTCCGAAATCAAACCCGTACTGGGACAAGGCGTCCTCCTCGCCACCCTCGGCGTGGTGCTGACCACCGCCTTCACCGGGCTGTTTATCTACTGGGTATGCGGTTTCTTCACCGACTACGCCGCCATCAGCATCCCCGAATCCCTCCTCATGGCTGCCGTCATGTCCTCCACCGACTCCGCGTCGGTCTTCTCCATCCTCCGCAGCAAAAAACAGGGACTGAAAGAAAAACTCCGCCCCATGCTCGAACTCGAGAGCGGGAGCAACGACCCCATGGCCTACATGCTGACCCTGCTGTTGATACAAATCATACAGATGCCATCCGGCGACCTCAGCTGGTGGCAGCCCTTCCTCATGTTCATCGTCCAGATGAGCGTGGGTGCCGTGGCGGGCTTCCTGCTGGGACGCCTGGCGGTGTGGATGATGAACCGGCTGAACATGGACAACCACTCCCTCTATCCCATCCTGCTCCTCGCTTTCGTATTCTTCATCTTTTCCGCCACGGAGCTGGTGAAAGGAAACGGTTACCTCGCGGTGTACATCGCCGGGCTCGTCGTCGGCAACCGCAAAATCCAGCACAAAAAGAGCGTCATCACCTTCTTCGACGGCCTCTCGTGGCTGTTCCAGATTGTCATGTTCCTCACCCTGGGACTCCTCGTAAACCCCCACGAACTGGTTCCCGTCGCCGTATTGGGACTGTTCGTCAGCGTATTCATGGTGTTCTTCGCTCGCCCCGCCAGCGTATTCGTCTGCCTCGCCCCCTTCCGGAAAATGAGCCGCAAGGCGAAACTGTATGTTTCCTGGGTGGGCTTGAGGGGCGCCGTGCCCATCATCTTCGCCACCTACCCCCTCATCGCGCAAATCCACTACGCCAACCTCATCTTCAACGTCGTATTCTTCATTACCATCGTTTCTCTCCTCACCCAGGGCACCACGGTGAGCAAAATGGCGCACCTGCTGGACATGGCGGAAAAAGAACCGATGAAAAACAACAACTTCGGCATGGAACTGCCGGAAGAAATCAAATCCGCCATATCGGAAATCGAGGTCTCCGAGAAACTGCTCGCCAAGGGCAACCACCTCATGGACCTCACCCTGCCGGACAACACGCTGGTCGTCATGGTCAAGCGCGACAAACACTTCTTCATACCCCGCGGGCGTACCCTGCTGGACATCGGGGACAAACTCCTCGTCATCACCGACAACGACGAAGAACTGGAAAACACCTACAAGGAACTGGGCATCCGGGACTACCTGCTCCAGAAAAACAAGTGAGACGGCAAATCAACGGCAAATCACCCGGTAGCCGGAAGTGAAATGCAACATATAGAACGCGTGGTTCTCTTGCCCCAACCCGTCGGAAACCGGCTCGAAGCGGAACACGGAGAAATCCTTCTTCCGCGGGGTCTTACCGATGGCTTCCAGCACATTTTCCCGATGCTGGGCAACCATCTTGATGAAATACATCCCCATATCGAATGCCTTGAACACCAACGTCGAAGGGTCGGTATAGAAATACTTGCGGTACTTCTCCGTCAGCCGTTGCGCCGGTGCCGAAGTGTAATCCACATAACTATAGGTAAAAAGGCGGGTATTCACCTTATAATACGTTTCGTGGTCCACCGAAGAAAACCACTGCCATTCCGGCAATCCGACCACTGAAATCTTATACGCGTCCGTCAGCGCGGAAAGCAACGGAAGCATCTTGCTCACCTCCGCCTCCTTCGACGTCGGCATCACGAAAATATTCTCCCGGTCGGGCAGCATGAACGTCCGCAACGAATCCAGCGGCAGCTGATCCATATCCCAAAAAAACGTCCGCATCCCCTCGATGCCCCCGATCGTGTCCCGCAGGA
Organism: uncultured Odoribacter sp.; assembly: GCA_910578985.1. Classification (GTDB taxonomy): domain Bacteria; phylum Bacteroidota; class Bacteroidia; order Bacteroidales; family Marinifilaceae; genus Odoribacter. The sequence continues at coordinate 6,727 of CAJTSF010000024.1, read as the reverse complement.
ACTTCTTGTCATCCAGACTCTCCCCCTCGTTGCCCGTCTGAAGGTAAATCAGATTCGCATCCCCGCTGCGGGAAGCCAGCCACGTCGCCATCTCCCCGATAAGCGTCTCGAAAGAGGCGTTCACCTGCACGAAATTCGGATACACGCTGAAACTCTCCCGACGCGAAGAAAGCGGATAGACCACAGGCACCCGCCGGTTCTCGATTTGCCCGATCAGGCTCCTGTACATCGACGCATAGACCGGACCGATAATCAAATCCGGCTGCAAGCGGTTCAACTCGCCCGCCATCTCGCTCATCTTCTCCTCCCCGCGCTGCGTGTCGAACACATGCAAGTCGATTTTATACCCCTTGTCTTTCAGGCTGTCCACCGCCAACAGGATACCCTCATAAAAACTCACGAACTGCTCCGAGCGGGGCGATATGCTCACCGGCTCCGCCTCATCCTCCCGGAACAAGGGATAATCCTGCGCGAAGAAAGGCAACAGCAACGCCACCTTCACCAAAGACTCCGGCGAAATCTCCTCCTCCGCCACATACTCATGCGTTCCCCATCCATTGGCTTCCCCCGACGGACGCACCTGCAAAGAATCCCTCCCCGCATGCTGCTCCGCCACACCTTCCCTCTCCGCTTCCGCCAACTCCTTCCCCGCATCCTCCGCCTCAGGCACGCGGACCTCCTTCAACGGCAGCTTCACCACCGCGCCCACCGCCAGGGGGGCATTGTTCGCATACTCGCTGTTATACTTCAGCAACCGCTTCGGCTTGATGGAATAATGGCGGGCTATCGAATAAATCGTCTCCCCCTTCTCCACCCGATGGTAATAATACTTGTCATCCTGACGCACAAACTGCTCCTCCACGAAAGGCACTTTCAACACCTCGTACAGGCTCAACTTGTCGTTCTCCTTGTCATTCAACCGTTTCAACTCATCCACGGAAACGCCGTACGCCCGGCAGATGGAATAAAGCGTCTGCCCCGGCTGCACCGTATGCAGATAAAAACTCGTTCCCCGAATCACCACGACATCCGTCGATTTATGCACCTCCACCCCCTGCGCCGCAGCCTGCCAACACACTCCCGTAAGAAAAAGCAGGCACACCAGTCTGAACATGGACTTCATATCACTTACATCAATTGCATTTACTCTCTTTGTCGGGCAAATTTAGGAATAAAGTAATAGATAATTAAAAAAACTGCACTATTTTTGCGGGGATTATCACAAAGGCTATGAAAAAACTACCGACATTTCTGAAATTCTTTCTCATCAACGTTGCCGCCGCACTGGTTCTGATGGTCGGCATCAGCATCTACGTCCTCTACTGGTTAGACGATTACACCGAGCACGGCACCTTCATCGTCGTCCCCGACCTGCACCACTTCACCCCCGACGAAGCACAGGCGCTCGCCGCCCATGCCCACCTCCAGACACAAGTCATCGACTCCCTCTACGACACCAACACCCAGCCCGGCACCGTCGTGGACCAATACCCCGCCGCCCACACCCGCGTGAAAAAAGGACACATGATTCACCTCACCACCAACGCCACCAACCCCGAAAAAATCACCGTCCCCCGCGTACAGAACACCGCCTACCGCCAGACCCTCCAGACCCTTGAAGCGCGAGGATTCCGCATCGGGCGGCTCGAATTCGTCCCCTCCGAATTTCCCAACCTCGTGCTCGGACTCAAACACAACCGGCAGAACATCTCCGACGGCACCCTCCTGCCGAAAGGCTCGGTCATCGACATCATCCTCGGCAACGACCCCGAAAAACCCTTCCTCCCCATCCCCTCCGTCACCGGCAAAACCCACAAAGAAGCCGTCGATATCCTCCGCAAAGCCTACTTCAACATCGGCAAAACCATCCCCGACGGAAGCATCGACAGGAAAGCCAACACCGCCGTCGCCATCGTCTGCCAGCAAAACCCCGAAACCGGATTCTCCGTCAGACGGGGCTCGAACATCGACCTCTACATCACCCTCAACCCCGAAAAAATCGCCGCCCTCGATTCATTAACCCTAACCGAAGAATAACCCCATGCTCCAAAACACCGAAGACGCCGAAGACCTCCTCGACGACGAAGAAGAGGCGGAATCCCCCGAACTCTACGAACACCACCGCATAGAAGCCGACAACGGGCAAAACCTCCTCCGCGTGGACAAATTCCTCATGACGCGCCTCCCCAACGCCTCACGCACCAAAATACAGGAAGCCGCCGACGCCAGAAACATACGCGTGAACGGAAACCCCGTCAAATCCAGCTACAAAGTCAAACCCCGGGACATCGTCACCGTCGTCATGGCATACCCCCGACGCGAAATCGAAATCATCCCCGAAAACATCCCCCTCGACATCGTCCACGAAGACCACCACCTCATGGTCGTCAATAAACCCGCCGGCATGGTCGTCCACCCCGCCTACGGCCACTACTCCGGAACCCTCGTCAATGCCCTCGCGTGGCACCTCCGCGACAACCCCCTCTTCCAAACCGGCGACCCCCGGCCCGGGCTCGTCCACCGCATCGACAAAGACACCTCCGGGCTACTCGTCATCGCCAAAACCGAAAAAGCCAAAGCACACCTCGCCTCCCAATTCTTTCACAAAACCTCCGACCGCAAATACGTCGCCGTCTGCTGGGGCAACCTCGACGCCGACACCGGCACCATCACCGGACACATCGGGCGCAACCTCGCCAACCGCAAAGCCATGGCATGCTTCCCCGACGGCTCCCACGGCAAACACGCCGTCACCCACTACCGCGTCCTCGAACGCCTCGGCTACATCAACGTCGTGGAATGTATATTGGAAACCGGACGCACCCACCAGATACGCGTCCACTTCAAGCACATCAAACACCCCCTCTTCAACGACAAAGAATACGGAGGAAACGAAATCCTAAAAGGGACCTCCTTCGCGAAATACAAACAATTCGTCCTCAACTGCTTCGACATCTGCCCCCGCCAGGCGCTCCACGCCAAAACCCTCGGCTTCGAACATCCCGCCACCGGCGAACGCCTCTCCTTCGACTCCGAAATCCCGCAGGACATGCGCGCCCTCATCGAAAAATGGCGCGCCTACACACAAAACCGCGAATAAACCTCACGACATCCGCCCCTTGTAATCCTCATACCCGAACCTCCGCACCAGCCGGAACCCCCGCTCCCTGCTCCACACCCCGATGGACGGGTGCGTCACCCCGTTGAACATCGTCGTCTTCACCATCGTATAATGAATCATATCCCGGAACACCACCCGCTCCCCCACCTCCGGCTCCCGCCCTCCGTCAAACGCCCAATCCCCGCAAAAATCCCCCGCCAGGCAACTGTTCCCCCCCATCCTCCACCGCTTCTCCCCCTCCTCCGGCTCATGCGTCCCCAGCACCGCCGGCTTATACGGCATCTCCAGGCAATCCGGCATATGGCACGCGAACGACACATTCAACATCAACGTATTCACCCCCCCGTTGCACACCTTATCCTCCGCCGTCGCCACCAGGCATCCCGTATCCCACGTAAACGCACTCCCCGGCTCCAGAATCACCCGCAAATGCGGATACCGCGCCCGGAACCCCCGCAGGATGCCGATCAACTCCTCCTCATCATAATCCCTGTGCGTCATCAGATGCCCCCCTCCCATATTCACCCACTTCAACCGCGGGAAAAAACGCCCGAACCGCTCCTCCACCGCCGCCAGCGTCCCCCGCAGGTCAGCGGGGCGCGACTCGCACAACGAATGGAAATGCAACCCCTCCACCCCCTCCGGCCACTCCTTCAGGTCCGCCGACCGCACCCCCAGCCGCGACGTCGGGCTCGCCGGATTATACAAATCCGTCTCCACCGTCGAAAACTCCGGGTTCACCCGCAGCCCGCACGACACCCCCGCCCTCCGTGCCCGCTCCCCGAAACGCCCCCACTGCCCCAACGAATTGAACGTAATATGGCTGCTGTACCCCAAAATCTCCTCCACCTCCCCCTCCGTATACACCGGCGCGTACGTATGCGCCGGCGCCCCATACTCCTCGAACACCAGCCGCGCCTCCGCCAGCGAACTCGCCGTCGCCCCGTCCGAATGCCTCCGCAACTCCGGAAAAATGCTCCACATCGCGTTCGCCTTCAGCGCCACGATCACCTCCACCCCCGCCTCCCGCCTCACCCGGTCGATCACCTCCATATTCTCCGCCAACATCCCCTCATGCAACACATAACACGGCGACGGCACCCCCCTCCAATCCACCTCCTCCAGCATCCTCTCCTTATCCATCACACCTCCAGGTCAATGTCAAACCTCTCCACCCACGGCAACCCCTGCTCTCCCAGCTCCGCCAGGAACGGGTCCGGGTCGAACTGCTCCACGTTGAACACCCCGGCGCCCTTCCACAGCCCCCGCGCGAACATCGCCGCGCCCAGCGCCGCCGGAACGCCCGTCGTATAACTCACCGCCTGCGTCCCCGTCTCCCGGAACGCCGCCTCATGGTCGCAATTATTATAAATATAATACGTCCTCTCCTTCCCGTCCTTCACCCCGCGGATACGGCACCCGATAGACGTCTCCCCGTGATAATTCTCTCCCAGCGACTTCGGATCCGGCAACACCGCCTTCAGGAACTGCAACGGCACAATCTTCATCCCGTTATACTCCACCTCGTCGATGCGCGCCATCCCGATATTCTGAATCACCCGCAGATGCGTCAGATACTCCTGCCCGAACGTCATCCAGAACCGCGCCCGCTTAATCGTCGGGTAATGCTTCACCAGCGACTCCAGCTCCTCATGATACAGCAGGTAAGAATCCCGCTCCCCGATATTCGGATACGTCAGCATCTTGTGGATTTCCAGCGGTCCCGTCTTCACCCACCGCCCGTTCTCCCAATACCGCCCGTTCTGCGTAATCTCCCGGATATTGATTTCCGGATTGAAATTCGTCGCGAACGCCATCCCGTGATTCCCCGCATTACAATCCACAATATCCAAATAATGAATCTCGTCGAAATGATGCTTCGCCGCATACGCCGTGAAAATCGCCGACACCCCCGGGTCGAACCCGCACCCCAGGATAGCCGTCAGCCCCTTCTCGCGGAAACGGTCGTGGTACGCCCACTGCCAGCTATACTCGAAATGCGCCTCATCCTTCGGCTCATAATTCGCCGTATCCAGATAATTCACCCCGCACTCCAGGCACGCCTCCATAATCGTCAAATCCTGGTAAGGCAACGCCACATTAATCACGACCTCCGGCTTGAACTCCCTCATCAACCCGCACAACTCCTCCACACTGTCCGCATCCACCTGCGCCGTCCGGATCCGTCCTCCGCCCACGGCGGCAGCAATCCCGTCACATTTCGCCTTCGTCCGGCTCGCCAGCATAATATCGGAAAACACCTCATTTTTCGCCACCTTGTGTGCAACGACGGTACCGACACCTCCGGCACCGATAATCAAAACTCGACACATAACAATTTCTTTTTTACATGAATACTTTCATCTCGCAAAGATACGCAAAATAATCCATTTAATCCCTATATTTGTAGCGTTATTCCGACAGAACAACAAGACATAACCCGAAACGCATGACAACATCGACCCAACCGCAATTGTCCATCATCATCATCAACTACAACACCAAACAACTCACCTCCGATTGCATCCGCTCCATAAAAGAAAAAACAAAAGACCTGCGCTATGAAATCATCGTCGTAGACAACGCCTCCCGCGACGGCTCCGTCCCATTCCTCAAACAACGCTTCCCCGACCTGCTCCTCATCGAATCCCCCGAAAACCTCGGTTTCGGACGCGCCAACAACCTGGCGGCAGACATCGCCCGTGCCGACACCCTCCTCCTGCTGAACTCCGACACCATCATCATCGACAACTCCATAAAAACCCTGTACGACCACCTCCAGACCCACCCCCAAACGGGGGTCTGCGGCGGACTACTCCTCAACGAAGACGGCACCGTCGGCTACTCCTCCTCCCCCCAACTGACCCTGACCCATTACCTCCGCTCCTACCTGCCACCCCTTTTCCACCCCTCCCCCGTCGAAACAAGACTGTCCCGGGCGACAGACGTCGGATACATCATCGGCGCGGACATGATGATGAAAAAAGAAGCATTTGAAAAAGCAGGCAGATTCGACCCCGACTTCTTCCTCTACTTCGAAGAATCCGAACTCTCATACCGCATCAAACAAAAAAACTACCGCATCCAACTCCTCCCCTCGGCACGCATCATCCACCTCGGCGGCATGTCCGGAAACACCCAAAAAGAAACCGCCGCATTCATCCAGGAAGAACAATGGTACTCCCGTTTCCTCTACTTCCACAAAGTCTACTCCCCACGCCATCCCTATTACGTCTACCTCCTCCACCTCCTGATAGGAACGGCAAAAATAACCTTCCGCCCCACGAAGAGAAAAGAATGGACAAACAGACTAATGCACATGCGAAAAGCATACAAAAGATACATCAACTATCGGAACCGTCAATCGCCCTCTCCCCAAAAACCGACATAATCCCCCCTCCTTCCCCTCACACCTGCGCATACACGCTCGGCGAAAACCGCGTCCCCTCCGCCGACCCGAAAAACAGATACACATGCAGCGGAGCCTCCCGCTCCCCCCGCTCCAACGGCACCACCACCTCCGCACGCCCGTCCCCCCGCGTCACCCCCTCGCACGCCACCATCCCCGGCGACCGCCCGTCCCCTCCGCCGAAATACCCCACATAC
>CAJTSF010000023.1 GCA_910578985.1 uncultured Odoribacter sp. | reverse complement strand
TAGGTTGGCGCCGAATTGGAAGAGAGAGTCGCTAGAAATGGTGACTCTCTTTTTTCACAAGAATAATTTAAATATCAAGTTATGTCAGTTTATTTTAGTTTTAAGGAAATTGTCAGTGCTTTTATGGTATTGTTTGCTGTGATTGATATTTTAGGTGCAATCCCTATCATCATTAGTTTGCGTGAAAAAAATCAGAAAATAGAAGCGGGGAAAGCTGCGATTATTTCTTTTATTTTGTTAGTTGCTTTTCTTTTTGTCGGTGAAGCATTGTTAAGGTTGTTTAATGTGGACATTTCATCTTTTGCTGTTGCGGGTGCTTTAGTTTTATTGGTGTTGGCAGTTGAGATGATTTTTGGCATTGAGATTTTTAAAAATGACGGACCTTGCGGTTCTGCAACGATTGTACCTTTGGTATTTCCTTTGATAGCCGGAGCGGCATCTTTTACTACCTTGCTTTCATTACGTGCTGAATATAACATATTGAATATTATTATTGCAGTAGCAATGAATATGTGTGTTGTTTATTTAGTTCTCAAATACGTTTATTATGTGGAGAGAATTTTTGGTAAGAGTGGTGTATATGTAATGCGTAAAATGTTTGGTATTATTCTTTTAGCAATAGCTGTCCGTTTGTTAATGTCTAATTTAGCTTCTTTGATGGGAAGTTTTTAATAGGGGGATAATTTGGTATAAAAAAGATAACCTGTAGTTTTACAGGTTGTCTTTTTTTATTTGGGAAAATTAGAGGAAGAGCATGAGTATCAATTGGGCGAGAATGACCCGAATAAACATGGAGAGCGGATAAACCGTTGCATACGATACTGCGGGTGTGTCTCCTTCTACTGTGCTGTTCACGTAATTTAATGCCATTGGATTCGCCATACTGCCACATAACATACCGGCTATTGAACCGAAGTCAAGTTTCATAAATCGCAAGGCAAACAGTGCAACAAGGATGACAGGAATGAATGTGATTGCAAATCCCAACACAATCCATAATAAACCTTCCGGGCGAAATACTGTTTCAAAAAAATGCGTTCCTGCATCCAAGCCTAAACAAGCAAGATAGAGCGATAGACCTAATCCTCGCAACATGAGATTAGCGCTCTGTGTAGTGTAGGTAATGAGATGTAAGCGAGGACCGAATGCCCCCATAAGGATTCCCATAATAATGGGACCGCCAGCGATGCCTAATTGAATAGGGAATTTGACCCCCGGAATAATAAACGGGATGGTTCCAACAGCTAATCCAAGGACAATACCGATAAATACCGCGACAAGATTAGGCTCCTTAAGGCTTACTACACGATTGCCGAGTACTTTCTCCACTTGAGCGATATCTTCCGATTCTCCAACTACTGTAAGTTTGTCACCTAATTGCAAAATGAGTTCCGGGGTTGCAAGCAGAAGAACACCGGCACGATATATGCGTGTGATATTAATGCGATATTGATTTCTAAGGCGGAGGGAACCTAATTTTTTACCGTTGATTGCTGATCGTGAAATGGCAATTTCTTGAGAGGCGAGTTGATTGTCTATGGTGTTCCAATCAATATCCCGACTATTCCAGTTTGTAGATTCTTCTGCTCCGAATAGTGTTTTGACAGCTTCTTCGTCAGCACGTGTGGTAATAACAAGTAAGCGATCTCCTTTTTGTAAAATTGTATCTGAAAGAGGGATTGATACATGGCCATTGCGCCATAATCGAGAGGCAACAAAACGATGTGCGCCTAATTGTGCCACCTGTTTAAGGTTTTTGTTGAAAATGCCTGGATTGAGCACTTCGAAAGCAGCGATGTAAGTTTGTTTGCTGCCGTCTTCCCGATGTATATATTGGGTGCGTAAGGGGAATAATTTGCGTAAAACAATGATAGCAAGAATAACGCCGACAACACCAAGGGGATAAGTGACAGCACAACCGAGCGCCGGATCGGATGCACTGATATTCATTTGTTTAATTGTTTGTTGTGCTGCTCCAAGGGCAGGGGTATTGGTTACGGCACCACTAAGGATTCCGACCATGTCGGGGAGAGAAACATTGGTGATTGCATGGAATAGAAGTGCGAGAGAGGTACCTATAAGAATAACGGAAAGTGCCAAGAAATTTAAATTCATTCCTCCACGACGCAGAGAACCGAAAAATCCTGGACCAACTTGTAAACCAAGTGCATAGACAAAAATAATCAGTCCGAAACTTTCTGCATAATTGAGCATTTGAGGATCTATGCTAAGTCCGAGATGACCAGCTATAATGCCTGCAAAAAAGACAAAGGTGACTCCGAGAGAAATGCCGTAAAAACTTAGTTTTCCTAATGATAGACCAATAGCAGCAATTAAGGAAATAACAACAACAGCTTGAATGACGCTGTGGTCAAAGAGTATTGCATTTATCCATTCCATATTGTATTGTGTTTTATCGGGTGACAAAGGTAAGGATTATTCATTAAGGAGTGCCAATTTCGCAAATGGATATATGTTTGTTTTTTGAAAAATGATTATATTTGCATGTTTATTGGAAATAGAAATTTGAATTGAAATATGAGTGAAGAGTTAGAGAAATTAGGAAGTGAATATTCCGCTGACAGTATTCAGGTACTTGAAGGTTTAGAAGCAGTGCGGATGCGTCCTTCGATGTATATTGGTGATGTGAATGTTAAAGGATTACATCATTTGGTATATGAGGTGGTGGATAATTCAATAGACGAGGCGTTAGCAGGATATTGTAATGATATTCGAGTGACGATTAATGAGAATAATTCGATTACAGTAGAAGATAACGGGCGTGGAATTCCGACGGCACGGCATTCGAAAGAGAATAAGTCGGCATTGGAAGTGGTAATGACGGTGTTACATGCCGGTGGTAAGTTTGATAAGGATTCTTATAAAGTATCGGGAGGTTTGCATGGTGTCGGTGTATCTTGTGTAAATGCCTTATCTACGACATTAGTGGCAGAGATTTGTCGGGACGGGAAGATTTGGAGGCAAGAATATCACAAAGGTATTCCTCAGAGTGATGTGGAAGTTATGGGGGAAACGGAAAAAACAGGTACAAGAATCACTTTTCTGCCCGACGATACGATTTTTTATGTTACAGAATATAAGTATGATATTTTGTCTGCCCGCTTAAGAGAGTTGGCTTATTTGAACAAGGGGATTCGTTTGTCTATTACAGATAAAAGGGAGAAAAATCCGGAAACAGGGGAGGTAAGAAGCGAAACTTTTTATTCGGAGTTTGGATTGAGTGAATTTGTAGAGTATCTTGATGGCAATCGTGAGCGATTGATTGATAATACAATTGATATTTCTACAGAAAAGAATGATGTGCCGATCGAGGTGGCTATGCATTATAACACGGGATTCTCCGAGAATGTATTTTCTTATGTAAACAACATCCATACAATAGAAGGAGGTACCCATCTTGCGGGTTTTAAGAGAGCATTGACTTCTACTTTAAAGAACTATGCAGAGAAGCAAGGCATGTTGTCTAAGTTGAAGTTTGATATCAATAGTGATGATTTTCGCGAGGGATTAACGGCGGTTATTTCAGTGAAGGTGGCTGAACCGCAATTTGAAGGCCAGACGAAAACGAAATTGGGTAATACGGATGTTGGAACAGCAGTGGCACAGGCTGTAGCTACTGTTTTGGAAAGTTATCTGGAAGAACATCCGAAAGATGCCAAAGCTATAGTGGATAAGGTCATCTTAGCAGCTACGGCACGCCATGCAGCACGAAAAGCTCGGGAAATGGTTCAAAGAAAGACGGTCTTAAGCGGTTCCGGGTTACCTGGAAAATTGGCCGATTGTTCGGATAACGATCCTGCCAATTGCGAAATATTTTTGGTGGAGGGAGATTCTGCAGGAGGTACGGCTAAACAAGGAAGAGACAGACGTTTCCAAGCGATTTTACCTTTGAGAGGAAAAATCTTGAATGTAGAAAAAGCTATGTTGCACCGAGTGTTTGAGAGTGAGGATATTAAGATTATTTTTCAAGCTTTGGGCATCACAATCGGAACACAAGAGGATAGCAAGGCTGTAAATTTAGAAAAGTTACGCTATCATAAAATTGTAATCATGGCGGATGCCGATGTGGACGGTGCCCATATCGCGACATTGATCATGACGCTTTTCTTCCGTTTTATGCGTCCGGTAATTGAGAATGGATATCTGTATATTGCAACTCCACCGTTGTATTCGGTGAAAAAAGGAAATAAAGATGAACGGCGGTATTGTTGGAATGAGCGTGAGTTGGAGCAATTGGTTAATGAAATGAGCGGAGGACGAGGGGAAGCGGGATTGCATATTCAACGATATAAGGGTTTGGGTGAGATGAGCAAGGAGCAATTGTGGGAAACGACCATGTCACCGGAGAACCGTATTTTGCGTCAAGTTTCTATTGAAAATGCGGCGGAAGCAGATCGTATATTTTCCATGTTGATGGGCGATGACGTTCCACCCCGCAGGCAATTTATAGAGCAAAACGCAACGTATGCGACAATTGACGCTTAGTTAAGCGGAATGCAAAATTAAAGAAGGTTAAAGGTCGGAAGTGAAATAGCTTTTGACTTTTAACCTTTCACATTTTAAAATATATAAGTATGACTGTTGCAGTTTTTTGTGCTTCGTCTGAAATGATTGATGATATATTTTTTCAAGATGCTGTAAAATTGGGTAAAGAAGTTGGAAAACGACGTTGGGAAGTGGTATATGGAGGAACGCGGATGGGGTTGATGCATTGTATGGCCACCAGTGCTCAAAAAGCCGGTTCGCGAATTATCGGAATTATTCCTGAGTGTATAAAGCAACATGGAGTAGCGGCAGAAGGATTGGATGAATTGATTGTGACCGTAGATATGCAAGAACGCAAGCAGATGATGCGGGAGCGTGCAGATGCTTTTGTCGCTTTGCCTGGAGGCTGGGGAACGTTGGAGGAGATTGCGGAAGTAATTACTTTGAGACAATTAGGTTGTAATGTCAAACCCATTGTATTTGTGAACACCAACGGATTTTATAATGATTTCTTTATGTTTTTAGAAAACATACGTAAACAAGGTTTTATATCGAAGGTGTATGATGCGTTATATTATGTAGCGGAAACGGTGGAGGAAGCATTGGAATATATTGATAATTATACCCCGGGAAAATGGGAATCGAAATATTGAAAAGATAGATACAAAAATATATGGGATAGTAAACTTGTTCTAACATTTTATCGTATATTTGCCGATTATGGCAGTAGATAAGATTTTGTATGCAATAATTAATATATAGAAAAATGGGGTTTAATGACATTTTAAAGAGTTTGTTCGGTAACAAGGCCGATAGAGATATGAAGGAGTTGCGCCCGATAATAGAGCAAGTAAATTTGGAGTGGGAAAAAATAAAAGTATTGACTCATGATGAATTGCGGGCAGTTACAGATGGGATGAAGCAACAAGTGCATGAATATATTCGTGCGGAAGAAGAAGAAATTCAGGCATTAAAGAGGCAAGTGGAAGAGGAAAAGCCGTCTATAGAAGAGAGGGAAAAAATTTATGACCGAATTGATTCTTTAGAAGAACAGATTGATAAAAAAGTAGAAGAGGTATTGACTGAATTGATGCCTAAGGCTTTTGCTGTCATGAAGGATACTGCGCGTCGTTTTGCTGAGAATGAAGAGATTGAAGTGTCGGCAACTCAATTTGACAGGGATTTGGCGGTCGAACATGATTTTGTGGAGATAGAGGAAGATAAGGCTGTTTATTTTAACAGTTGGATTGCCGGAGGAAATGAAGTGACTTGGGATATGGTGCATTATAACGTACAGTTGATAGGTGGCGCGGTGTTGCATCAGGGAAAAATTGCAGAGATGGCGACCGGAGAAGGAAAAACATTAGTGGCAACCTTGCCGGTGTTTTTGAATGCATTAAGCGGTCGTGGTGTTCATGTTGTTACAGTGAATGATTATTTGGCCAAACGTGACTCGGAATGGATGGGACCATTATATATGTTTCATGGCCTTTCGGTTGATTGTATCGATAAGCATCAACCCAACTCTCCACAACGTCGTCACGCTTATATGGCGGATATTACTTTCGGAACCAATAATGAGTTCGGTTTCGATTATCTGCGTGATAATATGGCTATCAATCCGGAGGATTTGGTTCAACGCAAGCATAATTATGCGATTGTGGATGAAGTGGATTCCGTATTGATTGACGATGCACGTACTCCTTTGATTATTTCCGGTCCAGTGCCGAAAGGCGATGATCAAATGTTTGATGAGTATAAGCCGCGTGTAGAGAGATTGGTGAAGATGCAACGAGAGTTTATCATGAAGGTATTCAATGATGCTAAAGAGTTGTTGGCAAGCGATGATGCAAAAAAACGTAAAGAGGGTGGTGTGTTGTTGTTGAGAGCACATAAAGGTTTGCCAAAGTATAAACCGTTGATTAAATTTTTAAGCGAGGAAGGAAATAAAGCGATTCTCATCAAAACGGAAAATGAGTATATGCAGGAGAATAACCGGAGAATGCCGGAGATCACCGATCCGTTATATTTTGTGATTGATGAGAAGTTGAATTCCATTGATTTGACAGATAAAGGGCATGATACGCTGACAGCGGCAGGAGAAGATCCGAAATTTTTTATTCTTCCGGATATAGGAACAGAGGTTGCTGAAATCGAGAAATCAATAGTGGATGAGAAAGAAAAATTGGCTAAGAAAGATGAGATGATTCAGAATTATGCCATTAAATCAGAACGTGTGCATACGGTGAATCAATTATTGAAAGCTTATACGCTATTTGAAAAGGATGTGGAATATGTGGTGTTGGATAATAAAGTAAAGATTGTAGACGAACAGACGGGGCGTATTATGGAGGGACGGCGATATTCGGATGGCCTGCATCAAGCGATAGAGGCAAAAGAAGGGGTGAAAGTGGAAGCGGCAACACAAACTTTTGCTACTATCACGTTGCAAAATTATTTCCGCATGTACCATAAATTGGCGGGAATGACCGGTACGGCAGAGACAGAGGCAGGAGAGTTTTGGGATATTTATAAGTTGGATGTGGTGGTTATTCCGACCAATCGTCCGATTGCGCGTATTGATGCCAATGATTTTGTTTATAAAACGAAGCGGGAAAAGTATAATGCCGTTATCGATGAGATTGTCCGGTTAGTAGAAGAGGGACGTCCTGTATTGGTCGGTACAACATCGGTAGAGGTTTCCGAATTGTTGAGCCGAATGTTGAAGTTGCGTGGAATAAAGCATAATGTACTTAATGCCAAATTACATCAGAAGGAAGCAGATATTGTAGCTGAAGCGGGTCAATCAAGGATAGTTACTATTGCAACCAATATGGCAGGTCGTGGTACGGATATTAAATTGAGTCCGGAAGTGAAAGCAGCCGGCGGTTTGGCGATTATTGGCACGGAGCGACATGATTCGCGGCGGGTAGACCGTCAGTTGCGTGGACGTGCAGGACGTCAGGGTGATCCGGGATCTTCTCAATTTTTTGTGTCATTGGAAGATGATTTGATGCGTTTGTTCAGTTCTGAAAGAATCATTCGGGTAATGGATCGCTTGGGGCATGAAGAGGGTGATGTTATTCAACATTCAATGATTACGAAGTCAATAGAACGTGCGCAGAAAAAGGTAGAAGAGAACAATTTCGGCATTCGTAAACGTCTGTTGGAGTATGATGATGTGATGAATTCTCAACGTACGGTTATTTATAAGCAGCGAAGGCAAGCATTGTTGGGAGAGCGTATCGGCGTTGCAGTGGCTAACAACACATATGATGTTTGTGAATCCATTGTATTGGAATACCAGCCAATCAATGATTGGGAAGGTTTTCGTATGGAAGTATTGCGGGTATTATCTGTAGATTTTCAAATTGAACAGGAAGCATTTAAGGAAATTCGTCCGAATGAATTAACGGAACAATTGTATCAATATGTTCGTGAAGCGTACCAACGTAAAGTGGAACAGATTGCACAACAAGCCTATCCTGTGATAAAGAATGTATTTGAAACTCGTGGAGAGATGTATAAAAATATAGTGGTGCCGTTTACAGATGGAGTACGCTTATTTCATGTGGTGACTGATTTGGAGAAGGCTTATCGTACACAAGGTGAAGATTTAATGCGTTCTTATGAAAAAGCGGTTATTTTAGCGCATATTGATGAAGCATGGAAAGAACATTTGCGTGAAATGGACGATTTGAAACAATCAGTACAAAATGCAGCTTATGAACAAAAAGATCCACTATTGATTTATAAGTTTGAGTCGTACAACTTGTTTAAGGCAATGGTAGATAAAGTGAATAGAGGGATGGTTTCGACTTTAATGAAGGGCCAGATACCCATGCAAGAGCCTGAACAAGTGCGGGAAGCGGAACAGCGACGTACAGATTTGAGTAAAATGCGCGAGAGCCGTAATGAGACTCAAAGTACACATGCAAATCAACAGCAACAGCGACATGAACCGGTCAAAGTTGGTCCCAAAGTAGGACGTAATGACCTTTGTCCTTGCGGTAGTGGCTTAAAATATAAGAATTGTCATGGAAAAAATGAATGATGAATTATGTTTTCATTGTATATAAATTGGAACGTTAATCCTGAAATTTTTGATATAGGGATATCTGTACGATATTATGGTTTGTTATTTGCGCTTGCCTTTATTTTCGGATATAAAGTAGAGGAGAAAATTTTCAGGTCGGAAGGATTGCCGATGCCGTGGTTGGATAAATTATGGATTTATGTAGCCATTGCGACTATTGTTGGAGCGCGTTTGGGGCATTGTATTTTTTACGATTGGACATATTACAGTGCACATCCTTTGGAAATGATATTGCCGGTTCGATTTACGCCTGAATTTAAGTTCACTGGCTATCAGGGTTTGGCAAGTCATGGAGCAGCTATTGGTATTATTGTTGGATTGTGGTATTATTCTAAGAAAGTCAGCAAGAAATCTATTTTTTGGATACTTGACCGAGCCGTTATTCCTATTGCATTGGCAGGTTTTTTTATTCGTATGGGAAATTTAATGAATTCGGAAATTGTCGGTCTCCCAACAGAACTCCCTTGGGGATTTCGGTTTGTGAATTCAGGATTGGATCATCCGGAGTTACCTCGTCATCCGGCACAGCTTTATGAAGCGCTTTGTTATTTAGTCAGTTTTTTTGTGTTGATGTATTTATATTGGAAGACTTCGGTTAAGAAACGTATGGGATTTATTTTTGGTTCTTTTTTGATTTTAATTTTCACAGCCCGATTTGTTATAGAATTTGTGAAAGAGGTGCAAGAACCATGGGAAGCCGATATGGTTTTGGATATGGGACAGATATTAAGTATTCCATTTATTTTAGTAGGAATTTTTATGCTGTGGTACAGTGGCAAATTACTTGATTCTGGGAACAATGCTGCTAAATCTCTAAAGAAGTAACCATGTATAATAGGCAATTTATGGCAGAAGCAATTCGCCTGGCAAAAGAGAATGTAAAAAATGGGACTGGAGGACCTTTTGGGGCAGTTATTGTGAAAGACGGAGAGGTAATAGTCTCTTGTGTAAATACAGTAACACCCGATAATGATCCGACGGCGCATGCCGAGGTAAATGCTATACGTGAAGCATGTCGGAAATTGAAAACCTATCAATTGGAAGGATGTGAGATTTATGCAAGCTGTGAACCATGTCCTATGTGTTTGGGGGCGATTTATTGGGCACGTCCTTCAAAAGTATATTATGCTTCGACTAAAGAAGAAGCAGCCGGTGCAGGATTTGATGATTCCTTTATATATAAGGAAATTACACTTTTGGGAGATGAGCGTTCCATCCCTTTTTTGAAAATAGAAGAACAAGGAGCTGGAGAAGAGTTCAATTTATGGAATGCTTCTGATTCAAAGGAATTGTATTGAATGTAATTTGTATAAACGGTAAACGATGGAGGTTGTAATTTGGTTTGTGGGAATGTTGGTAGGGATGCTACTTGTTTTTGCATTAATGCGGGGTGGGAAAAAACCTTTAGAAGTTCAATTATCGTTAATGAATGAGGAGGTGATTCGTTTGCGTGAAAAAGAACAACAATTGCAAAATGAAAAATTGCAACTTATTTCGGAAACGGAACGTTTGAAGGAGAGCGGACGTCAAATGGAAGAAAAACTTACTTTCCAAAAGCAAGAGATGGGAGAGATTAGAGAGATGATGACGGCTCAATTTCGTAATTTGGCAGGAGAAATTTTAGAAGATAAATCACGTCGTTTTACCGAAACCAATCGGGAAAATATAGAGAAAATATTACAGCCTTTAAATAAAGACATTGTTGAATTTCGAAAAAAAGTGGATGAGGCTTACCATAAAGAGGCGACAGAACGTACAGTATTAGAGCGGAAGATTGCGGAATTAGTCCAATTAAATAATCAAATTCGAGTAGATGCTGTCAATTTGACTAATGCTTTAAAAGGAAATGTAAAAATACAGGGGGATTGGGGCGAAATGATATTAGAACGTATTCTCGAAAATTCGGGTTTGACAAAGGGGCGGGAATATTTTGTTCAGGAGACGCTGAAAGATGAAAACAATCGAGTATTACATAATGAAAACGGAGGAATGATGCGGCCGGATGTCATGATTGTTTATCCCGATAACCGTCGTGTAATTATTGATTCTAAAGTTTCTCTGACAGCTTATGTGAATTATTGTAATTCAGAAACAGATGCCATGCGTGAGGTTGCGTTAAAAGAACATTTGCATTCCGTTCGTAAGCATGTTGATGAGTTGGCAAACAAGAATTATGATAGTTGGGCTGGTGGTACGCTTGATTTTGTCATGATGTTTATTCCCAATGAAGCGTCTTATGTATTAGCTATGCAACATGACTCATCTTTGTGGAGTGATGCTTATCGTAAGCGTGTCCTTTTGTTGAGTCCTGCCAATTTGATTGCATCCTTGAAATTAACGGCGGATTTATGGAGTCGAGAATATCAAAATCGCAATGCGCTTGAGATTGCTGA
Source organism: uncultured Odoribacter sp. (assembly GCA_910578985.1). Lineage (GTDB taxonomy): Bacteria > Bacteroidota > Bacteroidia > Bacteroidales > Marinifilaceae > Odoribacter. The sequence continues at coordinate 28,099 of CAJTSF010000023.1, read as the reverse complement.
TAGAGGGGCAAAGCTTTATGATAAATGTGTTTCTTTTTTAGAGAGTTTTACTTCAATTGGGGATAGCATTCGAAAAACGCAAACTGTTTATGAGCAGGCATTGGGGCGTCTGAGTACGGGAGGAGGAAATTTGATATCTCAAACATTGAAATTGAGGGAATTAGGTGTGAAGTCAAAAAAAGGAGAGAAAGAAATACCTAAAGAATTACTACCTGATGAAGAACAGGAAAGTCAGAAATAGTAAATTGAAAAGTTATTGATTATGGATATTGTAAAAGCGGAATTTGTGATGAGTAACTCTGTTGTAGAGAAATGCCCTTCAACCAATTTGCCTGAATATGCTTTTATCGGACGTTCCAATGTAGGAAAGTCTTCTTTAATCAACATGCTGACTAATAATAAGAAGTTGGCAAAGACTGCTGCCAAACCGGGTAAAACACAACTTATCAATCATTTTTTTATCAATGATTCTTGGTATATGGTGGATTTGCCGGGATATGGTTATGCGAGGGTATCCGAATCTTCGCGCAAACAATTTGAAAAGATGATACGTGATTATATATTGAAACGTGAAAATCTGGTTTGTTTATTTGTTTTAATTGATAGTCGCCACCAGCCGCAAAAAATAGATCTTGAATTTATGGAATGGTTGGGTGAAAATGGAGTTCCTTTTGTGATGATTTTTACCAAAGCCGATAAATTGACAACTCAACAGCGTTCGGTGTGTATGGAGAATTATCATAAAGCTATGTTGGATACTTGGGAAACAACGCCTTTGTCATTTATGACTTCGGCAGAAAAACGTTTGGGACGTGAGGAGGTGCTGGATTATATAGATGAACTGAACCGTTTATAAAATTGAACCGTCATGATCATTAGAAATACATTATATCTATTTGTTGTTTTCTTAGCATTCTTTTGTCCCCATCATTCTTTTGCTCAGGAATTGAAACAAGGTTTTTATGCGAGTGGAAAGCTTAGGTATGAAGGGAATTTTGTCGGAGGAAAACCGGATGGAATGGTTATTCATTATTATGAAGATGGGGCAATCAAAGCGAAGATGAATCATTTAGGGGATACGGTAGAGGCTGTATTGTATAGTCGGAGTGGAGAATACACCTCTTCTGGAAAATACTTTCGGAAAGCTAAATGCGGGAAATGGTTTTATTATAAAAATAGGGGTATTGTAGGAACCGATGAATATCAAAATAATAGATTAGAAGGAGAAAGTGTACGTTATTCAAACGACAAACGGGTGATTGAACGGAAGTGTTGGAAAGGTGGAAAAGCAAATGGGGGATGGGAGTTGTATTATGAAAATGGGCAAAAAAGACTTCAGGCGTTCTATGCGGAGGGGAAATTGAATGGAGAGATACAGTCTTTTTCTCGGGACGGAGTATTGCGAACTAAAGGAATGTATAAAAATAATCTGAAAGAGGGGGAGTGGGAGTTTTACGATGAAACAGGGACACTTGTCCTGAAACGCATTTACCATCAAGGTGTATTGGAAAATGCTGAAGAAGAGGAATTAAAGCAAAGTCGTGAATTGGATACATTGTTGAATACTGGAAAGAGAATACCCGATCCGGAGATATTTGCTGACGATCCGGAAACATATATGCGTTTAACTGATGGTCAGTAAGAATCGCCAGTTGTTTTATGTATGATGAAAGCATGTACTTTATATGAATTGAATATTCAAATTAAGCGTTTCCTAAAACACCAGTTCCCTGATTCATTGTGGATAACAGCAGAAATTGCAGAAGTACAAATGAATCGTTCCGGACATTGTTATCTACAACTAGTTGATAAACGGGAGAATGAGGAAGGGATTATTGCTACGGCTCGGGCAACGATATGGGCATCTCTTTTCCGGACATTGCGTCCTTATTTCGAAACGACAACCGGGCGGACTTTGGAAAAAGGGATTCATATTTTATTGAATGTTGAGGTCGTTTTTCATGAATTGTACGGTTATTCCTTAAATGTTAAGGACATAGATCCGACTTACACGGTCGGAGATTTGGAGCGAAAAAAACAGGAAATATTAAAACGATTGGAACAGGATGGTATCATTAATATGAATCGGGATTTGGAATTTCCTGTATTACCTAAAAATATAGCCGTTATATCTTCTCCTACAGCAGCTGGGTTGGGTGACTTTATTAACCAGTTGCAGAATAATATCTACGGTTACCGTTTTCATATAAAAGTTTTTCCTGCCGTTATGCAAGGGGAGAAAACAGCAACATCGGTTATTGGCGCTTTGGAAAAAATATATGCAAACGAATCGTTATTTGATGTTGTTGTCGTTGTGCGTGGAGGTGGTTCGCAGGTGGATTTAGGTAGTTTTGATAATTATGAGATAGCTGCTAATATAGCTCAATTTCCTTTGCCGGTATTAACGGGCATAGGGCATGAACGGGATTTGACTATTGCAGACAGAGTGGCGCATTTATATTTAAAAACACCGACAGCTGTGGCGGCTTTTTTGATTGAAACTTTTCATGAACAAGAAATTTTATTACATAATCTGCAAAAGAAATTAGTTGAAGAGGTACAAGAGGTATTACGGACGCAAATAGATAATCAATTGAAAATGGTATTGAATTTCAGGCATATGTTATTATCTTTATTGGCTTCTCATCGTGCAAGTTTAATGAAGCAGTTTCCGATTCGTGTCCGGAACGGAGTAGCTTGGAGTATGGAGCGGGAAAATAATCGATTAGAAGCGTTCAATACAAATTTGCGGCAAAGGGCACAAAATATCATGGCAAAACATCAGCGTTTATTGGAATTAGCTGCCAATACGGTGAAATATGTTGATCCTGTTTTGGTATTGAAACGAGGGTATTCGATCACTCGTTTGAATGGGAAAGCCGTGAAATCAATTGAAATACTTTCACTGGGTGATTGTCTTGAAACAGAACTATCCAGTGGACGTGTAATGAGCAAGGTAGTTAAATCAGAAATAAGTTGAATGATGGATGAGATGATTAAATTGAGTTATAAAGAAGCGATGAATGAAATTGAAAGTATCGTTTCGAAATTAGAGGATAATCAACTAAACATAGATGAATTAAGCGTTAAAGTGAAGCGGGTTTCCGAATTAATCGCATATTGTAAATCTAAATTGCATGACACGGAAGAAGAAGTGGAAAAAATATTGAGGTCAATGGATAATCAATAAAATAATGAAAAAAGCCTGCTTGATTATCTTGATGTGGGGTATTGGATATATAGCCCGAGGCCAATATACGGAAGCATTATATGAATTTTTAGCGAATCCTGGGTTGAAATATGCAGCTATTGGATTGTCTGTTAAACAAGTAAGTGATGGTCGGGAAATATTGTCATATCACGCGGATATGGCTTTGACGCCTGCATCTGTAGCTAAAATTATTCCGACATGGTTTGCTTTACAGGAAAAGGGAGAAAATTACCGTTATAAAACCCCTGTATATTATACAGGAGATATACATAACGGAGTGCTTCGTGGGAATATTATTTTGCAGGCATCGGGAGATCCTACGTTGGATTCCCGTTATTTTCCTAATCACTCTGCCTTAAAAGCATTAGTTGACACTATTCGAAAGTCTGGAATTCGACAGATTGAGGGAACAATTATCGTAGAAAATGCTAAAGATGGTATGGCAATCCCGGGTTCTTGGCTTTGGGAGGATATTTCTAACTATTACGGTGCTTTATATTTGCCTTTCAATTATCGGGATAATACCTATACACTGCATTTTAAAACGGGAACAGTGGGGACACGTGCCGAATTATTGTCTGTAGAGCCTTTCTTACCTGGGATTAGAATAGAAAATGAAGTGATGGTTGCAGCTGATAACAAAGATAACGCTTGGATTTATGGAGGACCTTACAGCTCGGTCTTTCGTGTTGCAGGGACCTTGCCTCCTAATCGTGCCGACTTTTGCGTAAAAGGTGCTTTGCACCGACCGGCTTGTACTTTTGTCCATGAATTGATGAAAATGCTATCTGAAGAAGGGATCGTCATCCATCAAAAGCTATTGCCTATAAAAAGAAAAAATGAATGGTTTTGTTTATATTCCCCTGCTTTAAAAGACATAGTTTATCATACCAATAAATCCAGTGTGAATCTTTTTGCAGAAGCTTTGGGAAGGTTGATGACTAATGAAACATGGCAAGAAAAGGTTGTTGCTTTATTTTCCGGTGTAGGCATAGATGCTGCAGGGTGCATGCTTCATGACGCATGCGGTTTGTCTCCGATGAATGCAATTCCGGCACAAGTATTGACGGATTTATTGGTTTATATAGGCAGAAACAAACACACTGCTTTCCTTTCTTCTCTTTCAGTGGCGGGAATTGACAGAAATGTTTCTGTTTATTCTTATTCATGTCCGAAATTAAAAAATAGAATGCAGGCTAAAACAGGTTCAATGTCCGGAATACGTTCGTTAACAGGTTATTTGATTCAAAATAATGGAAACAAATTAGCCTTTACCTTGTTGATTAATCATTATACTTGTTCTTTGAGTCAATTACAAAATTCTGTAAGTCAATTGTTTTCTGCCTTATTATAGATTGAATTTCAATGAAAATAATTTTTATAAGTTTTTTTTCTCTATAAATAAATATTGTTTGGGAGAATTTCTTATTTTTGCAAGCAGTATAAAACATATTGAATAAGATAAAAATAAGGAATTGTGCTGAGTCTATTACCAGATACATGGCGATTTGTACTTTCTATTTTAATAGCGCTTTTAATTGGGTGGTATATAAGGATTCCTATTTTTAAATTAGCCATTCGGAAAAATTTTGTTGACAGGCCTAATAATCGTTCTTCTCATATAGGGTGTGTACCTAATATTGGCGGCATTATTGTATTTCTGTCTTTTGTTGTCTCTTGCACACTTTTTATGCAGTTTGATACCTTTTATGAATTGCAGTATATTTTATTGGGGGCAATATTGATATTTATTATTGGTATCTATGATGATTTTGTACAAATATCTCCTCGAAAAAAATTGAAAGGAGAGATATTAGGAGTATTGGCGTTGATATTGGGGGGGAATTTCTATTTGGATAATTTGTCTGGGCTGTTTGGTATGGGCTATATTTATTCATGGGCAGGAATCATTTTATCGTTCATTGCTTTGATTGGCTTGATAAATGCCATCAATTTGTTGGACGGAATAGATGGATTGTCATCGGGAGTAGCTTTATGCGATAGTTTGTTTTTTGGAATTTGCCTTTATAAAGTGGGATATCTGGAGTATGCATTACTTTGTTTTATTTTGGCAGCTTCTATTTTTCCTTTTTTTCTTATTAATCTGTTTGGCAATCGCTCTAAAATGTTCATGGGGGATTCTGGAGCTTTGATGGTTGGTTTTTTGTTAGGGGTTATGGCCATAAAAATGGGCAAGATTGATATTATAGAATGGAAAGCTAATGGATATTTTGCAATACCTGCTCTTATATTTAGTGTGCTGGCAGTGCCGATATTAGATACCTTGCGATTATTTGTGTCCCGTTGGATGCGTGGTTTTTCTCCTTTCAAAGCAGACAAATCTCATTTACACCATAAGTTATTGATTATTTATGATGGTGTTCATATGAAAGCTACATTTACCATATTGGTCTTGAATTTGATGTTTATTTGTTTGGGAGTTATAGGACAGAAAATGTCTAATGAACTATTGATTTTACTTGATATTGTTCTATTTTCTTTGATGTTTTATATTATAAATGAATTGGCAAAGAGAAAATTAGCGGCTAGAAACGATAGTCCTGTAAAATCATAATCAAAACAATGAAAGGAATTATATTGGCGGGTGGTTCAGGAACACGCTTATATCCGATAACTAAAGGAGTCTCCAAACAATTATTGCCTATTTATGACAAACCGATGGTATATTATCCTTTATCGGTTTTGATGTTAGCGGGAATCCGGGAAATATTGATCATATCGACCCCTCAAGACTTGCCTAATTTCCAACGTTTGTTAGGCGATGGTTCTGATTACGGAGTACGTTTTTTATATATGGAACAACCTTCTCCGGATGGTTTAGCACAGGCGTTTATTATAGGAAAGGAATTTATAGGCGATGACGCCGTTTGTCTCGTTTTAGGGGATAATATTTTTTATGGGCAGAGTTTTACGAGATTGTTGGATGAAAGTGTGAGGAGAGCTGAAATAGAGAAGGAAGCCACGGTTTTTGGATATTGGGTGAGTAATCCTGAACAATACGGAGTTGCAGAATTCGATAAAGCAGGTCGTGTGTTGAGTATTGAGGAAAAGCCGCTTCTGCCGAAGTCAAATTATGCAGTTGTCGGGCTTTATTTTTATCCGAATAGGGTTGTGGATATAGCAGCAAATATTCGGCCTTCTGCAAGGGGGGAATTGGAGATAACTGCCGTAAATCAGCAATTTTTGCATGATCATGAATTGAACGTGCAATTGTTGGGACGTGGTTTTACCTGGTTGGATACGGGTACGCACGATTCTTTAAGTGAAGCTTCTACGTTTGTCGAGGTAATCGAAAAACGTCAGGGGTTAAAGATTGCATGTCCCGAAGAAATTGCCTTTAATAAAGGGTGGATTGATGCGGAGCATTTGAAAGAATTGGCAAAACCGATGCAAAAAAACCAATACGGACAATATTTGTTGAAATTACTGGAGGAATAGGGTATGGCAAATATTTGGGTTACGGGGGCGAGCGGACAATTAGGAATGGCTTTGCGTCAAAAAGGCTTCTCTTTTTGGGATGAAGTTTTCTATACGGACAAGGAAGAGTTGGATATAACGGATCGTGATGCAGTAAGACAATTTGTCGTTGGTCACGAGATAGATACCATCATTAATTGTGCTGCCTATACAGCAGTAGACTTAGCGGAAGAAGAACCGGAAAAAGCAGAAAAAATCAATACGTTGGCAGTAGCAAATTTGGCGGAAGTGGCTCAGAAAGAGGATTGTTTACTTATTCATATTTCCACGGATTATGTTTTTGACGGCCATACCAATGTTCCTTATACTGAAAAAGACACTCCTGCTCCGAAAAATATGTATGGAAAAACGAAGTGGGCAGGAGAACAAGCAATAATAAAATCCGGATGTTGGCATATTATTATCCGTACCTCGTGGTTGTATTCCTGGGAGGGAAATAATTTTGTAAAAACGATTTTGCGCTTGGCGGATGAACGTTCGGAAATCAACGTAGTAAACGACCAATTCGGTTCGCCTACTTATGCCGAAGATTTAGCTGATGCAATTATTTCCATAATGGCCAATGAGGAGCGCATAGAACATGAAGGGATTTATCATTTCAGTAGTGAAGGAGTATGTTCGTGGTATGACTTTGCTTTACAGATTATCAAGGTTGCTAAAAAAGATTGTAAAGTCAATCCCGTTACAACTGCTGAATATCCGGTGAAAGCAATACGTCCCGCCTATTCGGTATTGGATAAGACAAAAATACGGAAAATCTTTGGGATAAGGATTCCGGAGTGGCAGGAATCCCTTGGGCGTATGTTGCAAGAAGGCGAATAACCTTGCTTACCATCAATACCACAATCATTCGGTTTGTTTTCTTAAAATAAAAACGTATTTTTGCATACCTCTTTATACCAAGGAGGAATAAGATAGTTTATTGTGAAAATGGGATGTTGACATGATTACAGTTTCAGATTTAGAGATTCAATTCGGGAAAAGAACCCTGTTTCAAGATGTTAATTTAAAATTTACTCCGGGGAATTGTTATGGGGTAATTGGAGCCAATGGAGCCGGTAAATCCACGTTTTTAAGAATATTGAGCGGTGATTTGGAACCGACTCGCGGAACGGTGATGTTCGGACCGGGCGAACGGCTTTCTGTGTTGAAACAGGACCACTTTGCTTATGACGAATGTACGGTATTGGATACGGTGTTGCAGGGGCATTTGAAACTTTGGGAAGTGATGCAGGAGAAAAATGCCATCTACATAAAAGAAAATTTTTCGGATGAGGATGGTATTCGTGCTGCTGAATTGGAAGAGCAATTTGCAGGTATGGACGGATGGAATGCGGAGAGTGATGCTGCGAATCTTTTGAGCGGATTAGGGATTAAGGAAGAGTTGCACTATTCGTTCATGAAAGATTTGAGTGGAAAACAGAAAGTGCGGGTGTTGTTGGCGCAAGCCTTGTTTGGCAAGCCGGATAACCTTTTGTTGGACGAGCCGACGAATGACTTGGACTTGGATACGGTCATGTGGTTGGAAAACTACCTTTCCAATTATGAAAATACGGTGCTTGTCGTATCCCATGACCGCCATTTTCTGGATGCGGTCTGTACACATTCCGTAGATATCGATTATGGCAAGATACAGCTTTTTGCCGGTAACTATAGTTTTTGGTATGAGTCCAGCCAGTTGGCATTACGTCAGGCACAGGCAAAGAACAAGAAAGCTGAAGAAAAGCGTAAGGAATTACAGGAATTCATCTCTCGTTTCAGTGCCAATGTGGCAAAATCAAAACAGACCACCAGCCGCAAGAAAATGCTGGAGAAACTGAATATCGAGGAAATCATGCCTTCGACGCGTAAATATCCGGGCATTATCTTTACTCCGGAGCGCGAAGTGGGGAATAAGATACTGGAAGTGCGCAACCTCAGCAAGAGTATAGATGGGCAATGTCTTTTTAAAGATGTAGAGTTTGCTGTGGAGAAAGATGATAAAATCGTATTCCTTTCCCGTGATCCGCGTGCGATGACGGCACTTTTGGAGATTATTACCGGCAATGAAAAACCGGATACCGGGGACTTCACTTGGGGCGTAACGATTACGTCGGCATATTTGCCCTTAGACAATTCCGCTTATTTCGATACGGATATGAAATTAATAGACTGGTTGGGACAGTATTCTGTCGATACCAGTGAAACTTTCTTGCGAGGCTTCTTGGGAAAAATGTTGTTTTCGGGAGAGGATATTTATAAAAGCGTGAAAGTACTCTCCGGAGGCGAAAAAATGCGCTGTATGATAGCCCGGATGATGTTGAACAATGCCAATGTACTCATTTTGGATTCGCCGGCAAACCACCTTGACCTGGAGTCCATTCAAGCTTTCAACAATACATTAGTCACCTTTAAGGGGATTGTATTGATGAACTCCCATGACCATGAGTTTATTCAGACCGTTTGCAATCGGATGATAGAATTGACGCCTAACGGGATCATTGACAAACGCATGGATTTTGATGACTATATTACCAGTGATTCCATTAAAGAGCAATTGAATCAATTGTATAACAATTAAAGGAAAATCTTGAATATGAAAGGATACTGTTTTTTGCTTGTGCTTCTTGCTCTTTTGTCGGGGTGTCGGAAAGCATCGAATGAATATGTGGTGATAACCAGCCAGGAGGTACGGGACGATTCGGCTTGGAATCGGGTGGTACAGGCATTGGAAAAAACACATCAGGCTGTAGTCCTTGTTTATCGGACAGCGCCGGAAGAGTTATTGCCCGCATTGCAAAAATGGCGTCCTCGTTATGTTGCTGTAGTGGAAAAACCTGAAAAGTTGGGACGTGACTATGTAATTGCCTTGAATCAGTTGAGCCGTCGGGTGGATGAGGATATTTATGCGGATTTTCTGTGGGGAATCATTACTGGCTATGATGCTGACGCTGCCATGAAAATGGTACATAATAATACGGAACCTTTAGTCATAAAGGATGCTGTGGCAACGATTATGGAGTTGCATAGTGCCAAATGGTTTGACCGTTATGCCTGGATTGACGACCATACAATGGGATTGTGGGGAGAGAAAAAATCGAAGGATGACACGGTGGTCACTTACCAGTTGCCGATGAAAAAAAAGAAATTACGTTACACGCTTTCGCATGGAAAGACGAAAGAATTGGAGCGGATGATGGTGGAACCGAAAGACGAAATGCAGACGTTCTATGATATTTATGAACAATATGCTCCCGATTTGGTGGTGACGGCAGCCCACGCCACGGAACGTAACTTGGAAATGCCTTTTTCATTGGGCAACATAAAACCGAAAAACGGTGTGTTATATATGGATTTTCCGGACGGACCGAAAGACTTGAAAGAGAGCGGTAAGCGGAAAGTCTACCTGCCTATCGGTAACTGCTTGATTGCAAATGTCAATAATACCAAAGAGAGCATGGCAATCGCTTGGATGAACAGTGGCAATGCGGCGACCATGGTGGGGTATGTCGTGACGACTTGGCATGGCAGGAACGGATGGGGGGGATTGAAATATCTGGTTACCACTCCGGGACGTTATTCGGTGGCGGAGGCGTTCTATATGAATCAGCAGGACTTCCTGCATCAACTGAATGAATGGAGTCCGAAATTGATGACGATGCCATATCCCTATGATGCTCAGAATGAATTTGTGGAAGCTCCCCGATTGGTGGCGGAAATATTGGGAAAACAACCGACCAATGACCAAGTAGGCTTTTTTCATGACCGTGATGTGCTGGCTTATTATGGAGATCCGAAATGGGATGTCCGTTTGCAGGAAATACCGGAAGAAAATGATTTTACCGTAACGACTGAAGTAAAGGGTAAGAAATGTCTGGTTACCATTCGGACGAAAGAGAATTTTAGTTTGGAGAGGATGAAAGGGGATAAATTCAAAGAAGAACACGTATTGGATTTGCCTTTCAGCCATTTTTTCAAGGAACGTTTGAATAATCCTCGCCTCGCTCCGGGACAGAATTGGAAAGTGGCGGTGGATGAAAATTTCTTGTTGGTGTATAATGCGGAGTTTGAGCCGAATCAGACTTATACGGTGGAATTGGATGTGGATTAGTAGATAACAGATGTATGGCAGAGAATTATTCGGAAGATTCGATTAGGACTTTAGATTGGCAGGAACATATCCGTTTGCGTCCCGGAATGTATATCGGGAAATTGGGAGACGGCTCGGCGCCTGATGATGGAATTTATATTCTGGTGAAGGAGGTTGTGGATAATTCGATTGATGAATTTGCGATGGGGGCGGGGACAGAGATTGTGGTGACGGTGGAAGACCGGTGGGTAAGGGTACGTGACTATGGGCGTGGGATTCCTTTGGGAAAATTGGTGGATGCCTCTTCGAAGATGAATACAGGGGCAAAATACGATTCGGAGGCTTTTAAAAAAGCTGTCGGATTGAATGGTGTGGGTATCAAGGCGGTCAATGCCTTGTCCGAAGTGTTTGAAATCCAGTCTTTCCGTGACGGCAAAACGAAATACGTGCGCTATTCCCGGGCAAAGATTCTGGAAGAGCGGGAAATCGAGGATACCGCAGAACCCAATGGAACGCAGGTCTCTTTTCTGGCGGACAAGGATATCTTTGCCAACTACCATTTTATTGCCGAATATTTGGAGGCAATGGTCAAAAACTACGTCTTTCTGAATACGGGTTTGACGATTGTATTTAACGGGCAGAAATATATTTCCCGGCGCGGATTATATGACCTGCTGACTGAAAATATGAACGGGGACGGGCTTTATCCGATTATTCATTTGAAGGGGGATGACATAGAGATTGCCATGACGCATGGACGGCAGTACGGGGAGGAATATTACTCTTTTGTCAATGGGCAGCACACCACCCAGGGAGGAACCCACCTGGCGGCATTCCGGGAGGCGGTAGGCAAGACCATTCGGGAATTCTACAAGAAAGATTTCGACACTTCGGACATCCGCACTTCTATTATCGGGGCAATCAGCATCAAGGTACAGGAACCGGTATTCGAGTCGCAGACCAAGACCAAATTAGGCTCCAAGGATATGGGACCGGACGGACCGACCGTGCGTAATTTTATCATGGATTTCATATCCAAAGAATTGGATAATTATTTGCACCGCAATCCGGACACGGCGGAATTACTGTTGCGCAAAATCGTGGAGACGGAGCGCGAGCGCAAAGCCATGGCAGGAGTGCAGAAAATGGCTCGCGAGCGGGCGAAACAGGTCAGCCTGCACAACCGGAAACTGCGGGATTGCCGGGTACACTTCAATTCCAATCACGAACAGAAAAACGAATCGTCTATTTTTATCACCGAGGGGGATTCGGCAAGCGGTTCCATCACCAAGTCGCGTAATGTGAACACCCAAGCGGTATTCAGCTTGCGGGGAAAGCCTTTGAACTCTTACGGACTGACCAAAAAGGTGGTCTATGAAAACGAGGAGTTCAATTTATTGCAGGCAGCGTTGAACATTGAGGAAGGAATGGACGATTTGCGTTACAACAATGTCATCATTGCTACGGATGCGGATGTGGACGGTATGCACATCCGTCTGTTGCTGCTGACTTTCTTTTTGCAGTTTTTCCCCGATTTGGTGAGGAGCGGGCATGTGTATATTTTGCAGACCCCTTTGTTTCGGGTGCGCAACAAGAAAGAGACGCGTTATTGCTACACCGACGAGGAGCGGGAGAGCGCGATAAAGGACCTGGGACCTCATCCTGAGATTACCCGCTTTAAAGGATTGGGTGAAATATCCCCGAATGAGTTCGTGCATTTCATAGGCAAGGATATTCGCTTGGAACCGGTACGCTTGTCCAAGGGCGATTCCATAGAGACTGTATTGAGCTATTACATGGGTAAAAACACGCCCGAACGGCAGGACTTCATTATTGATAATTTGTATATTGAGAAGGACGAAATAAGGTAATTATGGCAGAGGATACAATGGAGGACGCAGGGAGCATCCGGTCGATTCAGCACCTGGATGGGATGTACCAGAAATGGTTTTTGGATTATGCGTCTTATGTGATATTGGAGCGGGCGGTGCCGTATGTGGAAGACGGTTTGAAACCGGTGCAGCGCCGTATTCTACACTCGATGCGGGAGATGGATGACGGGCGTTACAACAAGGTGGCGAATATCATCGGAAACACCATGAAATACCACCCTCACGGAGATGCCTCCATCGGAGATGCCTTGGTTCAGTTGGGACAGAAAGACCTGTTGGTCGATTGTCAGGGAAACTGGGGGAACATACTTACCGGGGACGGGGCGGCTGCTCCGCGTTATATCGAGGCGCGTCTTTCGAAGTTCGCTTTGGAGGTGGTCTTTAACCCGAAGACCACCGAATGGAAACAGTCCTATGACGGACGCAACCGCGAACCGGTCATCCTGCCTGTCAAATTCCCGTTATTGTTGGCACAGGGAGTGGAAGGAATTGCTGTCGGTCTGGCGTCGAAGATTCTGCCTCACAATTTTAATGAATTGATAGACGCCTGCATTGCCCATCTGAAGGGAGAGGAGTTTGCGCTCTATCCGGACTTCCCTACGGGCGGCATGATTGATGTGGGGCGCTATTGCGACGGGATGAGGGGAGGCAATGTAAAGATTCGGGCACGCATAGAAAAGGATGCGAACAATAAAGCATTGCGGATTACGGAAATTCCTTTCGGGCGGACGACGCAATCGCTGATTGACAGCATCATCAAGGCGAACGACAAAGGGAAAATCAAAATCAAGAAAATAGACGACAACACGGCGCGGGACGTGGAGATATTGATACAACTGGCGCCGGGCGTTTCTTCGGACAAGACCATTGACGCGCTGTATGCCTTTACGGATTGTGAGTTGTCCATATCTCCGAACTCCTGTGTGATTGAAGATGAAAAGCCGCATTTTATGCCTGTTTCGGTTATTCTGCGGCGTTCTGCGGACGATACCGTCAGGTTGTTGAAACTGGAATTGGAGATACGCTTGAAGGAGCTGTTGGAAGAGTTGCACTTCGTTTCTCTGGAGCGCATCTTTATTGAAGAACGCATCTATAAAGACAAAGAGTTCGAGGAAGGGGAGACGTTGGAGGAAGTCATCGCGCATGTACATAAACGTTTGCAGCCATTTTTGCCTAAATTCTACCGCGAGGTGACGGATGAGGACGTGAAACGTTTGCTCGAAATCAAAATGAAACGCATTCTGAAATTCAGTTCGGAGGAAGCGGACCGCCACATGGAGGCTTTGGAGGGAGAGATTAAACAAGTGCGGCATGACATCGAGCACATCATCCCCTATTCGATAGCCTACTACGAGCGCATCAAGGCGAAATACGGCAAAGGACGGGAGCGGAAGACCGAAATACGCAATTTTGAAAACATCGAAGCTGCCAAGGTTGTCATCGCCAATGAAAAACTGTACATCAACCGCGAGGAAGGTTTTATCGGCACGGCGTTGAAGAAAGACGAGTTTATATGCGAGTGTTCGGATATGGACGAGGTGATTATCTTCAAAAAAGACGGTTCCTATTACGTCACCAAGGTGGCGGATAAGATTTTTGTGGGGAAAGACATCCTGCATGTGAATGTGTTCAAGAAAAACGACAAGCGGACGATTTATAATGTCGTTTACCGCGACGGGAAATACGGCGTGGCGTATGTCAAGCGCTTTTATGTCACCGGCGTGACGCGGGAGAAGGTGTACGATTTGACCAAAGGCACTTCCGGTTCGCGGGTGCTCTATTTCTCTGCCAATCCCAACGGGGAGGCGGAATTGATAAAAGTATGCCTGAAGCCGAAACCCAACTTGAAGAAACTGGTGTTTGAATACGATTTTGCCGATTTGGCAATCAAGGGACGAGACTCTCAGGGCAACACCTTATCCAAAAACGAGGTGCACAAAATCAGCGTCATGCAGAAAGGTGTATCCACTTTGGGAGGACGGAAAATCTGGTTGGATGAGGACGTATTGCGTTTGAACACAGACAACCGCGGCATGTACCTGGGTGAATTCCAGGGAGGTGAACGCATTCTGATTGTCAATAAAAACGGAACGTTCTACACCTCCGACTTCGATTTGAGCAATCATTATGAAGCCGGTTACCTGCTGTTTGAGAAATTCAAGGCGGAAAAGGTCTGGTCAGCGGTATTCTTCGATGCGGAGCAGAATTATTATTACCTGAAGCGTTTCCGGTTTGAGGATTCCGCCAAGTTGAACAGCTTTATCGGGGACACCGAAGGCTCCCGCTTGCTTTGTTTGAGCAGTGAGTCTCATCCGCGTTTTGAAGTGGTATTCGGCGGGCGCTATGAGGCGCGTTTGCCGGAAATCATCGATGCTGCGGAGTTCATCGGGGAGAAATCCTACAAGGCGCGCGGCAAGCGGCTGACGACCTTTGAAGTGAAGGAAATCCGGGAAGTGGAACCGTTGGTGAAGGAGTCCGAGAGCGGGGAAATCGGGGAAAACGAAGTGGAATTCGAGATCACGAATCCGGAAGAGATGGTCAGGGGAGAAGAGCAGATGAAACTGGATTTTGAATAAGATGAAATACTTTCTCATCGGTTACATGGGGTGCGGGAAAAGCCGTATGGGCAGGATGATGTCGCACGATTTGAAAATGATGTTCGTGGATTTGGACGACTACATTGTCCGGCGGGAAGGGCGCTCCGTTTCCGAAATATTTGCCGCTGTGGGGGAAGAGGGGTTCCGGCAGCTGGAACGGTGCTGTCTGGAGGAAGTCTGTGCTTCTTATACGAGTTTCGTGATGGCGACGGGAGGCGGTACCCCTTGCTTTTTTGACAACATGGACTACATGAACCGCCAGGGCAAAACGATATTCCTGGATGCAGATGTCGATACTCTGACCTCTCGGGTACTGCGGGCAAAGGACAAACGCCCCCTGTTGTCCGGATTGGATGACGGGGAAGTAAGGGATTTTGTGGAGCAGCACCTGAAAAAGCGGATGGAGTATTATCTGAAAGCCCAGGAAATCTGGGAGGTATAAAATATTTTCAAAAAAACTAACGGGAAGCGCGAAATTTCGCCTGATTCCCTAGGGAAATCCGTGTGACGTCATGGTGTTGTCATGGGACAAATTCGGTGCTACTTCGCTGCCCCTTCGGTGCAAAGCGCGCGGGGAGCGGCTTTGGTCGCTGGGAGGAGACCGCGTGCAGCCTATGATTTGCCTATAAAAATGCGGTCAAGCATCTGGGGTGCCGGCAGCGTTTCGAACTGGAGGCAAAGGTGGAACTCGAGTTTGCCCGCGGACTATGCCACGGTCGTCCGAATCTATCTGGAGGGGTGGAAACCGGAGGAGATTGCCACCCGTCTTAACCTTGCCCTGCAAACGGTTTACAACAAGCGCCGCAAAGCGGTGTTGCTCTTGCGTAAAACGATGAATTCCAAGGATTAGAATTGCAACAGCATGGCGCCGCAGGAGTAGCCGCCGCCGAAGACCGCCAGCCCGACGAGATCGCCCGGTTTCACTTTGTCCATGTTTTCCGACAGGGAGATGGCGCAACTGGGGTTGCCGGTGTTGCCGCGGTGCTCGATGTTCATGAGGAACCGGTCTTCCGGAATGTCGGTCTGTCGGGAGATGGTTTTGATGATGCGCTGGTTGGCTTGGTGGGGGGATACCCAATCCAGGTCCCGCACCGTTTTCCCGTACTTGCGGGTGACGTGTTCCAGGGCTTCCACCATGTAGTGGCAGGCATTGACGAACACATCCCTGCCGTCGGGCATGGCGATGCCGCCGTGCCGGGGACGCAGATATACCCCTTCCGCCGCTTTGCCGATGTGCCCCAGCCCGCGGGTGTGGATGTCCACGATGCGCGCGTCAAGCCCGCTGTAATCGTGGGGAGAAACAAAAAGGGCGACAGCACCGTCACCCCAGAGGTGGCCGCTTTGCGGGTCGGTTTCGTTGGCGTACAGGGAGTTGTTCTCCGAGCCGATGACGAGCGCCTTGGTGGCTTTCCCCATGGCGAAGTATCCCTGGGCGATTTCCATGGCGTTGATGAACGAGGAGCAGGCGGCGGAGACGGTGAGGCATTGGGCGTTCTCGATGTGGTAGCGCCGTTGCACCATGTGGGAGGGGGTGGCGACCGTGTCGTAGGGGGAGTAGGTGGCGGTGATAATCAGATCCACTTCCTCGATGGGGTAGGGCAAGGTCTTTACGGCGAGGTCCACCGCTTTAATCGCCATGGTATTCGTGTTCTCTCCGGAGTCGGCGACGCTGCGGGTGCGGATGCCGGTGCGGGAGTATATCCATTCGTCATCCAGTCCGTTGATGTCCTTGAAATAGGAGTTGTGCAGGGTACGTTCCGGAAGATAGTGTGCGATTCGGTTGATGTATAATTCCATAAATGATATTTTTTATTTTTTTAGTATTCCGTTGAATAGCAGGTCTACATATTCGCGTAGCGACTGGTAGTTCCTGCTGCGATGGTTGAGCATGATGAAGGGTTGTTCGAGGCTTTTGAACATGATCAGCAGGGTTTTGGAAAACGACTCCGGTTCGTGGATGTTGAATAGTCCATTGTGTTTTCCGTCCCGCAGGATTTGCGCCAGCAGTTGCCTCTCTTTCACGTCGATGCGTTTCCGCAGTTGTTCCACCCGCAGGTTGTTGAAAATGAAGTCGTGGCGGATGTATTTGTTTTGCCTGACCAGATTGTCGATGGCGTTGAAGCGTGCCAGGATGTACAGTTTGAGTTTCCGGTCCGGGGCGAGTGACGAGTCGGCGACTTTCTGTAACTTTTCATTGATGATGTTCGATTGGTACTCGACGACGTGGTCGAAAATCTCCTCTTTGCTTTTGAAGTGCATGTAGAGCGTGCGGCGGCTCATGTGGACGGCTTTGGCGATGTCGCTCATGGTGGCCTTGTATACGCTTGTCTCCGCGAATAGGGATTTGGCTACCTGGATGATTTTGCTCTTCGTCTGGCTCAGTTTCGATTTCATGTGTCCGATGGATAACAATTGCACAATCGGGAAAAATATGTGCAAAAATAGCGATTTTTTTGAATATCCTTCGGGTGCAATAAATTTTTATGATGTTTGTGATTTTATAAAAGAAAGCGTATTATCTTTGCGCGCGAAATTTAATACGATTGCATGATGAACGTTACAAAGGTTTCCTTTTATAAGGAGAAGATTTTTTCGATGCGGTGGTTTCAGACATGGGGAACCTTGCTGCTTGGCTCGATGGTGATTGCTTTGGGGTACACCTTTTTCATGACGCCCTACCAGATTGTGCCCGGCGGGATTTACGGTATTTCCACGATTTTGAACTGGAAGTTGGGTTTTCCCATCGGTATGGCGGCGTTGTGTTTTAATTTGCCGTTGAGTTTAATCGGTTTCAAGATATTGGGACGGGATTTCGGTTTCCGGACCTTTATATGTTTCTGGCTGGTGGCTTTCTTTGCGGACGGCTATCCGTGGCTACTGGAACATGTGTTCGGATATTCTTCCGCTTTCGCGCATGACCCTTTGCAGTTGGTAAAGGGAGGCATCGAGCATCCGGAAGCGGGGACGGAAGGGGTGTTGCTGGCGAGCATATTCGGCGGGGTGGTCATCGGAGTGGGGGGCGGTCTGATTTTCAAGAGCCGCTCGTCGAGTGCGGGGACGGATGTGGTGGCTGCCGTGTTGCATAAATTGACGCGCCGCCCGCTCGGGCAGATGCAGATGATGGTGGATTTGATTATCGTGGTGTTGGGTTTTATCGCTTTCCCGGATTGGAAGACGCCGTTCTATTCCCTGATTACGATTTTCATCATGGGCAAGGTCATCGATATCGTGGTGAGCGGTTATGCGAATGAGAAAACCTTTTTCATCATTTCCGAGAAGACGGAGGAAATCCGCCATTATATTCTGACCGACCTGAACCGCGGAGGTTCCATTCTTCCGGTGAACGGCATGTGGAACCGTACGGAGAAAGAGATGATCATGACGGTGGTGACCCGCAAGGAGGTGACGATTTTGCAGCGTGCCATCCAGCATATCGACCCCAATGCCTTTACGATGATTCTCAATGCCCAGGAAATCATGGGCAGGGGATTCAAGCGGGCAGGTTGGGAGGACAAGTAAAAGGGGCGGTGGCTCTTGGGAAGATGCCTTGGAGCCACGCCAGTGTCATGCCGTAGTTGCTGACGGGGACGCCGGCATCGACGGCAGGTTTCAGGCGGTTGCATAATTGACGGGAAGTCACCATGCAGCCGCCGCATTGTATGACAAGGGCGTAGTCCGTAAAGGGGCGGCGGATGGGGGAGAGGGCGGATATGAAGTCGAAGTCCAGTTGTTTGCCGGTGTATTTTTTCAGCAGGGCGGGTATTTTGTGGCGTCCGATGTCTTCGCAGGAGGTGTGATGGGAACAGGATTCCAGCATCAGGATGCGGTCGCCGTCCTGCAGGCGGTCGATGTGGCGGGTGCCCGCCAGGTAGTTTTCAAAATTTCCTTTATGGTGTGCGAATACGATGCTGAAGCTGGTCAGCGGAATATCGTCGGGAATTTGGGGGGCGACTTTGCCGAATGCCTGGCTGTCCGTCACCACGAGATGCGGGCGCAGGGGAGAGGAGGCGAAGAAGGCGGGAATTTCTTCCGGTTGCAGCACGATGGCGGTGCAGCGGTTGTCGAGGATATCGCGGAGCATCTGCACCTGCGGCAGAATCATGCGTCCTGTGGGGGCTTCCGAATCGATGGGGGTGACCAGCATGACGAATTGCCCCGGGCGGAGCAGTCCGCCCAGCAGGGAACGGTGTTCCCGTTTGCCGATGAGCCGGATGACGGCTTCGAGCAGCGTTTGGCGGTCGCCTTGCACCGTGGAGAAGGGAAGGAGGGGGGAGCCGCATGACGTTCGAATTTGTTCTTGCAGTTCCGCTGTCGGAAGGCTTTCGTCCGATTTGTTGTGCAGCACGAGGAAAGGCAGTTCCCATGTCTTGCATTCTTCCAGCAGCCGTTCTTCCGGCTCGCCGAAACGGTTGCCGCTGATGACCAGGATGGCGGCATCCGCCTGCCGCAGGGCGTCGAATGTTTTTTCCACCCGCAGTTTCCCCAGTTCTCCCGTGTCGTCGATGCCCGGCGTGTCGATGAATACGGCGGAGGCCGTGCCGGGGATTTCGTAGCTCTTCCTGACGGGGTCGGTGGTGGTGCCCGCCACGTTGGAAACGATGGCACGTTCCTGGTCCAGCAGGCAGTTGATGAGCGAGCTCTTGCCTGTGTTTGTCCTGCCGACAAGGGCGATGTGCACTTTATCCATGGTCCGTTTGTTTGCTTATCGGTACATGTTCACTTCTTCCGCCGTAATGGTCGGGCTGCCGAGGATAATCAACCGTTCGATGACGTTGCGGAGTTCCCGGATGTTGCCCGTCCACTCGTATTCCTGCAATGCGCGGATGGCTTCCGGCGTGATTTGTTTGCAGGAGATGCCCATCTCCCCGCATATCGTGGTCAGGAAGTGGGTGACCAGTTCGGGAATGTCCTCCGGACGGTCTTTCAAGGGCGGCACGTTGATGATGATGACGCTGAGCCGGTGGTAGAGGTCCTCCCGGAACGTTCCTTTTTGAATCTCTTCCTTGAGGTTTTTATTGGTGGCGGCGATGACCCGCACGTCCACCGTGATGTCCGTGTCGCTTCCGATGCGGCTGATTTTGTTTTCCTGCAGTGCCCGCAGCACTTTGGCTTGTGCGTTGAGGCTCATGTCCCCGATTTCATCCAGGAAGAGGGTGCCTCCCGATGCCAGTTCGAATTTGCCTTTCTTCTGTTTGATGGCGGAGGTGAAAGAGCCTTTTTCATGTCCGAACAGTTCGCTTTCGATCAGTTCGGAAGGAATGGCGGCGCAATTGACTTCGATGAAGGCTTTCTCCCGCCGGTTGCTCTGTTCGTGCAGCTGGTGGGCGACCAGTTCCTTCCCGGAGCCGTTGGGACCCGTGACCAGCACCCGCGCGTCCGAGACGGCTACCTTTTCAATCATTGTCCGGATGTGGTTGAGGGCTTCCGACGAGCCGATCATGTCGTATTTCTTGCTGACTTTGTTTTTCAGCGTCTGTGTTTCCTCGATGAGCTGGCTCTTGTCCGTGGCATTCTTGATGGTGATAAGGATGCGGTTCAGGTCCAGGGGTTTCTCGATGAAGTCGTAGGCGCCTTTTTTGATGGCTTGGATGGCGGTGTCGATGGTGCCGTGCCCGGAAATCATGATGACGGGGATAGAGGGATTGATTTCCTTGATTCTTTCCAGTACTTCAATGCCTTCCATCTTCGGCATCTTGATGTCGCAGAAGACGGCTTCCGGCTTTTCCGTTTTCAGGGCGACCAAGCCTTCCAGCCCGTTGTCGGTGGCAATGACTTCGTACCCTTCGAAAGAGAGAATCTCTTTCATGGAGTTACGGATGCTTTTTTCGTCGTCTATTACAAGTATTTTTGACATATCCGCTTTTTTTATTAACCCCACAAAAATACGGAATAATTTTCATAGTTTTGTACGTGGTTTATGATATTAAAATGCAGGATGCAATGCGTAAGGTCGGTATCTTTTTATTGTTGCTTTTGTTACTGTCCTCTCAATCATTCGGGCAGCGCAAGAAAGTGGGGCTTGTGTTGAGTGGCGGCGGGGCGAAGGGCGTGGCACATATCGGGGTATTGAAAGTGTTGGAGGAGGCGGGTATTCCGATTGATTACATTGCCGGAACCAGTATGGGTGCCATTGTGGGGGGATTGTATGCGGTGGGGTATAGCGCCAAGGAACTGGACAGTCTGGTGAGGGTGCAGAACTGGTCGTATTTGCTGGGGGACAAGGTGAATCATGACGAGCTTTCTTTTTACGGCAAGGAACTGACCGAGAAATACCTGCTTTCTTTCTCTTTTTCACGGGACCAGAAACTGGCGATTCCGGCGGGGCTGGTGGCGGGAAACAATATCTACAACCTGTTTTGCGATTTGACGCTGGGATACCATGATTCCATTTCATTCCGCTCCCTGCCTATCCCGTTTGCCTGTGTTGCGGCGGATATGGTGAGCGGGAATGATTATGTGATGGACCGGGGAATGCTGGCGCTTGCCATGCGTGCCAGCATGGCGATACCCGGGGTGTTCGCTCCGGTGGTGGCGGACAGCATGGTGTTGGTGGACGGCGGGGTTTCCAATAATTTCCCGGTGGACGTTGCCGAGGAGATGGGGGCGGACGTGACCATCGGTGTGGATTTGAGCACCGGTTTGAAGGACATGAACGGCTTGGAAAGCCTGATGGGACTGGTGGACCAATTGACCTCTTTCATGGGCATGCGGAACTACCAGAAGAACAAGGAGGCGGTCGATTTGTACATGAATCCGGAGTTGAAAGGCTATTCCGCCGCCAGTTTTACGCCCGAGGCGATAGACACCATGATTCTGCGCGGCGAACGGGTAGCCCGTGCCAATTGGGATAAGATTATCGCCTTGAAAAAGAGCATCGGGTTGGCGGAAGATGAGGACGAGTCGCCCCATCTGAAACCTAAATTCTCGGAGAACGACACCCTCATGGTCGGCAAGATTGTGGTGGTCGGCATGCAGAACAAGAACGAGGATTGGTGGAAACGGCAGTTGCGTATCCGGGAGTATTCCTCCATGACTTTGGGGGATTTGCAGCGTTCCCTCTCTTTTTTGTACGGCACCGGTGCTTTTACCAAAGTGAACTATGCCATCAACGGTTCCGAGCCTTACACGCTCACCCTGTTTTTGCAGGAGAAACCCGTGGGGTCCTTGAACTTCGGTTTCCGTTTCGACTCGGAAGAGATGGCGTCTATCCTGCTGAACACCACCTTTGTCCACAGCGCCTTGCGCGGTTCGCGCATATCCCTCACCGGGCGCTTGAGCAAGAATCCTTATGTGCAGGTGGATTATTCGTTCGGCAGTACTTTCCTGCGGAAACTGGGCGCTTCCTATTCCTATCGTTACAACGATATCAACCTTTATAACCGGGGCAAGCGTGTGGACAACGTCACTTTCGGGTTTCACCGGGTGGAGTTGAACTATTCGGATATTTACCTGAAGAACTTTAAATTCCTGCTTGCCTTGCGCTACGAGCATGTGGCGGTCAAGTCCTTGTTGTACGATGCGGACTATCTGCTTTCTTACGCTCCCTACAACCGCTTTTTCAGTTATTACGCTTCCACGCAGTACGAGACTTTCGACCAGCGTTATTATCCGAGCAAAGGTATCTCTTTCAAGGCGGAATACAGCCTCTACACGGACAATATGCTCACCTTTGACGGTACGGCGCCTTTTTCGGCACTCAGCATGGACTTCCAGTCGGTGGTCAGACTGACGAACCGCATGTGCCTCTTGCCTGCCTTCTACGGGCGGGTGCTGATGGGACAACCCATCGCAACGCCTTACCTGAACTGCATGGGCGGAGAGGTGGCGGGGCGCTACCTGAACCAGCAGTTGCCGTTTTACGGGATTCATAAAATGGAGTTGTTCGAAAATTCCTTGGTGGTGCTGCGACTTGCCGCGCGCCAGCGTTTGTGGAGGAAGCATTACGTGACCCTGGTCGGCAACTATGCCAAGCATGCCAATACTTTTTGGGATATATTGAAAGGGGAGAATATTTGGGGAGGTGCGTTGATTTACTCTTACGACAGCCTTGTGGGACCTATCGGCGTGACTTTGGATGCCTCCAACCGGAACAGGAAACTGGGCG
This sequence comes from uncultured Odoribacter sp., assembly GCA_910578985.1. Classification (GTDB taxonomy): domain Bacteria; phylum Bacteroidota; class Bacteroidia; order Bacteroidales; family Marinifilaceae; genus Odoribacter. The sequence goes on along the minus strand of CAJTSF010000023.1, from coordinate 4,728 downwards.
CTTATTTTACCTTGGGTTATTATTTTTAATCACATCATGACAACAACAAGATGAGAAATCGGAAAAGCGGCTTTTTTTATTTGGCTTTTTGCCTTTGCAGTGTCTTCCTGACGGCTTGTGCCCGGGAAGCGTTCAACGTGGATGTACGGGGGGAGATTTACGGCACGTATTATCACATCAAATACCGTCATACGGAAGACATCACGCGCGAGTTGAGCCATGAGATGAAACGGGTGGACGCTTCGCTCTCCCTCTTTAATCCATCTTCCGTGCTTTCCCGCATCAACCGCGGGGAGAGCGATGACACCGATACGCTTTTCCGGCGAGTATTCCGGCAGGCTCAAAAGGTTTATTGGGAGACTGACGGGGCTTACGATATTACCATTGCCCCCTTGGTCAATGCCTGGGGGTTCGGTCCCGGGGAGGAACGCTTGCCCGATTCGGCGCGTATCGATTCCCTCCGCCGTCTGGTCGGGATGAGCAAGGCGCAACTGCAAGAAGAAAAGCTGGTTTGTCGGATTTCCGGAATGCAATGGGATGCCGGCTCCATTGCCAAGGGGCTGGGCGTCGATTTGGTCGCGGAATGTCTGGAGCGTCATGGGGTGCAGTCCTATATGGTGGAAATCGGCGGGGAGGTGAGGGTAAAGGGCATGAATGACCGCCGGAAGCCTTGGCGCATCGGAATCGACCGCCCGGAAGACGACCCTGCGGCACAGTCCCGTGAATTGCAGATGATACTGAAAATGACGGAAGGTGCGTTGGCAACCTCCGGCAATTACCGGAACTTCTACCTGCATGAAGGCAGGAAATACGCCCACACTATTCATCCTCTGACCGGTTATCCCGTGCAGACCGATATCCTGAGTGCTTCCGTGTATGCCTCTTCCTGCATGGCGGCGGATGCTTACGCTACGGCGTTCATGGTGACCGGAGCGGAACGGGCGAAACGCTTGATTGAGAAGAATCCCGGTTTGGAAGGGTGCCTCATATATGAAGAAAACGGAAGTTTGAAAACATGGATATCGGAAGGCTTGAAAGCCAAAGTGGTTTCTCCCGACGAGTAGGAACCTGCCTTTTGTTCCTGTGCTTATCGATGGCGGGAGGAGTGTTTGCCGCGCCCCCCGACAGCCTGCCTGCATGGCGGGAACCTCCCGTTTCCATTCATAGGGCTTGGGACAAGTATGGGTTGATTCCCATCGAGTCGCAGGTCATTTCCCGCAAACCTCCTTTGGCAGTGTTGCCCGACAGCTTGATTTTGGACACATTACGTTTTGAATATACGAAAATCAAGCAGTTTGCCTATCGGAAGAAACTCACCCGGGAATTATACAAGCTCTTTTTCATCCATCCTCCTTCCGGGAAATTGAAGGTCGTGCATACCCAGAACAGCGAGGAGCGTTTCCGGGCATTTGAGGGGAAACGCATCGGGGAGATTCGCATCATCGTCCTGCCGCCTTACGGCACCAGTGTCTACGATACGACCGCTTTGAGAAACGATATCAACTGGTGGAAAGAGGTGGTCAATAAGACCCACATGGGGACGGCGGAAAGCGTCATCCGGCGGCAGCTCACGTTTCGCAAAGGCTCCTCGGTGGTCCCTTTCGAATTGGTGCAGAATGAAATCCTTTTGCGCGACCTTGATTACATCGATGATGCGGTTATCGAAGTCACTCCCGTCGCGGATCAACCCGATGCCGTCCGGGTGACGGTCATCTGCAAGGATGAACTCTCTTGGGGAGGTTCCGTGGAGACTAATTTCCTCCATTCTTTTAAAATAGGGGTCAGCAATAAGAACTTTTTCAAGCTCGGGCATCTCATTCACTATGAATTCAGCTACCGGGGCACCGAGGAAAAGAAGTGCGGCAATATCCTCGAATACAAGGCGGGTAATCTTTGGGGCACGCATATCGATATCCGGGGATATTACCGCAACGACTACCGCGAGAAGCAGCTGCGTGTGGATTTGGAGCGCCGTTTCCTCACCGCCAGGATGAGGTGGGCGGGGGGAGTCGCGGCGGGACGGGTCTATTATTCCGACGACCTGCCCGACCGCAACATGAGCCGCCTCACGGAACTTTTCAATTATCATTTCCAGGACGTGTGGCTGGGATACTCTTTCCGGCGGAGGGCTTTTGCCGGGTACAACCGCAACTTGTATCTCGCGGGACGTTTTTTCACCACGTTTTTCAACAACCGCCCTCTTGTCAGCGGGGACACCAACCATTTGTATTACAACCGCATCAACACCTTTTATTCTTTGGTCTACACGAAACTGAAATACTACAAAGCCAACCTGATTTACGACTTCGGGCGTACCGAAGACATCCCGACCGGTTTGTATCTGGGCTTGACGGGTGGATTCGAATGGAGCGAATACAGCGATTACGCTTACCTCTCCGGTGAAATGCGCTATTCTCACTTCAACCGCAATACGGAACGCTACTATGCTTTCCGTGCCGCATTGGGTTCTTACGTGAATGTGCGCCGTTTCGAACGCGGCATGCTGGAACTCGGCGCCCAGCACATCAGTCCCCTTTTCTCCGTGGGAAGCCTGCGTTGCCGTTTTTACAACGATGCGCGTTACATCCGCGGTATCCGCCGTTACCCTGCCGACCACCTTTACATGGAAGACCGTGACATCCGCGGTTTCTCCTCCGACACCCTTCGCGGCAGCCAGAAACTTGCCCTTTCCCTTGCCGCCACCGCTTTCCTGCCCTTCATCAAAAAAGGCTTCCGCACCTCCCTGTCCGCCTTTGTCGATGCCGGACTGCTGGCACCCGACGACCGGCGCCTTTTCCGCACCCGCCCTTATTGGGGGGTAGGCGTTGCCATAAACCTGCGCAATGACAACCTGATTATCCGCAACATCGCCTTCCGCTTCACTTTCTACCCCGTCATCCCCTCCGACGGCCGGCGCATGCAAACCATCCTCTCCGACAACCTCCGCGGCAAGTTCTATGACTACCGCGTCGCCAAACCGCAGGCGCTGCTTTATGAATGATAATAGGTGGCATCCGTTTCGTTGAAACAGCAGATAATAAACTCACTGTCAAAATCTCATCACTGCTTTACGGTTGCTTTGAATACTTTGGGCTGTGCCTTTTTCTCTCCGTCCTGACCGAAAGAAGAATGGTATTTCCCTGCAGGCAAATCACTGAAAGTGTACAGATTGCATCGCTGTCCTGCAATGATTTCCTTAGAAAGCGCAGTAACCACAATGCTGGCGACCATATCTGTAATTGCATTGCCTGTGTTTACCGATGTGCTTACCGTAATATCTCCTGTCCGATGAAAAAGTACTTCGTCTGTTGCGATGAATATCATTTGGTACTCTATTTTAACCTTGATGTATTGCGCTAAATTACTTTTATTCCAACTATGGATTATTGTGAACAAAACGTTTTTAATCCCTTTTCTGTTTGGGCATTACAATTCACCCCTATTGTAATCATAACAAAGAAAACTACTAGGTATACTCTCATACTTTTTCAATTTAGTTTAAATAATGATTTGAACAATTGTTTTCGATCTCATGTGTTTTAACACATATTCCGCGTGGAATCTTACGGTGGTAACAGATATTTGTCCATAAATAAATTTTTCTTTGCCCTCAGATTCCCGGACGAGGCAGGTTTATAAAATGCAAGAAGCGTGGAATCTGTCTGTTTATCTTGCAAAAGGCATCGCCAAACGCCCACATCTGAATAAACAATACAACCGACCCACGCTCAACCGGTATATGGCATGAATCGCATATACGGAAAGCGAACGTTTGTAATGTTCGTCCTCAGATGTTTTGAAATTGGCGATTTCTTTACAAAGGACTAAACAAAAACGCTTCAATATGTACGTCACGGCAACTTGCGTCGCCATGACACCACAAATGCAAAACAATTTTGTCACACCACAAACGTTCCCAATGGGTCGGTTGAAAATAAATATAGAAACATTCGGGCAAATGCCTGATAAACGCCCTATAAACTCCTATTCAACCGGTAGGCTCCGGTAAGGTTACAGTAAGGTTCCGGTAAGGTTACCGTATGCTCCAATAGCGTAACCTTACCGGAAGCATACCCCGACCTTAGCCGTGCCTATGACTTGAATGGGAGTTCATTGGGGGTGGATTAGGGTTTGTAATATTTCTATTGGGTATAAACAAGATAAGAAAATATTCTATACTTTTGTAATATGGAATAGCAGTAATATTGACTTCCATATTTGGTGATGTGGAACAAAAATGGGTGATATATACGGGAGGTTCATTGGCTATAATAGTAACACTTTGGACAGGTCTTTGGCTTGTACGAGGAAAAAGGAAAGGGAATAATATGGGAGCGTTAATTATGTTTGGTTTGGTATCTGCGATTGCGATTGTTAGCGTGATTTATTTCCATAGGCAAGATAAAAAAGAGGCGCGTCGAGCGGGAAAATAATTTTGTATTTACCGAACGAACACGCACTTTTTCTGCGGAATGGAGTAGGTGATGATGACCTCGCATGTTCCTTTTGCATTGTTTTTCCACGCCTTGAAATTGTAGTCGTAGCAGCATAGTATTTTGAGTTCGTTCATGAGCTTGATGCCCGCGAGGCATCCTATTTCTCCGATGGTCCTTCCGATGACCGACAGCTGTAGCTTCTCTTTCTGGGTATGGTGGTTCATGTAGAGTGATATCATGGCGTCCGTCTGGAACTCGTTCTGGTATTGCTTGAGGCATACTCCTCCCTCGA
>CAJTSF010000022.1 GCA_910578985.1 uncultured Odoribacter sp. | reverse complement strand
GTCATCATCACCTACTCCATTCCGCAGAAAAAGTGCGTGTTCGTTCGGTAAATACCATTATCTTTGCCGTTGGAAAAACAGAGCGTTGAACTACTATGAGAAAGATTAACGAGATATTTTACAGTTTGCAGGGAGAAGGATTCCATACGGGGACTCCTGCCGTATTCGTACGGTTTTCGGGATGTAATCTGAAATGCCCGTTTTGCGACACACACCATGAGGACGGGGTGATGATGACGGACGAGGAGATTCTGGCAGAGGTTGCCCAATACCCCGCGACCGTCGTGATCCTGACCGGCGGGGAACCGTCGCTTTGGATTGACCGGAAATTTGTCGAACGCCTGCACGCTGCCGGAAAATATGTCTGCATCGAAACCAACGGTACCCGACCGTTGCCGGAGAATATCGACTGGGTGACTTGCTCGCCTAAAGCGGGAGGGAAAGTGGTCATCGACCGTATGGACGAGGTGAAAGTGGTGTATGAGGGACAGGACGTGACTACCTACGAAATACTTCCCGCCCGGCATTTCTTCCTCCAGCCCTGCTCGTGTCGAAACACGAGGGAAACAGTGGAGTGCGTGATGCGCCACCCGAAATGGCGGCTCAGCCTGCAAACTCACAAAATGATAGATATTCCGTAAAAAACAGAGGAAAATGTTTGGTTTATCCGGTTATTTTCTTTAATCTTGCAACTTAGTAATAAACGATGTTAAGTAATAACCTAACAAACTTATGAAATGGACATTTCCTCATATTACAAATTACCGATTGCTTTAGGGTGCATGATGATGCTATGCTGTTTGCCGACATGGGCGCAAACAGAGGGGCATTATATCAGTGTTAAGACAAACGCCGTTGCTTGGGCTACGGTCATGCCCAATGCCGCCATCGACGTACAATGCCATCCGCATCTATCCATTGAAATTCCTGTTGCGTGGAGCCCGTGGCACTTGGGCGCAAAATGCGGAATAAAGCACGTGGTTTTCCAACCGGAATGCCGCTGGTGGTGGGAAAAGCCCGGGGAAGGGCATTTCTTCGGAGTGCATGCCCATGTCGGGTGGTTCAATCTGAAATGGGAACGCGACCGTTACCAAGACGCCCAATGCCCGTTATGGGGCGCGGGAATCGCCTATGGCTACCTACTGCCTCTCTCCGGCACTCGTTGGGCGGGAGAGTTCACCATCGGCGCAGGATATGCCCGCATACGGTATGACAGGTTTTACAACCTCTCCAACGGTGCCCGCATCGACACCGCATCGCGGAACTATTTAGGCATCACCCGCATCGGTATCTCTCTTGTTTACCGGCTTTCAAAAGAAACTTCATGAACCGGTTGCCTCTACCCTATCCGGCAGTTCTTTACCTGCTGTGGCTACCTCTTCTGTGCGGATGTATCCACTCCTACCCGACTTTGACGGAAAACGGCGAAGAGGGCGTAGATCCGACACGGGTCGGCGTGCAATGGTGTGCATCGCTGCCTCCGGAATGGGAAATGTTGAAGCCGCCTGCAGAAAACGCAGCAGGTTATCGGTGCCGGTTCGTCACCGAAGTACGGCGAGAAGGAAAAACAATTGCCAGGCAGACGGATTTTTTAAAAGCGGAATCCTTGGAAGAGGAAATAGTTATCCTTCCCTTGAAGCAAAAGTTGCATGCCGTGGAATACACTCTTCTCGTGTGGGTAGACTATGTGGAACAAGGGACGGAAACCTCTCTTTTCTATTGTGTAGATGACACAGAAAAGATTACCTGCCTGGAACCTTACATCGGTGGCACCCCGCTGCGTGCCTGCCTGTGCGGTTCGGTTGCCCTCGACCTGCGCCGCTACCGCGACAACTGGCATGCGGAAATAGAGACGGGCATCGAATGGGAATGTCCGCAGGCCGCTTACCGGTTGGTTGCCACCGATGTACAGGAGTTCCTGCAAGAAATCGGAAACCGGCGCGAACCGCAGGAAAAGTTCTTTGTGACCTTCTCATATGATTCTTTCTTCCCCACGGTTTTCAACGGATACGAAAGGACGCCTTGTGATTCCTGGTTAGGTGTTTCATTTACAGTACCTTTGTTATTGGAAGACCGGAACATCAAGGAAATAGTCATCGGCGGGGATTACCTGTTTGCAGGGGCAGAAAAAAGCACACTTTGGCTCACCCTCTCCGTCACGGACAGCCAAGGGAACGAAATATCCCGGTATGAGCGCATCGCCATCACCTGCCAACAGGGGCAGGTAACCGAACTGCATCGGAATTTCCTCACAGGAAAACCGGAAAGCGTGAAAATCGACCAAGAATATGACGGTGAAGACACAATCATAGATTTAGATAAACTGATAAAACAAAATCCATTAAACTCTCAAAGATGAAAAGAATCTCTTTTTGTTTAGGACTGATGGCTCTTGCCTGGACGCTGACTTCCTGCCAGCAAAACAATGGAAATATCCCGCCACCCGAAAACAGTCCGCGGGTGTGCATCGGGGCAGGTATCCATCACGGTTTGAAAACCCGTGCGACGGGCTTGTTTGTTCCTGAAGGCCACTCTCTTCGTTATATTATCGAAGTATGGACAACGGATGACGACCGCCTCATATACCGTTCGGAACTCCTTGAGGTTGCCGGCGAGGATGTCACTTTCGATTTCGAACTGGAAGAAATGGGCTATTACGCCGCCGTACTTTGGGCGGATTTCATTCCGGCAGATACAGAGGGGGAAAATGCCGTCACTCCCAATGACCACATGCATTATGCCGACTTATACTACCAAACCGACTCGGAACAAGGATTGCGGGAAATCACTCTCATTCCGGACGCCTACCGGGCAAACCACGAAAGCCGGGATGCTTTCTATGCCACACTTTCCATCAACAAGGAAGAGGGCATATTTGAAAGCGGCGCCACGCTGATGCGCCCTTTCGGGACCCTGAACATCAATGAAAAAGAAGCCGGCTCAGTGGAAAAGGTCAGCGAAATACACTGTACTTACCAAGTACCGCAAAGTTTCCACCCCGTCGAAGGCAAGCCCGGCACGGAGTTCCTGATTATAGAAACAACCTGTACGCCGGCAAAGAATGAGTTTGCCAACCTCTTTTATGACTACATTTTCGCCTCTCAAATGGGCGATATGCTGACGCACGACTTGACCATGAGTTTCACCGTTGCAAAGGATGCCGGGAAGTTCAAGCCCTATATCATCCCGGGGAATTGCATCCCCCTTGCCCGAAACAAGAGAACGATTGCCAACGGCACAATCCTATCAACAAGCAAGCCGGACACCCCTGTCGATACCAAAGCCAACATATCCGTGACCATCACTTCCGTGTGGGAAGAAACCATACCGGAAGATCTGCCGCAACAAAACGGCGGAGACCTCCCCAATATCAATAACCAAGGAAATCCATTCGAATCCATATTCTAAGTCATGAAGAAATCACATACACTCGTATTCGGCGCATTGCTTACCGCAGGCATATATTCTTGCTCAACGGAAGAACACCTCCGTCCCTCGACGGGCGGTCAAACCATCGCTTCCACCCTGACCATCACCGCAAGCCGTCCGGGCAATGTTGTGCCCGGCACGAAAACCTCCCTCACCCCCAATAGCAACAACCCGCAAAAGGGACTCTCCGTCAATTGGGCAAAGAACGACCTGATTAAATTGGTACGCACCATCGGCAACCAACATTCCACCACGGATTTGATGCTGATTGGCGGTGCCGGACAAAAGAACGCCACATTCAACGGACAAGCCTTTGCCGCCATGGAGGGAACTGCAACCTACCAAGCCTTCTACCCGGCAACCAAAGGCGGCGAGACTCCGGAAGCGTGGAAAAATAATGCCACCTACGATGGTCAGGTGCAAAGAGGGTACAACGATACCCGCCACCTGTCCGATTACGACTACCTGCAAACGTCTCCTATGGAAACACTCTCGGAAGACTTTCCGTTCTACCACACCGGCATCATCTTCTGTTTCGACCTCTCCATGCCCGAAGGCACTCCCACTGTTCCGTACAGCCTGACCTTGGCAACGACAGACGCCCAAGGAGCCTTTGTCTCCAACGGCGGACTGTTCCGCGACAACTTCTCCACGCCCACCTCTGCCATCACCCTGGGCTTTGCCGAATGCGGAGATGCCGTCACACAATTCCAGGCTTATATGACGCTGGCATGCGACATCAAGCAGGAGCAGCCCCTCGCTTTAATTCTTACCTTGGAGGACGGCAGCCGCTACCGGCACAAACTGAAAGCCAAAGAGGATATCCTCAGTCCCGTTCCCGGAGAGAACACTGCCGGAATCAGTTATTATATTCCCGTATCGACGTGGGAGAAGGTAAAAGCGGAGATTTATACAAAAACCACTTCCCCTGCGACTTCGCTGCAAGGGAATGGAACACAAGAATCTCCTTATCTCATTTCTACAGCCAAAGAATTGAGATATTTGGTTGGCAATGTAAGTAAAAGTAGCGGGAAATATTATCGTTTAACCACAGATATCACCATTGCCGAAAACGCCGAGTGGAAATCTATCGGAAGTTCGGAATACAAGTTCACCGGACACTTCGATGGAAACGGACATACCATTCAAAGTAACTTAATCAAAAACAGCATCTTCAACTACACGGAAAAGAATGCCAGCATCCGCAACCTGACGGTAGTTGCCAATATTACCAACGAAACGGAAAAACACATCGGAGGAATTGTTGGATATGCCAACAATACTCTAATTGTCAATTGCCACTACAAAGGCATTCTCACCAATAATAAAACAACTGAAAATATCTCTATAGGCGGAATCGCAGGACAGGTAAACAGTGGCTGTACCATCCTTAATTGCACAACCATAGGTGAAATCAAAGGAGAAAATACCGATACCAAAGGAAATATTCATATTGGAGGCATCGCAGGAATGATCATGTCACCCGGAGAAATCAAGAACTGCCATAATTATTCGACAATCCAAGGTAGTTACAGTACAACACTTTCCCAAACAGGTGGCATCATCGGATGTATATATAGTGCAAACTCTTCCCTTTCAAGCATTATCGGGTGTACCAATTACGGCAATATTTACAACGGTAGCACGGTCTTGAGCCATATAACCACCCACACCGGAGGAATTGCCGGCAACACAATCAATACCTCTTTCATCGATGTTCGAAACAGCGGTGAAGTCATCGGCGTTGAAACCAAAGGTAGAAACAATATCGGAGGAATCATTGGAAGCCAAGGCAAAGCCACTTCACTGTTCCGAGCTATTAATAGCGGCAATATCACCGGATACAGCAACGGAAAAACGGACTCACGTACCGGCAGTTTAGTCGGCTACGCTGCAGAAAACAGCGGAAGTATCCACCAGTGCTATAACGAAGGGAATGTCTGTATAACAGGCACGATAGGCAAACTTACTTATATCAGTGCTTATATCGGCTTCGGAACAGCCCCCCTAATCTACGATTGTTGCCGCTCCTCATCGGAAGTTTCCATTCAAGAATGCGACCATACATCTATCCCCTTACAAAAATGTACTGAAAAGCATACACCCCTGCAATAGGAGAGTATGAGACATGCCGTGGGGAGTAAAAGCACAAATGTTTTACTCCCCCATTCCTTCATTTATTCCAATCCCCAAATCCTTCTCACAAAATCAAAAGTAGCCTCTTTCACCGCCGGAACAGAACGGGAGGTCAGTTCACAACCGATAACATGCGCCCCTGCCCCCGGGAATGCCACTTTCTCCTTTTGGTTGCTTGGTGTACCCAATTCATCAAACATGCGCAATGCTGCTTTTACGGAAACCGTTTCATCCTGATGCTTTTTGTCCAGGTAGTAGTAGCCCATGAATACCGGTTGATGCACTTTGGCAAATTCTTTGCGGTTCATCCGCATATCCAACAACTGCTGTAAATAAACCTGGGCTTCCACCCGGTAACGGCAATTCCAATATTTGCAATTATCACTTTCGGGCTCATCTTCCGTTACAGCATACTTTCCTCCATGTGCCAAGCGGGAAAGTTGCAATCCCCAAGGACCGCTCAATAAAGGAGCAAACGTATTCCTGATTTTAATATTCGGAGAATAAAGAATCAACCCGTCCACCAATTCGGGAAAATCCGCCGCCAACATCAATGCCAGCGTGCACCCCGTCGAAGTTCCCATCACCAATACCTTCTCGCCTAACTTATGCGCCACGACCAAAGCCTCCTTGGCGGAATGATACAAACGGGCTGGCGTCATCTCCAACAAAGGCTCGTCATCCTCCAAGCCATGCGCTGCCAATCGCGGAAGGTAAGCATTGACGCCGAACTCTTTCACGAAATCATACGTTACCCCGGAGCCTTCATAACTGCTCGCCGAAAATCCGTGCAAATACAACAGGACATATTCCGTCGGCATTCCCGCCGTATCCGCCCATACTATCCGGCTTTCATTCCCTTCCTTTATAGGCAATCCCGCTTCGCGCCCTTCTATATATCCTTCTATGCCCTCAATACCCGTCTTGACAAACGGCAGTTCCTTGTTCAACTCCTGTCGTTCAACCCGCGGACCGACCCAATACAATATGATTAATACGACAATCCCGATCAGCATGTATTTTCCTGTCTTTTTCATAATTGCACTTAAATTATTTATTTGTTCTCACAGCTTCTTCCAATAATTCCAATGCTTTTGCTGCGGCTTTGGCAATATTCCGTTCACGCGTAAACGAAAATACGAACCGCTTTGCCCAGCTTCCTGCGGGAGTAGCCACCCCTATCCAAACCGTCCCTACCGGCTTCTCCTCCGTCCCTCCGTCCGGACCCGCGACCCCCGACGTGGAAATCCCGTAATCCGCTCCCATCAAATCCCGCACCCTTTCCGCCATCTGCAACACCACCGGTTCACTCACTGCTCCATTCTGTTCCAAAACCTCCCGGCTCACTCCCAGCACGCCCATTTTCACCTCATTGGAATAAGCGACCACACTGCCTTTGAAATAAGCCGAACTGCCCGGTACCGAAGTCAGCAAATGAGCGATTTCCCCACCTGTGCAACTCTCTGCCGTTGCCACCGTTGCCCCTTTCTTACGCAAAACTTCCCCGATTTGTTTCTCGATGCTGTCATCTCCTTCCGTATAACGAAGCGTCTCCAACTCCTTTTTCAGTCCGGCATAGACTTCATCCAATTCCCTGACTGCGTCCCCTTTGGCGGTGACCCGCAACTTAACCAGTCCGGGAGAAGGCAGGTATGCCAATTTAAACCCTTCCCGCAACGCATTCTCCCAACATTCCAAATGCTGTGCCAACTGCGATTCCGGAATATCATACACCTTCACCATCCGGTACTCCAACTGCAAGGCGGGATATTTCATTTTCAATTGGGGCACGACATACAATTCCATCAAATGCTCCATCTCAAACGGAACACCCGGCATGGAAATCAACGACTTCCATCCCCGTTCAAACCACATACCGGATGCCGTACCTTTGAAATTCCGCAATATGCGGCAATGCTCGGGCAGATAAGCCTGCGAACGGTTTCCCTCGTTCATCGGCACATTACGGTGACGAAGCAACTCTTCCAACCACCCCATGGCTTCCTCGTTGAATACCAAGCGAGTGCCGAAATAATCCGCCAACACCTTTTTGGTCATGTCATCTTTCGTCGGTCCCAATCCGCCCGTCACCAGCACCAAATCCACCTTTTCCATGGCATATCTCACCGTATCGAAAATCTCCTCCCGCTTATCCGGAATCGACAACATTTCCACCACCTCCACACCGACATCGGTCAAACGCTTCGCGATGTAGCGCGAATTGGTATCCAATATTTGCCCCATCAGTATCTCATCCCCAATCGTGACAATAATGGCTTTCATCGTGTTCTGAGTCTAAAATAAATTACAATCGATAATCCCACTGTTCCAAGGCGAATCCCCAATGTTTTTCCACCAATTCCACCGTCCGGGGATCGTATTTGTAAGCATTCTTCTTATAACCTTTTTTCGTATCGAGATAAGCGGCAATGTCCGCCCTCGCCTCCTCAAAACCGGGAATAGACAACGTACGGTATATCTTTTCCGTCATTTCCATAGCGTTCGCCTCGAAATCCTCGAATTTGATTTCCAGCAGATTCCCTTCCGGTATCAGTTTCTTGTCTTCTTCGTAACGGTGGTACAGACGGCTGTAAGCATCCAAGATATTCTGCTCCATCTCCTTCGTTGATATACGTTGCAACTGAAGAGGCAGGATCGTATTGATGAAAAAACTACGCGTCGATTCGAACACCGTATAAGGATTGCGCATCAGATAGATGAACTTGGCATTGGGAAATATCTCCAGAATCTCTTTGATTTTACCCGTATGGGGCGGATTCTTCGAAAGGTATTGGGTTCCTTTCGTATTCCACAGCGATATCTTCACCAACTTCAGGAAAGTCTCCTGAAATACCCTCTTCTCCTCCTCCGTCGCCTTTTCCATGGTCAGGAAGCGGTCGCAATAGTCCATCATGTTCTGCGGAAGAAACCAGAAGTTATAGTAGGAATAAGGCATCATGTTCGACAAGGCGAATTCCTCCTCCTGCGGCAAATCCACCCCCAGCTCCATGTTATCCGTCGGGCGCTTGTCCGGCATCAGCCACGCCATCGTCTTTTTGAAAAAAGGCTGTCCCCACATCATGATATGCGGAAATACCGTCTGGTAAGTCGTCGTGTACCCGAAATGTTTATCATGTGCCAAGACATTATGCACAAAGGTGGTGCCGCTCCGCCAATGCCCCAAAATAAAGACCGGATCCATATCCGACTCTCCTTTCAAACGCTTGTCATAACGCCGGTCCTGCATCGATTTCAAAGGGCTTAGCAAACGGCACACCGCTTTCGTCAGGCCATACTTCATCTTGTAGCCGGAATCGATCCGTTGCCCTTGGGTAATTCCCTGAAAAGTCTTCCAATCCGCCCCTACCAAGGTATTGACCGGTAACTTCTGAAACTCCAATAATCCCATAATTATCTGATTAATTTGACGGGAATGCCCTGTTTATCCAATTCTCTCGCAACCTTTTCAATCGCCTCGTAATGCTCTTCCCCGATACCCAGGCGGCTCAAATGAATCTCAGGCACTTCCATCTCCTGCATGTCCTTTTCATCCACCTTGTCGATAATCATACCTACCGCACAGGTGTTGTTCGTTATGGGGTCTATCAGGATGAAAGCCCCCGTATTCTTATTCTTTTGATAGGGGTCGAAAAACAACGGTTTACCGCTGCTGAAGACCACCCGGGCGATCTCGTTCAATTCCAATGCCTCGCCCGCCGAATGCTCCATGGTATTGACATTCACTTTATAGCGGATTTTGTCGATTTTCACCCGGGTCAGATTGGTCGTATGCTTGATGAAAAAAGCCTCCTCCGGGTTCATCCGCTTCTCATCCATCCACACCAACATCGCCTCGAAACAACGGGACACAACAGGTAGGTTGTCAGGATGCACCAACATCTCCCCGCGCGATATATCGATTTCATCTTCCAACGTGATGGTCACCGCCTGCGGAGGAAATGCCTCTTCCTGCTCTCCGTCGTAAGTTACAATAGACTTCACCCGGGAACGCTTCATCGAAGGCAGCGCCACCACCTCATCCCCACGTCGCACCACTCCGGAAGCCACCGTACTGCTGAATCCGCGGAAATCCAAGTTCGGGCGCAACACATATTGCACCGGATAACGGAAATCCTCGAAGTTCTTATCGCTGCCGATATGTACGGTCTCGATATGTTCCAATAACGGTTTACCGTCATACCATCCCATATTTTCCGAACCCTCCACCACATTATCTCCTTTCAATGCCGACAACGGAATACAGGTCACATCCGGAATTCCCAACGGTTCCGCAAAGGCGCGGTACTCGCTTACAATCCGATCGAACACCTCCCGGCTGTAATCCACCAAATCCATCTTATTCACAGCCAGTACCACATGTTTGATTCCCAACAAAGAAACCAGATAGGTATGCCGTCTCGTCTGGGTAATCACTCCTGTGCGGGCATCCACCAAAATAATCGCCAGGTTCGCCGTCGATCCTCCCGTTATCATGTTACGCGTGTACTGCTCGTGTCCCGGTGTGTCGGCGATGATGAATTTCCGCTTATTGGTCGAAAAATAGCGGTATGCCACATCGATGGTTATCCCTTGCTCCCGTTCCGCTTTCAAGCCGTCCAGCAACAAAGCGTAGTCGATCTCTCCCCCTGCGTTCCCATACCGTTTCGTATCCCGCTCCAACGCGTCCAACTGGTCCTCGTAAAGTTTTTTACTATCGAAAAGCAACCTTCCGATCAACGTGGATTTGCCGTCATCCACCGATCCTGCCGTCAATAGACGCAACAAATCCTTTTTCTCATCCTGATCCAGGAATTCCTTTATATTCAATCTTTCCATCTTCATTTTCATCTTTCGTTACGGACCTTAAAAATACCCCTCCCGCTTCTTCTGTTCCATACTGGCATCCTGGTCAAAATCGATAACCCTTGTCGTACGCTCCGACTTGGTGGTGGTCATCATCTCCTCCACAATTTTCTCGATGGTATCCGCCTCCGACTCTACGGCACCCGTCAAGGGCCAGCATCCCAAGGTACGGAAACGCACTTTGCGCATCTCGACGCGGTCTTTGTATTGCTCCGGCAAGCGGTCATCGTCGGGCATAATCAGATTCCCGTCCATCTCGATAACCGGACGTTCCTTCGCAAAATAAAGCGGTACGATGGGGATATTCTCCATCCGGATATACTGCCAGATATCCAGCTCCGTCCAGTTCGACAACGGGAATACCCGAATCGACTCTCCCTTGTGTACACGGGCATTATACAGACTCCACAACTCCGGACGCTGATTCTTCGGGTCCCATTGGTGGAACTTGTCCCGAAAGGAATAGATGCGCTCCTTGGCGCGCGATTTCTCCTCATCCCGCCGGGCACCGCCGAACGCCGCATCGAACTTATATTTGTCCAATGCCTGCAACAATGCCTGCGTCTTCATCAAATCCGTATGCACCTTGCTGCCATGCGTGAAAGGCCCCACTCCCTCGCGGAATGCCTTTTCGTTGGACTCCACAATCAAATCCCAATTGTTCTCGCGGGCATAGCGGTCGCGGAATTCTATCATCTCCTTGAATTTCCATTTCGAATCGATGTGCATCAGCGGGAAAGGCACCTTTCCCGGCGCAAAAGCCTTTTCCGCCAAGCGTACCATCACCGACGAATCCTTTCCGATGGAATACAGCATCACCGGATTCTCAAACTCTGCCACCACTTCGCGGATGATATGAATGGACTCCGCTTCCAACTCCTTCAAATGACTCAATTTATAGTCTGCCATTTCAATCTCTTTATTCATTAAACTCTTTGCATACGAATTTTCGGCTCTATCGCTTCCAGCAATATACGCACCGACTCCTCCAACGGTTGCCGCGTCGTATCAATCGAAACGAACGCATCGTCAGGAGCCTCAAATGGAGAGGAAATGCCTGTAAACTCCTTGATTTCGCCTCTCCGTGCCTTGGCATACAACCCCTTCACATCCCGCCTTTCGCACTCCTCGATAGGCGTACTCACATACACCTCCAGGAAATCCTCCCATCCGATGATGTCAGCGGCCATCTTGCGAATGGCATGGGTGGGGCTGATAAATGCCGCTATGGTCACGATTCCGCAGTCCACAAACAATTTCGACACTTCGGCTATCCGGCGGATATTCTCCGTCCTGTCCGCCTCCGAGAACCCCAGATTATTATTAATCCCGCTCCGTATATTGTCGCCGTCCAATATACGGCACAATATCCCGCGACGGTACAGCTCACGTTCCAACGCAATGGCCAGCGTGCTTTTCCCGGAACCGGACAATCCGGTGAACCAAATCATGATTCCCCGTTGCTTCAACAACGCCTCCCGGTCATTGCGCTGCAACATCTTATCAAAAATCGGATAAATATTCTCCGCCATATTTCCTGTTATTATTTCACGATAAACCAAGGATTCAGCAAATCCTCCTTATTATACCTCAACGGCGTCACCCCGTCCTCCCGATAAATCTCCCGTCCCGCCGCACGCACCACCGCATGCCCGGCAGCCGTATCCCACTCCATCGTCGGAGCGAAGCGGGGATAAACATCCGCCGTCCCTTCCGCCACCAAACAGATTTTAATGGAACTCCCCACCGATATCATTTCCACCTCCCCGTGTTCCTGTCGCATGCGCTCGATGAATGCCGCCGTTTCCACGCTCAAATGCGACCGGGATGCCACCACGACAAACTTCCCGTCCCGGCGTCGCAACGGCAGGCGTTCCGCCCGGTTCTTCAACGCTTCCGCCCCTTCCCCGTTTTGCCACAACGCCTCTTCCACCCGGTACGCCCCGTTCCCCTCCGAACCGTAATACATCACGCCCCGCACCGGGATATACACCACGCCCAACACCGGACGCCCCTCCTCCACCAACGCGATATTCACCGTGAACTCCCCATTCCGCTTGATAAACTCCTTCGTCCCGTCCAACGGATCCACCACCCACACCCTCTCCCATGTGCGCCGCACGCTATAATCCATATTCCTGTTCTCTTCGCTGATAATCGGATGTGCCGTGCGCGTCAGATAGCGCATAATCACCTCATTGGCATGTCGGTCGGCAATCGTTAAAGGGGAATGGTCCGCTTTACATTCGATTTCAAAATCGGCGGCGGGATCACGGTATATCTTCAAAACTTCCGCCCCGGCATGCAAAGCCGCTTCCATGGCTATATCTAAATCGGATGAATACATCATATACTTTTTCAGACAGTCGGCAAAGGTAACGATATTTTAAATCACATGTATCAGTCTGCCCACAGAACAGCCAGGTTCAGAATAGTCTGCATCGCCTTCTTCATCGTGTCCAGCGAGCAGTACTCATATTTGCCGTGAAAGTTCATGCCTCCCGTGAAAAGGTTCGGGCAAGGCAGCCCCATATAAGAGAGCCGCGCACCGTCCGTACCGCCGCGAATGGGACGCACAATCGGAGTCACTCCGGCTTGCGTCATCGCCTGAAAAGCCTTGTCTATCACTTCGGGATAAGGCTCCACCTGCTCACGCATATTATAATACTGGTCCTTCAAGGTCAGCTTCAGCACCCCTTCCCCGTATTTCATGCTCAACAACTCCACCGCCTTCTGCAAATACGCCTTCTTCTCCTCGAACTTCTCGCGGGAATGATCCCGGATGATATAGTCGCAGGAAGCCTGCTCCACTTCCCCCTTCACGGAAATCAAGTGATAGAATCCCTCGTACCCTTCCGTGTGTTCCGGACGCTGGCAGGGAGGCAGCATGGCGTTCAACTCCGCAATCACCTGCAGCGCGTTAATCATCTTGTCCTTGGCGTATCCCGGATGGATATTCTGCCCCTGCACCTCTATCTTCGCGCCGGCGGCATTGAAATTCTCATACTCCAACTCCCCTTCGAAACCGCCGTCCACGGTATAGGCGAACTTCGCCCCGAAGCGCTTCACATCGAAGAAATCCACGCCACGCCCGATCTCCTCGTCCGGTGTGAAACCCAGGCGCACCGGTCCGTGTTTCAGTTCCGGATGAGCCATCATATACTCGGCAGCCGTCATGATTTCCGCCACCCCCGCCTTGTCATCGGCACCCAACAACGTCGTCCCGTCGGTCGTAATCAGCGTATGCCCCTTATAAAAAGACAACTCAGGGAAATCCGCCACCCGCATCATCAACGAATCATTCAGACGGATGTCTTCACCATTGTAATTCTCAATCACTTGCGGCTTCACATTCGCGCCGCTCATGTCGGGACTGGTATCCACATGGGCGATAAACCCGATCATCGGGCGAGCCTCATATCCCGGCGTGGCAGGAATCGTACCCATCGCATACCCATTGGCATCCACCTCCACATCCTGCAACCCGAGCCCTTTCATCTCCTCTGCCAGATGGTTCAACAACACCAGTTCCTTTGCCGCCGACGGATAAGTCTCGCTCTCCGGGTCGCTCTGCGTGTCGAAGCCGACATATTTCAAAAAACGTTCTTTCAATTCCATATCTTTCTGTTTTCTTGATTACTCTCTATTCCAAACTCACTCTTCGCGAGCGCGCCGCGCATCCCAAATAAAATACGCGATAATCGCCACATACATCACCACGGCAAGCCATTCCGCCCCGCTCCATGCGTTATACCAATCGGCACCCGCATATTTCAATACGGCGCTCACGACACCCATCAACGCACCGCCGGCAATAAAACCGGAGGCTATCAGCGTACCGCGGTCACGGCGCATCTTATTCACCCGCTCATCCTTGCTGCGGGTGGAGACATACCAACTCACCAAACCGCCAATCAACAGAGGCGTATTCAAATCCAAAGGAATGAACATCCCCAACGCAAACGCCAGCGCCGGCACCCCGATCATGGTCAGAATCAATGCCAACGCCGCTCCGGCAAAATAAAGCATCCACGGCGTAGCCCCTCCCTCCATCAAGGGCTTGATGACCGCCGCCATGGCGTTCGCCTGCGGAGCGACCAATGCGTTCTCACCCACAAAGCCGTAAGTCTGGTTCAGCACCATCATCACCCCGGCCACCGTGGCAGCCGAAACGAAGGTACCTAAGAACTTCCACTTCTCCTGCTTCACCGGCGTCGTGCCCAGCCAGTAGCCGATTTTCAAGTCGGTCACAAAACCGCCCGCCATGGACAACGCCGTACACACCACGCCGCCGATAATCATGGAAGCCATCATGCCGCTCGTCCCGCTCAACCCCGCGCTCACCAGCACCAGGGAAGCCAGAATCAACGTCATCAGCGTCATCCCCGACACCGGATTCGACCCCACGATGGCAATGGCATTCGCCGCCACCGTCGTGAACAGGAACGAAATGATAAACACAATCAGAATCGCCACCAGCGTCTGGAACCAATTGCCCAACACGCCGAACTGGAAAAACAGGAAAGTCGTGACCAACACAGCCAGCAACGCCGACAGGATGAATTTCATCGACAGGTCGCGCTGCGTGCGCACCACGTTCTCCTCCGCGCTTTTCCTGCCGCCCAACTCCTTCACCGCCAGTCCCACAGCCTGCTTGATGATGCCCGACGACCGCACGATACCGATGATGCCCGCCATGGCGATGCCCCCGATACCGATGTGCCGCGCATAGTTCGTGAAAATCTGCTCCGCCGACATCTCGCCCAGTAGCAGGTTTATCCCCTCACCCACCGCCACCGTCTGCCCGGCGGCGAAATAACTGATGAAAGGAATCAGCACGAACCACACCGTAAACGAACCCGCGCAGATAATCGCCGCGTATTTCAACCCGATGATATACCCCAGACCGAGCACCGCAGCCCCCGTGTTCACCTTGAACACCAGCTTGAACTTGTCCGCCAACACCTCTCCCCATCCCATCAGGCGCGTGGTCACCGTCTCCGTCCACCATCCGAACGTACTGATGCAGAAGTCATACAGACCGCCGATCAGACCACTCACCGCCAGCAGCTTCGCCTGGTTGCCCTTCTTTTCGCCGGACACCAGCACCTCCGTCGTCGCGGTCGCCTCCGGGAAAGGATACTTCCCGTGCATGTCCTTCACGAAATACTTGCGGAACGGAATCAACATTAATATACCCAGCAATCCGCCGAACAGCGACGACAGGAATATCTGGTAAAAATGGGCGTCCAACCCGAGGATATACAACGCCGGCAAAGTGAAGATGGCGCCCGCCACGATGACGCCCGAACTGGCGCCGATGGACTGGATGATGACATTCTGCCCCAGCATATTGTCCTTCTTCATCAGCGTCCCCATTCCCACCGCGATGATGGCTATCGGTATCGCCGCCTCGAACACCTGCCCCACCTTCAATCCCAAATAAGCCGCGGCGGCTGAAAAAATAACCGCCATAATAATACCGAACGTCACGGAGTACACCGTCACCTCTTTCGGTTTGCCACCTGCCGGCATAATGGGATGATACTCCTCCCCCGGCGCCAATTCCCGATACGCGTTATCGGGCAATGATTTCAAGTTTTCTTCTTCCTGTGCCATAAGCCTGGTTAATCATGAATAATTTTTAATGCTTTCAAAAATAGGTATTATTTTCCAATCCCGCCCTCTTTTTCCCTCTAAAAATACAAACTAAAAATACAAACAAAAATTCCTCACCCAAATTCCCCCCTCCGCCAGCACCACCGCCGCGAGCACCCACCGCCTCCCCAACAACCGCTCCACCCCCTCGCAAACCCTCCGGAACAACCCGTGCCGCCCGCCGTAGTCCAACGCCAGCAACACCGGCACCGCAACCAACGCCGCCATAATAATATAGGCGTTCGGATTCAACCGGAACGCCTCCCCGAACTCCCCGTGCAGCAGCTTCAGGCAAGCCCGCGTTGCCCCGCAGCCGGGACACGGCAGGCGGAACAGCCGCCGGGAAGGACATCCCCACCACGCCATCCCCCCGCCTTCCGCAAACAGATGCCACAGCAACCACCCGTAGCCGCACGCGCACAACAAGCCCGCGTAGAGGTACAGTCCACCTCTCCGCATGGCATCAGAGCATCAAAGCCAATTTCTCGTAATTCTTCTGACGGGTGGCGTCGGAAATCAGGAACCAATCGACAATCGCCCAAATCCCGAGCCCGCCGCAGGTAATCAGCTTGCCGATGGCAATCCCCGTGTCCCCGATGTAAAAGCGGTCGCCGCCATATCCGCCCAGCACGATGGAGAGAATCAGCGCCGTGTTCGGATTCTTGAACTGTACCGACATGATGCTGAACCACCGGCTTTCATCGACATCCAACAGTTTCTCCCGAATCATCATCAATCTGTCCTGCGGAAAGTATTCGCCTTTCGTCGCAATAAACATGTCCACTTTCTGTGCATCCATAATTCATTTCATTAGATGCAACAAATGTAAGCATAATTTCAGACACACCACATAAATAAAGGTACAAAATAGCATTCCGTCCCCCGATTGCGCCATGGTTGCATGCCCCTTTCTTCGCTGCTGCTTCGGGACTGGTTCGGTGCTCGTTCGCTCCCGAGCGACCGAAGTCCGAGGCTGCCCCGTCCCAGCTGCGACGGAATCATAGCGCAACCACGGCGCAACTTGGGGCGGAATACAATGGGAAAACGATGAATTTTCTATGCGTTTAAGGCGGCGGAAAACTCTTTGATGCGCTGCTCGTCCGACTTGCGGCAGATGAGCAGGACGCCGTCCGATTCGGCGATGATGCAGTCCTGCAACCCCTGCACCACCATTCGCCGTCCTGCGGGGACATGCACCACGCACCCGCCGCTCTCCACCATCCGCACCCCTGCGCCTACCACCGCATTTCCGGCAGCATCGCGAGGGATTTGTTCGTAGAGGGAGCCCCAGGTGCCCAAATCCGACCAGCCGAAAGAAGCCGGGAATACAAAGATATTCCGCGCATGTTCCATGACGGCATAGTCGATGGAGATGGAAGGGCAGGTCGGAAACAGTTCATTGACCTCTTCCTGCTCCTGCGGGGTGAAGAAAGCCGGCTCCAGGCGATCGAAAACGGCGGCAATCGCCGGACAGTTGTCGCGGAACGCCTTTTCGACAGTCCGGATGTTCCATAGAAAAATACCGGCATTCCAATAGTAGCCTCCCGCCGAAAGGTAAGCCTGTGCGGTGGCAAGGTCGGGCTTTTCCCGGAATGCCTCCACATCACGGATTTCGCCTTCGTGAAGCGTCCCCTGCGGCTTCACCTGTATATAACCGTATCCGGTTTCCGGGCGCGTAGGCACCATGCCGAGCGTCAGGATGCGTTCCTCCGCCGACACGAACGCCACCCCCTTCCGGACCACACGGACAAATTCGGCGGTGTCCAGCACGATATGGTCCGACGGGGAGATGACAAGCACCGCCTCGGGATCGCGCTGTTTGATTTTCCACGTCACATAAGCAATGCAAGGAGCCGTATTGCGCATGCAGGGCTCCAGGAGGATGTTGTCGGAGGGGATGCCGGGCAGCTGTTCACGGACAAGGTCGCGGTAGCGCACGGAAGTGACCACCCAGACATTTTCCACGGGGCAGACATCCCGAAAACGGTCTACGGTCAATTGCAGGAGCGTGCGTCCCGTTCCCAGGACGTCGATGAACTGCTTCGGGCATTCGGGAGTGCTCATGGGCCAGAAACGGCTGCCTACCCCTCCCGCCATAATCACCAAATGATTCATAGGTTTAGTTTTTTATCAATCTCCACAAGAAAAGTTTTCCGGATATTTCGGGTTGGCGTTCCGGTAGGTGCTCATGATATACTTCAGGTCGGCATCCACGTCGCCGGTGGGGAAAAACAGGGGACCGATGCGGCAGGTCTTCGTCTTGTAGTCGATACGCCCTAAATACACCGGCACATCGGCCGCCAAAGCAATGGCAAGAAAACCGCGCTTCCACTTCTTGCGTTTCTTCCGGCTCCCTTCGGGCGTGAGGCAGAGGTACATGGAGTCGCGCTGCTTGAACTCCTTCACCAGCTGGTCCACCAGTTGGCTGTCCTTCTTGCCGCGGTCCACGGGCAGCACCCGCAACGCCCGCAGGAGCATCCCCAGCGGGAAAAAGAAAAACTCTTTCTTCATCAGGATAAACGCCGGCACCCCCTGGCTGAGGAATGCCAGTTCGCCCCAAACAAAATCCCAGTTGGATGTGTGCGGCACCGATATGATGACCGCCTTGGGGACATCGGGACCGCGCCCCACGAATTTCCACCCGCCGAGCCACATCAGGAAACGTGCAATGTGTTTCATTTCTTTTTTCTGTATTTGTAGGGCAAAAATAATGAATCTTCCTCACTGTCGAACAATTAAGGGGTAAAATTTTACGATTTGTCCAAAATTAGCGCGGCAACTCTTTGGATATACAAAATAATATCCTACCTTTGCGCCGCAAATTTTCCTTAGGGGTACAATAAGTGGTCGAAAGCCCACCCCGTGGTACTAACATTAAAAACATTATCAAATGTACGCTATTGTAGAAATTGCAGGACAGCAGTTCAAAGTAGAAAAAGACCGCAAGGTTTACGTTCACAGACTGGCAGCGGAAGAGGGTTCTCAAATCGAATTCGACAACGTTCTTCTGATTGACAACAATGGAAAAATCCAAATCGGTACGCCTAAAGTGGAAGGCGCGAAAGTTACCGCAAAAGTATTGGCTCACGTGAAAGCCGACAAAGTGATTGTCTTCAAGAAGAAAAGAAGAAAGACGTTTGAGAGAAAGAACGGCCACCGTCAGTGCATGACGCAGATCCAAATCGAAGCAATCAACGCTTAACTCAATTTGTAACCTCTAAAACAAGAATAACGATATGGCACATAAGAAAGGTGTCGGTAGTTCTAAGAACGGCCGCGAATCAGAAAGCAAAAGATTAGGTGTAAAGGTATGGGGCGGACAGTTTGCTAAAGCAGGCAATATCATCGTACGCCAGAGAGGAACCGTACACAATCCGGGCGAGAATGTAGGTATGGGCAAGGACCACACCCTGTTCGCTTTGACAGACGGCACGGTTGTCTTCCGTAAAAGAAAGAACAACAAGTCGTTCGTTTCAGTGGAAGCTGTTGCAGAATAAACTGAAAAAAAATCATGAAATATTCGACTCCTGTATTCTGCATGAATACGGGAGTTTTTTTCTTATATTTGCGTGAAATAAATACGTAACCGATATGCTGAATCTCAAATTCATACAGGAGAACAAGGAGACCGTCATAGAACGCCTGGCAGTGAAGAACTTCGACGCACGCGAGGCAGTGGAGAAAATCATAGAACTCGACAACCTGCGCCGCACGCTCCAACAGGAGGCGGAGGCGAAACAGGCGGAAATGAACCGCACCGCCAAAGCCATCGGACAACTGATGCAGTCGGGACAGAAGGAGGAGGCGGAACAGGCACGCCGCGAAACGGCGGAATTGAAGAACGCCATCGCCGGAATGAATGACCGGCGCAACGAGGTGGGCGCGGAACTGAACGCCCTGCTGCTCCGTCTGCCGAACATGCCGCATGCGTCGGTGCGCCCGGGAAAATCAGAGGCGGACAACGAGATTGTCAAGGTTGTGGAGAACATTCCGCAGAAGCATGGGGATGACCTGCCCCACTGGGAACTGGCGAAGAAATACGATTTAATCGATTTCGAGACGGGCGTGAAAATCACGGGAGCGGGCTTCCCGCTTTACAAGGGTTTGGGCGCACGCCTGCAGCGCGCGCTGATCAACTTTTTCCTGGACGAGAACATCAAGGCGGGCTACCAGGAGGTGCAGCCGCCCCTGATGGTGAACGAGGATTCGGGCTACGGCACGGGACAATTGCCGGACAAGGACGGGCAGATGTATTACGTGAACGAGGATAACCTCTACCTCATTCCGACGGCGGAGGTGCCGGTGACCAACATCTACCGCGACACCATCGTGGAGGGTGAGAAACTGCCTGTCAAAAATACCGCCTACTCCGCCTGTTTCCGCCGCGAGGCAGGCTCTTACGGGAAGGACGTGCGCGGGTTGAACCGCCTGCACCAGTTCGACAAGGTGGAAATCGTACAGATTACCCGCCCGGAAGCCTCCTACGAAGCGCTGGACGGCATGGTGAAACATGTGGAGGGGCTGCTTGTCAAATTGGGACTCCCCTACCGCATCGTGCGCCTGTGCGGTGGCGACATCAGTTTCACCTCCGCCCTCACCTATGACTTCGAGGTCTACTCCAAAGCACAGGAGAAATGGTTGGAGGTCAGTTCCGTGTCCAACTTCGAGGAGTTCCAGGCGAACCGCTTGAAACTGCGCTTCAAGGACAAGGGCGACAAGAAGACCACCACCTGCCACACCTTGAACGGCAGTTCGCTGGCATTGCCGCGCATCGTCGCCGCCCTGCTGGAGAACAATCAGTGCGCAGAGGGCATACGGTTGCCCGAAGTGTTGCAGGGATTCATGGGCACGGACATCATCCGATAAAACCGAAACATGAAAAGGTTCGCCTTCCTCCTTTTGCTCTTGCTTCCGTTCTGTACGATGGCGCAACGGAACAACGATTCGCAGTTGGCATATACCTATTATCAAAACAAGGAGTATGAGAAAGCGGCGCAGTTGTTCATGCAGCTCTACGAACGGACCAAGTCCTCCAACTACCTGGACTATCACATCATTTGCCTGATCAACGGCAAGATGTACGACCAGGCGGAGGAGGTGTTGAAGAAATTCCTGAAGACGGACGGCAAGAACAAGGATTTTCTGGTGAATCTGGGATTTATATATGAGCAACAAGGCAAACCGAAAAAGTCGGAGGAATATTACGAGAAAGCCGTCAAGAACCTAATTCCGCAAAGTTCGGACATCAACAGCCTCGCCTACAAGTTCCGGAACATCCGGGAATACGGATGGGCGGTCCGCACCTACCTGCGCGGACAAGAGTTGCTGAACAAACCCACCGCTTTTCTGCGCGAGCTGGGGGACAACTACCTGATGGAGCGGGACTACGAGAAGATGATGGACCTGTTCATCCGGCACCTGGAAGCCCAACCGGGCGATTTGAACACGATTACCTCACAATTGAATTTTGCCCGCTCATACGACATCATCAATAGCGTAGATACGGTCATCGAGCGGAAGTTGGGCGCAGTGGTGCGTCAGACGGACCACCATCCCGTATTCGATGAATTGTCCATCTGGTATAATCTGCAGGTCCGCCGTTACGACAAAGCCTTGGAAGACGCCGCAGAACTTAACCGCAAAGCCAAAGGCAAACTCGGCAGCTACATTCAGATTGCCCGCAGCGCTTCAACCGACGGGAAATACGATTTGGCTGTTCTTGCCTACAATCGGGTACTGGAACAGGGGAAAGACAGCAACGACTTCTACCTCACCGCCCGCAAAGAGATATTAAGCAACGAGAATACACGCTTCCGGGAACAGCAGGCTCCGCAAGAAAGTTTTAGAAAACTGGCACAGCAGTGCAAGGAATATATGCAAGAATACCTGTATACCCCGGACAATCTGGAGGTCGCCATCCTGCTTTCGGATCTGTACGCTTACCAATTGCAGCAACCGGATTCTGCGGATGCCGTCCTGCAAAAGAGCATCCAAATGCGACGGCTGAACCTGAACAGGCAAAGTCTGTTGAAATTCAAGCGAGCGGATTTGCTTGCTTTCATGGATAACCCCTGGGAGGCTACGATACTCTACACGCAAATCGAAAAGAGCAATCCCAACAACGACATCGGTTACGAAGCCAAATTGAAAAAAGCCTGGCTCGCCTATTATACCGGCGACCTGTTGTGGGCTAAAGCGCAGTTCGACGTGTTGAAAGGCGCCACCAGCAAACTGATTTCCAACGATGCCATCCAAATGGCACATTTCATCCGGATGAATTACACGGAAGAAGAGGGTAATCACGATTTGGAAAGATTGGCACGGGCGGAATATCTGATGGTCAAACAAGAGAACGACCGGGCACTTGACACCTTAGACAGCCTGGCAAACAGCGAACAGCCGGGAATCATCGACCGCGCCGCCCTGCAAAAAGCCAAACTGTTGCACGGGCTTAAACGAACGGAAGAAGCCGCACGCATCTTGGAGCAACTGAAAGGACAATCGGAACAGACCTACATTCGGGCGGAAGCCATTATGCAGCTTGCCGTCTTGAAAACAGAACAGCAGGACACGGCAGGCGCCCGGGAACTCTACAAGCTGCTGGTGTCCGAGTATTCGGGTAGCGTGTACAGCGTTGAGGCGGGACGGCTCTATAGAGAACTGGAGAAAAAGTAAGGAGAAGCGACATGAGAATCATTTACAATACCACCTTTATCATTGACGAAGAGATTGAAAACGAATGGATTTCTTTCATGCGGGAGCATTATGTGGCAGCGGTCTTGAATCAAAAAGCCTGCGAGGACCTTCTCTTTACCAAAGTGTCCATTGACCAACCGGAGGGAAAAACCTACTCCGTGCAGATATTTTTTAAAGACGAAAGGCAAAAAGAAGAGTTTCTGAACCGACACCTGCCCCCTATCGAAGAACGGATTATCTGCCGTTATGCCGACCGCTATGTATGTTTCAGCAGCGTACTCACCGAAATCTGACCCCATGGAAAAACTCATCATGGGCATAGACCCCGGCACCAATTTCATGGGCTACGCCATTATCCGGACGGAAGGAAGGCATAAAAAACCGGAACTGGTGGTGTCCGGCGTTCTGGATATGAATAAAATCAACGACCCTTACATCAAGTTGCAGCGCATCTTCAAACGCACCTTGCAGGTCATCGACAGTTATCAACCGGATGAACTGGCTATAGAAGCCCAGTTTTTCGGCAAAAACGTTCAGTCCATGTTGAAACTGGGACGGGCGCAAGGCGTCGCCATCGCAGCCGCCTTGCAACGCGATATCCCCATTTTCGAATACGCCCCGCGGAAAATCAAGATGAGCGTTACCGGTTCGGGTACGGCCTCGAAAGAGCAAATCGCCTTGTTGCTCAACAAATTCATGACGATAAACACCACTTCGGATATGTTGGACGAAACGGATGCCATCGCTATCGCTTATTGCCATTTTTTACAAAGCAACTCCCCCCTCGCGACCGGCGAGAAAGGCTGTAAATCATGGAGCGATTATATTAAAAAAAATCCCAATAAATTGGTTTGATTGTATAATAATATCACTACTTTTGCGGTACTTAATCATTATAATTAAAATTAGTCATTATGAATGAGTATGTGAAAGTTATGAAATCCTGGAAGGACTTTTCAGGTCGGGCAAGAAGACGGGAGTACTGGATGTTTGTGCTCTTCAATGTCATTTTTGGAATTGTTGCCAATATCATCGACGGTATCATCGGTACAAACGGATTAATCGGCGGGCTTTACAGTTTGGTTGTTCTCGTACCTGCCCTCGCTGTTTCTGTGCGCAGACTGCATGACGTGGGCAAGAGCGGTTGGTGGATTCTCATCTGCCTCGTTCCCGTAATCGGTGCACTGTACTTCCTGTACCTGACCATCCTGGAAGGACAGCAGGGTACCAACGAGTACGGTCCGAACCCGAAAGAAGTAAATAACACCATCCAATGATTGTAGAAAGGCGAACAGCCTGATTACAAATAAGAAAGGCGGGAATCCATATGGCTTCCTGCCTTTCGTCATTCATTTGTAAATAAACGACATATGAAAAAATCACTTGTAATATTATACACTATCGGATTATTCGGTTTTGCATTTTCTATTCCTGCTGCAGGGCAATTCAATCTGAAGAAAGCAGTCAGCGGAGCCACCAAGGTGGTGCAAGCCTCCACGCTGACCGACGAACAGATGGCAGGATATGTGAAAGAATATATTGACTGGATGGATAAAAACAACAAGGTGTGCGAGGAAAACAGTCCATACACCGAACGGTTGAAAAAGCTGACCGAAGGATTGGGCGATGCGGATGGCATTCCGCTGAATTTCAAGGTGTACCACGTCACAGACGTAAACGCTTTCGCGTGTGCGGACGGCAGCGTCCGTGTCTTCTCCGCCCTGATGGACATCATGAGCGACGAGGAGCTGTTGGGCGTCATCGGGCATGAAATCGGGCACGTCGCCCACCGGGATTCCAAACGGGCTTTCCGCACCTCCCTGCTGACCTCCGCCCTGAAAGACGGCATCTCCTCCAAGGGAGGCAAGGCCGCCGCGCTGACCGAGTCGCAATTGGGCAGCCTTGGGGAAGCGTTGGTGGGCGCCCGGCACTCCCAGAAGCAGGAACGGGAAGCCGACGACTACGGCTATGAATTTCTGAAAAAGGCGGGCAAGAACCCTTGTGCCATGTCTCTCTCCTTCCGCAAACTGAAAACGATGCAGGAGCAAGCCGGCGCGCAGAAAAGCAGCAAACTGAACCAACTGTTCTCCACCCATCCCGATTTGGAGGAACGCATCAAACGGATGGAGGAACGCGCCACATCGGAGGGTATTTCCCCGATTTCCAACAATAAAAACGAAACAAAATAAGATATGAAAAAACTCCTCCTTCCTTTCCTCCTCGCCTGCTGCATCGGTGTGCAGGCACAGGAGGTGAAACAGTGGTTGTCCCTGACGCCCGTCGGGGTGAAACAACCGGCATTGAGTGAAGTGAAAAACGTGAAAGACAAGACCTTCGGGGAAACCATGCTCTTGGAATACAGCGGTCTGGACGTCCGCCGGATGTCCCCTGCCGACGGCAGGACGGAAGGCAGCCTGCAATGGGGCACGGCATCCCTGGAACAGGATACGGTCACGGCGGCTCAGACGGGCGGCGCGTGGTCGCTGAACTACTACGCCACTTACCTGGAGAACCCCGACTGGATCAGCGGTAAACTGACGTTCCGCCTGTTCGGCGTTGCCGAAATCTACGTGGACGGCGTGAAAAAAGCGACCGCCTCCCGGGCGGAAGCCTCCACGCAGACGGTGCCCGTGGAGTGGATTCCGGGCAAACACCTGATTGTCGTGAAAGCCTTGACGCAGGGCGGGAAAGCCGTTTTCGCACGCTTTGACGCCGACGAAGCATTTGCCGGGGAACCGGTGGTGTTCTCCGTGTCGCCGAAACGCGGCAAGCGCATCGACGACGTGCTGAACGGCATGCGCATCACACGCTTGGACCTCTCCCACTCCGGCAAATACGCTTTGGTGGGCAAGAGCAACATCGTGGAGGGGAAAGCCACTTCCAACACTTACATCTACAACGTGGCGACCCAGGAAATCGCCTACATGTTCGCCGGTAATACCGTCGGCGCCTTGCAATGGATGCCCGGACAGGACGCGGTGACCTACCTGCAAAACGAGGGTGGCAGCCGCTCGCTGTATGCCTACGACGTCGAAAGCGGACACCAGGGGTGCCTGATACGGGAAGACGCCAAAATCCACAACTACACCTGGTCGCCTGACGGCACCTACCTGATTTACACGGACACGGAAAAATACGACGACCCGAAATGGGAACTGCGCAAATTAGACGGCGTCCAGGACAGGCAGGCATACTTCCGCAACCGCACTTTCCTGTGCAAATACGACCTGGCGACCGGGTTGCACTCGCGCCTGACGTGGGGCAACCTCTCCACTTCGCTGCAAGACATCAGCCGGGACGGCAAGCAACTGATTTTCTCCACCTCCCGCCCGGTCTACGGAGAGTTTCCCTTCTCCAAGCAGAATATCTACCTGCTGGACATGGAGACCCTGCAAATAGACACGCTGTGGAAAGACCGCACGATTTCCGTCAGCTGCCAATTCTCGCCGGACGGCAAGAAACTACTGGTGCAGGGCGGCGCATCGGCATTCGGCACATTAGGAGAAAAAGTGGCAAAAGGACAGATTCCCAACCAGTATGACACCCAGCTCTTCATCTACGACCTGGCAAGCCGCAAGGCACAAGCGATTACCCGCGACTTCAACCCGTCGGTGGAAGAGGCTGTATGGCATGATGACGGAAACATCTACGCCAAAGTCACCGATGCCGACTTTGTTCGGCTCTACCGCTACCGGAATGGGAAATTCTCCCGCATCGACTGCCCCGGAGACATGATTTTGCAGACTACTTGGGCACAACATGCCCCCGCCATGATGTACACTGCATCCACCGTCCACTATCCCGCACAAGTGTACACGCTTGACCTCACAGACGACAAGGCAATCTTATGGGACAATCCTTGCCAGAAGCAATTCCGTGACGTGGAATTCGGTGAAATGAAAGATTGGGACTACAACTACAAAAAAGGCACTCTCATCGACGGGCGGTACTATTTGCCGGCAAACTTCGATTCTTCCAAAAAATACCCTCTGATTGTGTATTACTACGGAGGCACAACCCCCGTATCCCGCACATTCGGCGGCAGATGGCCTTTCAACCTCTACACGGCGAACGGCTATGTGGTTTATGTCCTGCAACCGTCGGGAGCCATCGGCTACGGACAGGAATTTTCCGCCCGCCACCAAAACAACTGGTGCAAAATAACCGCCGATGAAATCATTGCTTCCGTGAAAGCTTTCGCCAAAGCACATCCTTTCATCGATGCTTCCCGCATCGGTTGCATGGGGGCTTCCTATGGCGGCTTCACCACCGAGTATCTGACCACTCAAACCGACCTGTTCGCCTGCGCCATCTCGCACGCGGGCATCTCCTCCATATCCAGCTACTGGGGCGAGGGTTACTGGGGCTACGGCTACAGCATCAACGCCTCCGCCCACTCCTACCCCTGGAACCGGAAGGACATCTACGTGGACCAAAGCCCGCTGTTCAATGCCGACAAGGTGCAAGTGCCCATTTTATTGATACACGGAACAGCAGACGTGAACGTACCCACCGGGGAAAGCATACAGTTCTACACGGCATTGAAGCTCCTGGGTAAAGACGCAGAACTCGTATTGGTCAAGGATGCGGACCACGCCGTAGTAGATTACCAGCAACGCATCCTGTGGAACAACACCATCCTCTCCTACTTTGCCAAATACCTGAAAGGCAAACCGGCTTGGTGGGAGCATCAATACAAAGACTTGAACCTGTAAGATTATAAAAACATTAAAATTATCATAGCATGAACACAATTACCGACAGAGCAGCGGACAACATCCGCATTCTGGCAGCCGCCATGGTGGAAAAAGCCAAATCCGGGCACCCCGGAGGCGCCATGGGAGGAGCAGACTACGTGAACGTACTGTTTTCCGAATTCATGAATTTTGACCCGGACGATGCCGCATGGGCAAACCGCGACCGCTTCTTTTTGGATCCGGGACACATGTCGCCGATGTTATACGCCGTATTGAGCCTGATCGGCAAATTCTCCATGGAAGATTTACAAAACTTCCGCCAATGGGGCAGCGTTACGCCGGGACATCCGGAAAGAGACGTGCAACGCGGCATTGAAAATACCTCCGGACCGTTAGGTCAGGGACATGCCATGGCTGTCGGTGCCGCCATCGCCGAACGCTTTCTCGTGGCCCGTTTCGGCGAATGGATGGCACACAAAACCTACGCTTTCATCTCCGACGGAGGCATCCAGGAAGAAATCTCGCAAGGCGCGGGACGCATCGCCGGAACGCTGGGGCTCTCCAACCTGATTATGTTCTACGACGCCAACAATGTCCAACTCTCCACAACAGTGGAAGAGGTGACTACCGAAGACACCGCTGCCAAATATAAAGCATGGGGTTGGCACGTCATCACCATCAAAGGGAACGATGCCGACGACATCCGCCGCGCTTTACGCGCCGCACAGGATGAGAAAGAACGTCCCGTCCTGATTATCGGCCACACGCTGATGGGGAAAGGCGCTGTCGGTGCCAATGACGAAGACTACTCGAACAAAGTGTCCACCCACGGGCAACCGTTGAGCGCAGCAGGCGCTTCCATCGAAAAGACCATTGAAAACCTCGGTGGCGATCCCCGGCATCCTTTCACGATATTCCCCGACGTCAAGGAATACTATGCCAAGATTCTGGAAGCAAAACGCGCTTATGCCCGCAAGAAAAAGGAAGAGCAAGCCGCTTGGGAAAAAGCGAACCCCGAACTGGCAGCCCGTTTTCATCAATACATGTCCGGCAATGCTCCCGAAATCGACTATAAAGCCATTGCCCACAAGGCAAATATTGCCACGCGCGCCGCATCAGCAGACGTACTGGTGGAACTGGCGAAACAAGTCGACAACATGATTGTCAGCTCGGCAGACCTTTCCAATTCGGACAAAACGGACGGCTTCATCAAAGGCGGTGCCCGCAATCTGGTGAAAGGTGATTTCAGCGGTAAATTCCTGCAAGCCGGCGTAGCGGAACTGACGATGGCGGTATTGTGCAACGGCATAGCCCTGCATGGCGGAATCCATGTGGCATGCGGCACATTCTTCGTCTTCTCCGACTATATGAAGCCTGCTTTCCGCCTCTCCGCATTGATGGAAGTTCCGGTAAAATACGTATGGTCGCACGATGCCTTCCGTGTGGGCGAAGACGGTCCCACCCATCAGCCCATCGAGCATGAAGCACAATTGCGGCTCATGGAAAAACTCCACAATCACCACGGTGAAATGAGCATGTTGGCGCTCCGTCCCGCTGATGCGGCGGAAACGTCCGTTGCTTGGAAAATGGCGATGGAAAACACAAAAACACCGACTGCCTTAGTCCTCTCCCGCCAGAACATCAACGACCTCCCCTCCACAGGCTGTCGCTACGATGACGCCCTGCAGGCAGAACGAGGCGCTTATATCGTGGCGAAAAACGGAGAAACCCCGGATGTGGTGCTCATCGCTTCAGGTTCCGAAGTTTCCACATTAGTGGACGCCGCCCACCTGCTGAAAGAACGCAAAGGCATCACCTCGCAAGTCGTCTCCGCCATCTCCGAAGGACTCTTCCGCAAGCAACCCTCCTCCTACCAGGAGACCGTCATCCCTGCCCAAGCCCCAAAATTCGGCTTGACCGCAGGGCTGCCCGTCACCCTCGAAGGACTGGTCGGCGCCAACGGCCGCATCCACGGAGTGGACCACTTCGGCTATTCCGCCCCCGCCAAAGTGCTGGACGAGAAATTCGGCTTCACCGGCGAATTCGTTTACGACGAAATCTGTCGGATGCTGGGGAAATAAAACAGGAAAAGCGGGTGTTTCACAACACCCGCTTTTGTCCATAAAGTCCATAAAATCCGTAAGGCCGGATGCCTGTTTGACAATCCATTGCCCTGGCAGACCGGAGGAGCCGAAAGCCCGGCTTCACGGACTTGGCAAAGAGGAGGTGTGCTTCGACACACCTCCTTCCTTTTCAAACTACCCGACCGTCAGGCAGACCGTGCGGCTCGCCGCCGTCCCCCTCGCGTCCGTGCAGAACAGATAGACGCCCAGGTTATCCGCCGACGCCTCCCACTTGCCCGGCAAAGCGACCGCATTCGCCGAATCCGCCAGCTCCGCGCGCATTCCCAGCTGCACCACCTTCACCTGCAACAACGTCTTCTCCACCACGCAGCAGTAAAACACATCGTCGCCCGCGGCATGCGCCACGAACACCCCCTCCTCCGCCGACTCGAACGCCAGCGTCAGCGTGCGGGATTCCGTGTCCAGCGTTGCGGACACCTCCTCCTGCACCGCACGGTTCCCCTTCGAGAGGATGAGACGCTCGAAATCGATGCTCACCACCAGACCGTGATCCACCGTCAGGTTCCCCTTGTTCACGTGCACGAAATAATTCTCCACCGTGTGCTTCGTCTTCTTCGCGTTCTTCAACCCGACGGCTATCGCCGGGGAAAACTTCACAGACAAATCCACCAGCGTGGGAAACTTCTTCCGCTGCATCTGTTGCGACTCGGTGTTCGGGTTCGTCACCTTCTCCACCTTCTGTTTCACGATATTCTGCCCCTTGTGTTCGCAAGTGGTCAGATTACCGAACGATTTGCGCAGCTTCGTAAACGCTGCCGACTCGAAAATCGCCATCAAAATCAAGGCGGTTTTCACTTCCGGCTTCTGTGCCGGCTCTTCCGTGCCTTGCACGGGATTTTTAGAAAAATTTTTTTTCATACAAGATGATTAAAAATTAACCACAACACAAATTAGGCTGTGGGGTAAGATAGATGCTTTCCGACCACCTTTTGCCGTCTTCCGAACGGAAATAACAAAAGAGGTGCGGAAAGCCCTCCGGCAACTCACACTGCCGGAACGAAGCACGGCAATCCTTGCGGCGGAACATCCCGATATCGGGAATGCGTATCGCAAAGCGCTTGGCGCTTTTCATACAAGCAACAACAAGAATATCAGTTTCATCGGCGTGGGGAAATATCCCGGGATTCATCTCCCACGAAATCTCAAATCCTCCTGTTTTGTCGTGCTTCAAAACGATATGGTCGGGCAGTTGCAGTTTGCCCGTACAAAGGCGCAATTTCCCGAAATCGGAAATAGCACCCTGTCCGTCAAACGCTTTTTGACAAACTTGCACCACCATATTATATGCAACCAATCCGGTTCTCTCAGCCTCCAACTGCCAAGCCCGGCTGATGCCCGACGCTTTCATGGCGGACCACAAGGCAGCGACAGCGCTTATTCGCTCACCCTGCTCTATCAACTTCAGCGACAAACTGACCGTTTTCGGCTTTCTGCGGAGATAAGTTTCACCCCGATACGACGACACAATAAACTCCTCCCCCAACTGGCCGCTTAAATTTGTTAATAAATTATTTTTTATTTTCATATTTATAAAATTAAAATCTTCTTTTTATATTAATATAATTCCAAATACATTTGATGTTTTTACGATGCAAAGGTATGTAAATAAATTTCCCCGTGCAAACTTTTTTGTCGAAAATAAATTATAAATACATGATAATTATAACATTATCTTCAAAAGCACCTGCAAACACAGCTCTACTAAAATTAACATAATATTCCACCTGAAAATCTTCAGAACCATATCTACAATCATTTTCACAAGTATTTTCACCATCATCACCACAACAATTATTAACACAACCATCAACCTCATGAGAAAACCCATGAGCAACACCCCACCACACTCCCATGCTCCCCCCATACACCCGGTAGGCTGCGGTAGGGCTACAGTAGGGCTACGGTAGGGCTGTGGTAGGATTGCCTACCGTAGCCCTACTGCAGCCCTACGACAACCTTCCCAGTGCCTATGAATTGGATGCCCCTTTCATGGGCTCCTTCCTCCCCCCTCTTGATTTTCGAGCGGACAGACAGGATAAGAAAAAAATCATATTATTGCCCTTCGACCCACGTAGAACGTTTGCGATGTTATAAAAATTCTTTACATTTGCAGGGTCATGGCGGCGCAATCCGCCGTGGCGCACATATTGAAGCGTTTTTGTTTAGTCCTTTACAAAGAAATCGCCAATTTCAAAACCGAAGGATAAGCATTACAAACGTTCGCTTGCCGTATATGCAACTCATGCAATATACCGGTTGGGCGTGGGTCGATTGTATGTTTATTTCGGTTGGGGTGTTTGGCGATACCTTTTGTAAGATAAACAGACAGATTCCACGCTTCGTTGTTTTTATTAACCTGCCTCGTCCGGGAATCTGAGGGCAAAGAAAAATTCAAATTATTATGAAAAAAGTATTTTTAATGCTTTTGGTGGTTACCATGTGTGGCGCAGCGCATGCGCAGGAAAACAGTTGGGGTATTCGTGCAGGCATGAATATCTCTAATCTTGACAGATATTCTCTTCATATAATAACAGGGGGAATATCTGTCAAGAAAAATCATGCGGATAAAAATTGTATACGAATAGATTATAGGAAAAACATTGTAGCTATCGGAATCCTTTGTTTTACAAATAATAATGTGTTAAAATTCAATATATTACAAATAAAAATATCGCAAAATGCGATATTTTGCGATATTGTCATTGCCCCACCTTTGGGGTCAGATGTACAAACTCACTGCTTCTGATATAACCTTTGGTCTTGCCGTTAAGGGCAATTTCAGACAGGTAACCTTTCGTGGTCATTACAAAACACAGGCAAGCAAACATCTTTTTTTGCAACAAATGACAACAAAAAGCAATTGGAAAGTTCGTTTCCAAACTCACCAACCGCTTATATTCCAATTATTTTAAACTCTAAGATTGAACTGATTCCGACTAATACTCGTCCTCGTTGAAGAAGAAGTCGTCTTTGCTCGGGTAGTCGGGCCAGATATCTTCGATGCTTTCGAAGATTTCCTCGTCATCTTCGATATCCTGCAAGTTTTCAATCACCTCCATGGGAGCCCCCGAACGGATGGCGTAGTCGATCAATTCGTCTTTAGATGCAGGCCATGGTGCATCTTCCAGTTTTGAAGCAAGTTCCAGTGTCCAATACATAATATATAAGTTTTATACCATGGTATACGTAAAAAGCAGCGCAAAAGTATCAATTTTCCTGCAAAAAACAAGAATAAACGAATAAATTAATACCCCATCCCCGATTCCCTCGGTCATTCGTCGGAGAAATGCTGCAAGACCCTGCGGTAAGTGTTGAATATCTTGGCTTTAGAGACAAAACCGATATAACGTTCTTCCTCTATGACAGGGAGATTCCAAGCCTGCGTATCCTCAAACTTCTTCATCACCACGTCCATCGGATCGTTCACATCTACGACAGTGGGGGGTGTCGTCATAAAATCGCGGACAAACGTCTTGTCGTATAAATCCTGATTGAACATGATTTTGCGAATATCATCCAGCAACACAATGCCAAGCAACGCCTCTTTTTCATCAATCACAGGGAAAATATTCCGGCACGAACGGGACACCTTTTTCACCAAATCGCCCAATGTCGCATCAATGGAAATCGTCTGCAAATCCGTCTCTATCACATTATTCAACTTCATCAAAGTCAATACTGCCTTGTCCTTATTATGCGTAATCAAATCCCCCTTCATTGCCAGACGGCGCGCATAAATGGAATAAGGTTCCATTCCTCGCCCCGTCAAATGGGCGGTCACGGAGCAAATCATCAACGGCACCAACAGGCTATACCCTCCCGTAATCTCCGCAATCAAGAACATCGCCGTCAAAGGCGAATTCATCACCCCCGACATCACTCCCGCCATCCCCGCAAGCACAAAATAACTCACCGGCACATGCACCAAACCCGTCATATTAATCAACGTCGCTATCAGATACCCCGTCACCCCGCCCGTAAACAGGCTCGGAGCAAACACACCTCCAACCCCTCCGCTGCCGTTCGTAAGCGCCGTCGCCACCACTTTGATGAAAATCAAAGCAACGACATAAAAAACAACCACAAACCCATGATTGCGGAAATCAAAGAAATAAGTATTGCTCAACAACATATCCCCGTTATTGTTCAGCAAAGCCTTCAAACTGCTGTACCCTTCCCCGTAAAGCGGAGGGAAGACATAAATAAGCAATCCCAGCAACGCTCCTCCTATCAATATCCGCTTGAAATTCGTAAATCCCGTAATCCACTTCTCTATCCGCAGATTCATCCGGATAAAATACACGGACACCAACCCGCACAAGATTCCCAACAAAATATAATAAGGCACATTCGCCAGCGCAAAGTGAGACTGCACCGCAAACTCCAGCACCACCCCTTCACCCATCAGAAAATAGACAATCACAAACGAAGAGATAGCCGCAATCATCAACGGAATGAGGGAAGTCATCGTCAAATCAAGCATCAGCACCTCCATCGTAAAGACAATACCCGCAATCGGCGCCTTGAATATACCCGCAATCGCCCCCGCCGTCCCGCATCCGATCATCAACGTCATCACCTTGTAATTCATGCGGAAGAAACGGGCAAGGTTCGAACCGATGGACGCCCCCGTCAGCACAATCGTCGCCTCCGTCCCCACAGAACCCCCGAACCCGATGGTAATGGTACTCGCCACCATCGAAGAATAATTGTTATGCGGCTTGATGATGCTGTTTTGCCTCGAAATGGCATACAGCACCTTCGTTACCCCGTGGCTTATATCCTCCCGCACAAAATAGCGCACGAACAACGAAGTCAATAGGATACCGATAAAAGGATAAACAAAAAACAAAAGGCTTCCGCTATCGATTTGCAACCGTTCGGTAAAAAACTGATGGGTAAAATGTACGGAATTTTTCAAAAACACCCCCGCCAGTCCGGTGATGATGCCCACGAGCAAACTCAAGAATACGATGAAACTCCGTTCACTGATATGCCGCACCCGCCAGCTCAGGAAACGGGAAAACCAACGGTCCCACCACGATAGCAACACAAACATACGCTACTCTGTTATCTTTTCTTGACGCTTTTCAATGCCCCATACTGCGGATAAAACTCCAGCGACAACCCCTCGTTCGCAATCACCTCCACCGGGAAACGCTTGATTTCCCCGAATTGCGGCACAATCGCCCGCTTTCTCAAAACCACCTCATGATTGCCACGCACCAACTGCAACTCACCCACCGCCGGCACCCGGTAATAAATCGCCAGCTCATCCCCCGTATCGCTCACCGACCGGGACGCCGGAACCACCACATCCGCCACCTGCAACGCATAAGCCTGCGCCGACACATTCTTCACATCCACCAACCCCTCCTTCTCCGAAAAGCGGAAAGCAATCACCGCCTCCCCCGGCAAGCCCGGCGCACAAACCACCACCCGTTTCACCTCCCGCGTCATCGTCTTCCCCATGAAAAGGCTCAGATAATCATCCTCCATCCGCTCATACCCATCCAGGATAATCTCCAGCGACTTACCGTCCGGCACCCCGTTCTCCGCATTCAACAACTTCACCCGCTCCGAACGGATACGGAAAATCTCACTCACCGCCTCTTTCACATTATCCGCCTCCGATTTGCGCGAATAGCGCACAATCGGGTCCCAAATCCTCTTCATCTCCCCATCCACCTCATGAAACGTATAGTTGGAATCCAACACCTCCTTCAAATGATTATAAGTCCTCAGGTTCAAAATATTAATCTTTCCCTCCTCCCTTTCCTGCACCGGCTCGAACACCGTCGTCCCTTCCTTCCTCCATACCTCCTCAGCACCTCCGGCGGCGGAAGCGACACCCGCCAAAAAACCCTCAGCGCTCAACTGCAAGGTAACCGGTGTATACTCCGTATGCGCCGAAACCGCATACGTTGCCTTCTCATCCGGCAAATACTGCGGACGGATTTCCACCCCCTTCACCCTCCAACGCTCCGTCTGTTGCACGATTTTCGGCGTCATCCCCAACTCTTTCTCCGCATGCTTCCAATAAGGTCCCGGAACCGAGCGCGTACACTCCATCGTAATCTCCAACCGATACTCCACCTTCGGCAGGCAATAATTCACATTCACCACCGAATAAACCTCCTTTTTCTTCTGTGCCGACACTCCCGCACAAAGGGCAGAGGCCAACACCCACGTCAAAACAATTCTCTTCATACTTTAAATCTCATTACCTTCCAATTTACTCCAAACCCTTCCCATCCCCTCCGCCAACAACCCCGCAGTCATCCCCCGCATCCCGTGCTCCTCCCGCAACAAATCCCCTGCCATCCCATGCGCGAACACCCCGATACACGCCACATCCTCCATCTCCAACCCGTTCGCCGCCAACGCCAGCAACACTCCCGTCAGCACATCCCCGCTCCCCCCTTTCGCCATCCCCGGATTACCGCTCATATTAAAATAAAGCCGTCCGTCCGGAGTCGCCACCGCCGAATAAGCCCCCTTCAACACCACATGCACGCGATATTGCGCTGCAAAAGTGAGCAATTTATTTAATCTGTCAAAATCATTTGCACATTTTCCTGCCAATCTCTCGAACTCTTTCACGTGGGGCGTCAGCAGGCACCCCTCGTGCAGATGCACTATCCACTCCGGATGCTCAGCCAGGATGTTCAACGCATCCGCATCCAGTATCAACCGCCCTTTCCACTCCGTCAGGAGCCTCTTCAACGCCACGGCGGTCTCCTCCCCCCTGCCGATTCCGGGTCCCACCGCCACCGCGTCATAGCGCTCCAAACCTTCCACCCCCGACACGCACGCCTCCCCGCCGTCCAAATCCAACACCGCCTCCGGCACCGCCACCTGCATTACGTCTCCCCCGCACCCCGGCACATGGCAATGCAACACCCCCACTCCCGAATGCAGGGCGCCCTTCGCCGCCAACACCGCCGCCCCCATCATTCCCCGGCTTCCCGCCACCAGCAACCCGCGCCCGTTCGTTCCCTTGTGCGCAAATACCCCCGGACGCGGCAACGCTTCACGCACCGCCTCCTCCGTCAGCGCATACCACGGCGTCTCCAGCGCATCCGTCTCGACACCGATGTCCACCGCCTCCCACTCACCCACGAATTCCGCGTTCTCCGGCAGCAGGAAAGAGATTTTCGGAAATTGAAAGGTAAACGTACGGTATGCCCGCACGATTGCCGTCCTGTCGTTCCCCGCATTGTCCTCCCCCATCAGTCCCGACGGCATATCCACCGCATACACACGGCACGGCAGCTCGTTCATCCGCCGTATCATTTCCGCCGCCGCACCCGTCACCGCCCGGTTCAAGCCCGCACCGAAAAGTGCATCGACAATCACCGCACCCTCCTCCGGAATCCACTTCGCGGGACGTTTCACCTCGACAATCTTCCCGCCTGCTTTCCGGAACAGTTCCCGGTTCTTCTCGCAGTCCCCGCTCCGCGAACGTTCGGAAGGCAGCGCAAACGCCTCCACCTCCCACCCGCTTTCCAACAGCAGGCGGGCAATTGCATACCCGTCCCCGCCGTTGTTCCCGTCCCCGCACACCACCGCGATTTTTGCCTCCTCTTCCATGCGTTCCTCAAAAAAACTCACCCATGCTTCCGCCGCCCGTTCCATCAGGTGCCATGAGCTTATTTTTTCATAATCAGTCACATACTCGTCTATAGCCCCGACATGTTTCGTCGAATAAATCTTATTTAACTTTTTCATATCACAACACTAACGTTTTCGATGCCGAAAAGTACAAAAAAATGATTACATTTGCGTCCGTTATAAATAATATTAACTTAAAAATCAATCTATGTTCAAAAATCATCCTAAGGGGTTGCTGACTGCTGCCCTCAGTAACATGGGAGAACGTTTCGGCTACTACATTATGAACGCCGTGTTAGTATTGTTCCTGTGTTCCAAATTCGGCCTAAGTGAAGGTGCCAGCGGTACGATTTACTCTTTCTTTTACGCCGGCATATACATTTTGAGCCTTGTCGGAGGTCTCATCGCCGACCGCACGCAGAATTACAAAGGCACCATCAAGACCGGTCTCGTCATCATGGCGGCAGGCTACGTCATCCTGTCCATCCCTATCCTCGCCACGGCGGAGAACACGACCTGGTTACTGACCCTCACCTGCATCGCTTTGTTCTTGATTGCATTCGGTAACGGTCTGTTCAAAGGCAACCTGCAGGCTATCGTAGGCCAGATGTATGACAACTTCGAGGCAGAGGCTGCCAAACAAGGACCGGAAGCCCTCAAAATCGCCAAAGACAAAAGAGACTCGGGATTCCAGATTTTTTATGTGTTCATCAACGTCGGCGGTCTGATTGCCCCGTTCGTCGCTCCGATTCTGCGCCAATGGTGGTTGGGAGCCAACGGAATGACCTACAACGCACAATTGCCCGCCCTCTGCCATGAGTACATCAACAATGCCGCCGCCATGGCGCCCGAAGCGCTTGCCAACCTGCAGCAACTCATGACGGCAGCCGGCGGAGCCATCACTGACATGGCAGCCGCTTGCAGCCAATATCTGCAAATCTTCAACGAAGGAATTCACTATTCGTTCATCGCCTCTGTGGTGGCCATGCTCATCTCTCTTGTGATTTTCTTCGCTTCCCAAAAGACTTTCCCCACCCCGGCAAAGAAAGTGGCAGCACAAAGCGTGGACTACACCGCTGAGGAGAAAGCCGCCATGGCAAAAGAAATCAAACAGAGAATGTATGCCTTGTTTGCCGTTTTAGGCATCGTGATTTTTTTCTGGTTCTCATTCCACCAGAACGGAATGTCCCTGTCTTTCTTCGCCCGCGACTTCGTGGATTCGTCCGCCGTTGCGCCTGAAGTATGGCAAGCCATCAACCCTTTCTTCGTGATTGTGCTCACTCCCATCATCATGGCGATTTTCGGCGCTTTCGCAAGACGCGGCAAAGAGATTTCCACTCCCAAAAAGATTGCCATCGGTATGTTCATCGCAGGCGTGGCATTCCTATTCCTCGCCCTGTTCTCCATGATGAAAGGCTATCCTTCCGCCGATGCGTTCAAGAACCTGCCCATCGCGGAGCAAATGGATGCCAAGGCCCACTGGTGGGTGCTCATCGTGACCTATTTCTTCCTCACCGTGGCGGAGTTGTTCATCTCCCCGCTCGGTCTGTCGTTCGTGTCCAAAGTGGCTCCCAAGAGCATGCTCGGCTTGTGCCAGGGTCTGTGGCTGGCTGCAACCGCTCTCGGCAACCTGCTGCTGTGGATCGGTCCCCTCATGTATAACGCATGGCCCATCTGGCAGTGCTGGACGGTGTTCCTGGTGGTATGCCTCGTGTCCATGGGTGTCATGCTGGGTATGGTGAAATGGCTTGAAAGAGTCACGAAATAACCGCTGATTCTCGATTATAAATAAGGTCCTCTCCGGGCATCGTTCCGGAGAGGATTTTTTTCACGTTGAATATATTTGCAATTCTGAAGTTACGAAAAGAGTGTAATTTATTGGAAATGAGCGTAGGTTAATTGCTCTTGATAGTAATAGGTTACGATTTAGTTAGTTATCTACTGCATTATCCTTCTGCGCGTTGCGTAACCTTCAAAGAACTCTTCGTATGCAAAAGTAGCTATTTAATTCGAGATTTTGATATAAACTCCCGTTTTTTATCCCCTCATTCATAAGAA
The DNA here is from genome assembly GCA_910578985.1 of uncultured Odoribacter sp. Lineage (GTDB taxonomy): Bacteria > Bacteroidota > Bacteroidia > Bacteroidales > Marinifilaceae > Odoribacter. The sequence continues at coordinate 94 of CAJTSF010000022.1, read as the reverse complement.
TTTTCCGTAAAAGCGGTATTGTCCGTCGGCACACCATTGCCCAAAACGAGTTTGGAACAAACGTGTGCCGACTACCGCATAGCTGGAGAAAAGG
>CAJTSF010000021.1 GCA_910578985.1 uncultured Odoribacter sp. | reverse complement strand
GGAACGCCGCGAAGCGCTCCGCGAAGCAGGGGTGGAGGACGGGACGGAGTATGAGGAGTAACAATAATCTTTATAAAATCGCAATTAAAAAAGTTATTATGTGATTCATATAAGCTTCTATTATTGAATAAAATGTGTTCTTAATCTCTGTTCGTAGATTGGTTTTTCCAAACCATTCTGTTTTGCTATTTCCATACTTTTTAATAACCATGCCATATTCTCTCCGAGAGAACGCATAGTCTGTAACCCTTCTTCATCCTTACGGACATCTTCAGGAGTGAAGCCATGTACAGAGTTCCAGTATTGCGATGATACAACAGGCATATTAGAAATAGTGAAATACTGATTTAGTTGTTCAAATGTAGCGGAAGCACCACCACGACGACAAGAAACCACAGAAGCTCCGAGTTTTCCGGCCATTTCCCCCTCTTTGCAAAAGAAAAGCCGCTGACAAAATGATGTTATCTGTCCTGTAGGCTGACTATAATATACAGGGGAACCCAGTATGATTGCATCAAATTCTGCAAGTCTGTCTTGAATATCCTTAACTGCATCATCCCGGAAACAATGTCCTGTCTCAAAACATTTCATACAGGCGATACAGCCCGCTATCGGCTTGTTGCCGAGATACAGGATTTCTGTCTCTATTCCATGTCTGTGGAGCGTTTGGGAAACCTCGTTGAGTGCTGTCGCGGTGCACCCGTTTGGATGTGGGCTGCCGTTAATCATTAATACTTTCATGGCGATTAGAATTTTTCGGCAAGGGCAGCGTGTGCGCAGCCGTCAGTGGCGGCATCGAAACGCATCACTTTGTGACCTTTGGCTTCGGCTGTTTTTATGAAGGCATCAACCATCGCAAAGGTGTTACCGCCCTTGCGGGGGCTTCCGGTGATTACTGTGATTTTCATTTTTTTATTGTATTTGAGTTTTGATTATATGCTTTCGCCACACACTTCCATTCGCCATTTATTTTTAGAAGAAGCAAGTAGTCTGTAAAATCAATTCTTTCACCCCATCCCTCTTCAAGTACACGAACAACCGCAAGCGTTTCTTCTACAGCAACTACATCAACACGAGCCTTAAACTTTTCCCCACCACTAACAGTGTCTACGTTGTGGTAGAATTGCTCAATAGAGCCACGTTCTAATTCCCCGTCAAGAAAGCCAAATAAAACGGCATCTTCCGTAAACAACTCACGAGCATATCGGCTATCACCTTTTGCCACGCTTTCCACAAATTTCATAGCAGCTTTCTCAACTGCTTCATACTCTTTAATTGAATTACGCATAATAATGAAATATTTTGTTTATTAACACATGGCAAAACTACAAGATAACTACGATATGCACAAGTACCGAAAAATTATTCATATACCGAAAAATTTTTCGGTATCCTCTGAATTAGATAATTATGATTACTTTTGCAAAGTATAAAAGGAATGGCAATATGTACGAAAGAAAAATACCTGTAGATTTAAGTTGTCCGTTGCGGCTTACCATGAGTTTGATAGATTCTAAATGGAAGTCTTGTATTTTAGACGAATTGCGCAGTGCTTCCATGCGACCGAGTGAACTTCATAAGGCATTACCGGAAGCCGCTCCACGAGTGCTTGACATACAGCTAAAAGAATTGGTAGATGACGGATTGGTCATCAAAACGATTTATCCGGAACTTCCATCTCGGTCGGAATATTCTATCACAGAACTTGGCAGTTCATTGCTTCCGATTTTGGATTCGATGATTGCGTGGGGAGAAAAGAATAAAGCCTTATTTAAAAAGAAAGTCGCATCTTTGAACCGAAGATAAAGGCAGACACAATCCCGACAAGGGAAGCCAAATGCTCCTTGAAAAAAGTGCCTAATTCGTACCCCTTAAAAGATTGAGGTGCGCTAAAATATTGATTTGAAGACTTGTGAGCCGCATGGTTCAAGACCCAGGCGAGGGGCAGAAGCGGGTGGGGTACGACTGCTTCCCGGAGGACCGGGTGCACGGAGTGGCACTGTGCCCTTCGAAGAAGATGCGGAGTATAGTGGAATGGGGGTGCGGGGCGAGACGGGGGAAGACGTTCGACTACGGGAGCAACCATAACCGGCGGGAGGAGGCGTGCGCGAAGGAGCATTGCCGGCGGCTGGGCATCGAGCAGGTGACGATACCGCTGGGGTTCATCGGACAGTATTTCGAGTCCTCGCTGCTGGCGGGGGCGGAGGCCGTGCCGGAAGGACCGTACGCGGCGGAGAACATGCAATCGACGGTGGTGCCGTTCCGGAACGGGATTATGTTGTCCGTGGCGGCAGGGCTGGCGGAGAGCCGGGGGCTGCGCAAGGTGCTGATAGCGAACCACGACGGGGACCATGTGGTGTACCCGGACTGCCGGGAGGGGTTCGTGGCGGCGATGGACCGGGCGGTGCAGGAGGGGACGGACGGCAAGGTGCAGGTGGAAGCGCCCTACACGCGGATGAGCAAGGCGGACATCGCCCGGGTAGGCGGACGCCTGGGGGTGGACTACGCGCGGACGTATTCGTGCTACAAAGGAGGCGAGAAGCATTGCGGACGCTGCGCCACCTGCCTGGAACGCCGCGAAGCAGGGGTGGAGGACGGGACGGAGTATGAGGGATAACAAAACAGAGGGTGCATCACACCCTCTGTCCTGTCGATTTTTAATGTTTTACTCCTCTTTCACGAGATTGAATTTGGTGGAGATTTCTTTCTGCTCAATAGCCTGCCGCAAATTAAAACGGCGGCGTTGGGTGATGTAACCGGATTTTTCACAAATCACCTCTATCTGGACATTACCCGAATTGTTGAAAGTCAATCCCTTGATATCGAATGTCTCGGTGGATTCGTAAGGAGTGGAACCCACGAAATTCTGATTGGTACTCTTTACTTCGGGAGTGGATGAAACGATTCGGGTATAGACATCCGCCCCTCTCGGAGCCGATTCGACAAACCAACGTATCACAGTGGATTCCAAGGCTGTATTGCCATCTCCGGAGACTTGTTTGTTGGCTTCAAGTTTGGGCGAGGAAGCTTTTTTCAGGAAAAAGGCTATCCTGTCCCAATCGATGTCTTTCAAGGCATTGGCATACGCCATGTTCAAGGTCTGAGTCCCCATGGCAAAGTCCTGGGAACTTCCCGCACGGTTAGCCCGTCCGATTGCCGTCACATTCGGGTATACCAAGACACGATTTTGATCATGAGCCTGAACAGCAAATTGCACCGTCGCCGCCCAGCCAATTCCTGACAGATAACTCAGATTGAACTCCTTGAGGGTTATGGACAGCATGTAATCCGTAGAGACATCCGCATCGAGGTTGAATCCCATGGTGCGCATATACCGCCGAATACTCTCCGATGTAAAGGACAGGATTTCGGGATTTACGGTCACCTGAGGCAAATAGGTCGCACTGGCATCGTATTTCTGCAATACCCTGCTATTTGCCCGCCCGTCTTTGATATTCAGCCGGATGCCATAATCCAAACCGATATATTTGTTGACATCGCCTTCCGCTGTGAGTGCCAAATTGATTATTTTAGGAGCCGGAGGAGCAGTTACGACATTTTTGGTTGAACCGCAAGCAACCAGCAGAAAGAGATTCATACATAAAATGATATGTTTCATAACCGAAAGATTTAATACTTAGTTATCAGTTGTCAGTTTTGAGTTTAATCAATTTTGCCGTTATCGTGGATTTGAAAACAATGTCTCTACCAACCTGCTCTACATTCGTCGAAATGGTGGGTTCTATCACCGCATCGGCTCCATATTGCTGAGCCAAATTGATGGCGCGATAAATAGCCAATCCCCTGGATACCTCCTCGGGTTGAAGATTGGAAAGATTGCCAATCGCGTAATCATTGGACAAGAAGCCCAGTTTCAAGATACCGGCAAATTTGTATATTCCTTGCACATTCTTAAACCAAAATCCATCCTCGTTATTGGAAATGGTATAACTTTTGGATTTTTGCCTGTAATAAATTGTCGCGTCAGCTGTAATCGTGTTCAAAATCTCGTAATCTTCCCTTACCAGATTCAATGCCTCCAAGGGGGCTGAATTAATCGTGTTCACAGCTCGAGGAAGAGCTTTTTGCCTTATACAAGAAGTAAGAAGTAAAGAAGCTACCGCAATCATATAAATCAACTTGTTCATCGTTTCAAAATTTTAAATGTTATGTAATCTATTCGTTTGTCCGGGAAGTTGAAATGCGGATATAAAAAAAGCGCGGACAATACCTTCGTATCCGTTCTTGAGGTCTTCGACTACCTGACAACTGAATAAAAAGTAAAGCCCACGCCGATAAGCGTGAGCGTCTTTGCTTTACTCTCAGTTGTCATTTGAAATTGTCGAAGTTTCAAGAACCAGAATACAAGCTAAACGCTTTTTCCAATATTTACAATATACGCATCGCTACGTTTTCGTTTATGTCATAGGCATATCATGTTTGATTTCAGGGCAAAAATAAAAATCTTTATCAAGACAACCAACAAGCAGACTTCTTTTCTGTAGAAAAAGAAGAACTTCAACTTCATTTCCAGATTATTCTGCAGCATTAAAACAAAGAACCGCGCGCAAGGCAGAGCTTGCGCGCGGTTTTTAATAGGGATGGCAATGATTATTTCTTTGCCAGTTGGAGCAGGATGTCCATGACCTGGATGGCGCTCTTGGAGACTTTCGTACCGGGTCCGAATACGGCGATGGCGCCAGCGTCGAAGAGGTACTGGTAGTCCTGGTGAGGGATGACACCGCCGACGTAAACGAGGATGTCTTCGCGTCCCAGTTTTTTCAATTCGGCAATCACGGCAGGCACAAGGGTCTTGTGTCCGGCTGCCAGGGAAGATACGCCGATGACGTGCACGTCGTTCTCAACGGCTTGCTTGGCGGTTTCTTCCGGCGTCTGGAACAGGGGTCCCATGTCCACGTCGAAGCCCATGTCGGCATAACCGGTGGCGACTACTTTGGCGCCACGGTCGTGACCGTCCTGACCCATTTTTGCAATCATGATGCGCGGACGGCGTCCAGTCAGTTCTGCAAATTGGTCGGTCATTGCTTTTGCTTTTTCGAAGTCGGCATCTTCGCCGGCTACGCTTGAATATACTCCACTCACGGTTCTGATTACTGCTTTATAACGTCCACATACTTTTTCGCAGGCATCGGAGATTTCACCCAACGATGCACGTTTCTTGGCTGCGTCCACCGCCAATTCGAGGAGGTTGCCCTCGCCCGTTTCGGCGCATTTGGTGATGGCTGCCAGTGCAGCTTCCACCTCTGCCTGGTTACGGTTGGCACGCAACTCTTTGAGGCGTGCGATCTGTGCCTCGCGCACGGCGGTGTTGTCGATTTCGAGGATGTCGATGGGGTCCTCTTTCTCCAGGCGGTATTTGTTTACGCCGACAATGGTCTGCTCGCCGCTGTCGATGCGCGCCTGCGTGCGGGCTGCGGCTTCTTCGATGCGCAGTTTGGGAAGACCGGATTCAATGGCTGCCGCCATACCGCCGAGTTTCTCGATTTCCTGGATGTGTGCCCATGCTTTTTCAACCAATTCCTGCGTCAGGCTTTCCACATAGTAGGAACCTGCCCACGGGTCAACGGCCTTGCAAATGGTGGATTCTTCCTGGATATAAATCTGGGTGTTACGCGCGATACGGGCGGAGAAGTCGGTCGGCAGGGCGATGGCTTCGTCCAATGCGTTGGTGTGGAGCGACTGGGTGTGTCCCAGGGCGGCACCCATGGCTTCGATACAGGTACGTCCCACGTTGTTGAACGGGTCCTGCTCGGTGAGCGACCATCCCGAGGTCTGGGAGTGCGTACGCAGCGCCAGTGATTTCGGGTTTTTCGGGTTGAACTGTTTTACAATCTTCGCCCACAGGAGACGACCGGCACGCATCTTCGCGATTTCCATGAAGTGGTTGGTACCGATGGCCCAGAAGAACGACAGACGCGGTGCGAAAGCATCGATGTCCATGCCTGCATTGACTCCGGCACGGAGGTATTCCAAACCGTCCGCCAAGGTGTAAGCCAACTCGATGTCGGCGGTTGCCCCTGCTTCCTGCATGTGGTAACCGGAGATGGAGATGGAGTTGAACTTGGGCATGTTCTTGGAGGTGTACTCGAAGATGTCGGCGATGATCTTCATGGAGAACTTCGGCGGGTAGATGTAGGTGTTACGCACCATGAACTCCTTGAGGATGTCGTTCTGAATGGTTCCGGAGAGCTGGTCGAGGGTGGCACCCTGCTCCAGACCTGCCACGATGTAGAATGCCAATACGGGCAACACGGCACCGTTCATGGTCATGGATACGGACATTTTGTCCAAAGGTATCTGGTCGAACAGAATCTTCATGTCGAGGATGGAATCCACTGCCACGCCGGCTTTACCTACGTCACCGATCACACGCGGATGGTCGGAGTCGTATCCGCGGTGCGTTGCCAAGTCGAACGCCACGGAGAGACCTTTCTGTCCGGCAGCCAGGTTACGACGGTAGAAAGCGTTGGACTCCTCCGCGGTGGAGAATCCGGCATATTGGCGGATAGTCCAGGGACGCAGGGGATACATGGCGGAATAGGGTCCGCGCAAATAAGGAGGAATACCTGCCACATAATCCAGGTGCTCCATGCCTTTCAGGTCTTCGGCGGTGTATGCCGGTTTCACCGGTATCAACTCGGGGGTTGTCCAGTTTTTAGCGATATGGTTGGCTTTTTCCCACTCCCCGGCGGTCATGGCAGCCTTTTCAGACGCTTTAATGTTTATATTCTTAAAATTCGGTTTCATCGTTTCTAATTTGAAAATCCTAACTAATTAAATACCCAATTTGGCTTGGTAAGCCTTCAACTCTTCCAGGACGTTGTTCTTCACGTGGATGTAGTTCATCAAGCCTTTTGCCTCGAGTTCGGGACGGCTTTCGGGATTACCCGCAACGACCACGACGGCTTTTTCTTTCAGTTTTTCGAAAGCCTCGGGTGCGAATCCGGCGTATTCGTCATCGGAGCTGCAGAGCACCACGATGGCGGCTTTGTTGTCCAGGCAAGCCTTCACGCCTTCGTCCACGGTCTTGAAACCGTTGTTGTCTTTCACGTCGAAACCGGCGCAGGCGAAGAAGTTGCAGGCAAATTGGGCGCGTGCCTTGCGCATGGCGAGGTTGCCCATGGGGAACATATAGACCACCGGACGTCCGTTTTTCGCTGCATAACGGTCGGTTTTCAGACGCATTGCCTCGAAAGCGGCAGCACCGCGGTAAGGTTTCAAGGTCTCGATGGCCGCGCCTTCTGCAGTTTCATCTTCGGGTTTGAAGATACACTCGCACAGTTCACGCTCGATTTTCTCGTTGAAATTCGGGAACTGGTTCACGCCGACGAAGTTCTCCTTACGCTGGGCGATAGCGAGGTCGCGAGCCTGGGCGGTAGCTTTAACGGCTGCCTGCACGAAGCCTTTCTTCAGGGCTTCCACATATCCGCCCTGTTCCTGCACTTCGAGGAAGAGTTTCCAAGCCGCCTCGGCAATGTTCTGGGTCAGTTCCTCGATGTAGTAGGAACCGCCTGCCACGTCCACTATCTTGGCAAAGTGGGACTCTTCTTTCAGCAGTAACTGCTGGTTGCGTGCCACACGCTCCGCCAGTTCGGTCGGCGTACACTCGAAGGTGTCGTCGAACGGGTGTACCGTAAAGGAATCCACGCCGCCCAATACGGCAGACATGGTCTCGGTCTGGGTACGCAGCATATTTACGTTCGGATCGTACACCGTCTTGTTCCATTCGGAGGTCTCCGCATGGATGTTCATCATACATTTGCAGTCGCAGCAGGGGTTGTAAGCCTTCACGATGTGTGCCCACAGATAGCGTGCGGCGCGCAATTTGGCGATTTCCATGAAATACTTGGAACCGGTGGCGAAGTGGAAACGCATTTTCGGAGCCACTTCGTTGATGTCCATACCGGCATCGGTCAGTTTGTCCAGGTATTCCACGCCGGCAGCGAGGGAGAATCCCAATTCCTGCACGATGGAAGAACCGGAGTTGTTGAATACGTATCCGCCCACTTCCACGACTTTGAAGTTCTTGTAGGCAGCCATCTTTTCCACATTGGCTTTCACCACGTCGAAAGGCTTGTCGTTGCAAGTCTTTCCTTTGCGGGTGAGGGCAGTCATCGGGTCGATGTTGATACCGCCGTATATCTTTTCGGGAGCGATGCCCCTCTCTTCCACCACCGCCTTAAAAGCATCCAGCACGGCAGCTTTCTTGCATCCGGCAACGAAGTTGATTTCCACGCACTCCAAGCAGATGTCCTTCAACAAAGCGTTCATGTCCGCTTTGGTAAACTCTCCGCATCCGTTCAACACGAAGCCCAAGGAGTTCACACCCCGGTTGAGTACGTCAAGCGCTTTCTTGTTGGCTTCGGTCACATCCTCCACCACAATGTCCTGGCGTACGTACCAGTCGTTGTTGTCCTTTTTGTTTCCCCGAACGAAAGGAAATTCACCCGGAAGACAACTCAGATTCTTCAAGTCTTCCATATTCTCCAACCGGTACATCGGCTGAACATCGAAACCTTCATTGGTTCTCCACACAAGCTTTTTGTTAAAATCGGCCCCTTTCAGGTCCACAGTGACTTTGTCAATCCACTCTTGCATAGTGTTCGGCGCAAACTCACTGAAAAGCTTACCATTTTGTTTTTCTGCCATAATTAATATATTTATCTGTAACTGTTTGTTTGCAAAAAGCGAACAAATGTAGCCCTTTTAGAGGGGATAAAAAAATTATTTACAGCATTTTTTCCTTAATCGGGAAATTAAAAAGAATCAGTCGAAACCCAGTTCGAATTCGTCAATCCACAGGGTGCTTCCGTCACCGCCGGTAAAGTAATCACCGTATTTGCTCGAAGAAGCCACAATCACGATATATTTGGGCGTGCGGGTAACATCGCGGTATTTGATATCGATGGTAAACTCCTCGTAAGCGTCCATTGTGCGGTCATTCTTCAATTCCCCGTAAGCGATAATGGAAGAGTTTTTCTCGCTGTAATCCGCAAAGACCTCCTCGCCCGAATCCGAATGGAACGGCTCTGTCCAGTCGCACAAAGCCACATAAATATGGCAACTGTCATTTGTTCCGTCCAGAAATTTGAACCTGTCGTTTTTCCCGAAGTAGGTGACCGGAGAGGTCTTGTATTTATAATACCCTTTCAGCGTCGTCGGACGGCAAGTGTAAGGAATACCGAAATCCAATAGGGCATTCATACCCTTCAATTTCACGAACTGACCGGTAAAAAGGCTACCCGACGCGAACTTCACCATATACTTGGACTGCAAGCGGGCAGCGGAACCTTTGATTTTATCGCTCTTTTCTTCCGTGGTCGGTATGACGCCGAAACCTGCCCCGCCCTTGTTCCCGGAGTCCCATGTCTGCACGCCTTCCTCTCCTACATACGGAGCCTTGCCGTCCATATACCACAAATCGAAATTGCTGTAAGGAATCTGTTCCGCCGCTTCGGTGGTGAAAGGCACCTCCTCGCCCGGTTCTTCTCCGAACACGGGACGCACCAGATAAGCTGTACGGGCACGTAATCCCGTCGCCTTGGCAGTAAAACTGTTCCCGTTTACCTCTGCCTCCAGACGCGTCCAATTGGAGGCATTCTCGCGTTTATACTCAAAAGCGGGCGTTCCGCTTTGCCCGGCGGAGATTTTTCCTTGAAAATCCGCAAACTTCGCCCAGGCATTCACCGTAACCGCACTCGTCTCCTCAACCGGATGATTGATTCTGACTTTCCAATCCACCGTATCCCCGTAACTCACCACCTTTATAATCTGCATTTTGGAAAAGTCCGTCAAAGTTTCCGGATCAGGGATATAGGTGGAAGAAACTACGCCCAATTTCACGCCCGATACCAGGATATTCTCTAAATCCTGCCCATCTTCCACCACAACCATCACCCTGTTCTGCTCCACATTAATCATTGCCTCCCCTACTTGGTTCTCCACCGTAAAATACCGCTCGATGGGCTGCTCCGTCACCACCGTCCACTCGTAGGACTGATAAGTATTCACCCAAAACACCAACTTCTCGGACAAATCGAAAACGGAATCCACCTCTATCGTTGCTTTCGGAGTGACAAACACCTCTTGCGGACGGGCTGCATCGGCGGAAAGTTCCAGGTCTTTCAAGCGTATTTTCCTGATGTTCACGGAATCGTTCAACGTCAGTTCGATGGTCCGGGTCTTGGTATTAATCAGTACTTTCTGCTGCCCTTCGAACTCGATTTTCTGCACATTCCCGTATATCACCGGCAACGGCACATCGTTCTCCAGACAACCTGCCAATAATCCTGCCAATAATATGATCATCCAATACCTCATATACGCCTACAGATAAAAAGCGACTCCTAAGCCGATGGAAAACAAATCAATCTTGAAGTTTGCCGAAGTGGTCTTGAAAGAGCCCGTATGCACGTGGTTCGTTTCCTGTTTGATCTGCTTCCGCTGCAAACCCAGCATACCGATGGACACCTCCACTGCCGAATAATCGTTGATGAAGACCGCCACGCCCGGAGAGTACACCAATCCCACTTTGGAAATCGTCTGGTAGGTCCCTTCCAGCACATCCCCCTTGCCGTTGATATATTTCCCCTGCCCTCCGCCGAAAAGGAACTTGATGTCGTTGAACAGTCCGAAGCGCTTGCTCTCCTCGATATTCATAAAGACACGCACGAACGCCGCAGCGGAATAAATATGCTCCAGAATATAATAATCCGAAATCGAGAAGCTCAAATCGTTATTCAGGTTCAAGTCCAGATTATCGATTTTAAACAGCGAGCGCTCATAGGACAAGGTCGCCCCCACGCCCACATCATTTTTCACCATATATCCGAAAAAAGGCTTCACCGCCAACTGGTATCCCTCTCCCGTCCAATTTTTCAACACCAGGAACTTATAATTGTTCTGGCTCATCTCCCCGTAAGAACAGGTGCCTCCGAAAAACCACTGCCCCTTAGGCACAAAAGTACGCTTCACAATCCCACGCTCCATCCGGACTTTTGTCTTTTTGACCGCCCCGCCTTGCGGTGCTTCCGCCGGCAATTCGGTTTTCTTCTCCACCTCCCATTTTTTCCTGCGCAACTCCTCTTTTCCCTGGCAGATAGCGGAAACGAAACACAACAGCAGTACAAAAATACAATTCTTCATGCGTCCTATTCTATCGGGTTAAAACCTAACTCGAACTCGTCTATCCACAACTTGCTTCCCTCTCCTCCGGTGAAATAGTCCCCGTACTTGCTGGCAGTCGCCACAATCAAGATATAATTCGGAATCTTGGTCTTATCCCGATATTCCAGTTTTATGGTAAAATGCTCAAAGTCATTCATGGTCCGGCTGTCTTTTACCTCCCCATAAGCGATGGCCTCGGACAAGTTGACAAAGGTACCGGTTTTCGTATTCACCCGGAAAGGACCGTTCCAATCCGCAAAGAGAGCCACATAAATATAGCAACTGTCCATCTGCCCTTTCAAATGGGAGTAGGGAGCTTTTGCCTGATTGATGGCCACCGGCTGATACTTGTAATAACCGCTCAGCGTGGTCGGACGACCGGTGTACGGAATACCGAAATCCAACTGCGCCCCCGGATTACTCAAACTGATTTCCGCCTTGACAAAATCTCCCGTATAGATATTTCCGGCAGCCATGACTCCGACAACCACTTTGGTTTCCAGATAAGCGGACGATTCATTGCCTGCCTTATCCACTTTGGTTGTCTTGTCCGGAGCTGTCGGGTTCATCTCGCTCATCGTGTTGGCTCCCTCATTCCCGGAATCCCAAATCTTGTTGGACTCCTCTCCCAGATACCAACTCTTCCCGCCTTTGAACCACTTATCGAAGTTCAAATACGGCACCTGCACCGCCTCTTCCGTCGTGAAAGTCTTCACCTCCGGCGACACCGAAGCATCGGAAACCGTCCGGTAAAAATAGGTCTGTCCCGGAGTCAGTCCTGTGAGCAGCACACGACAACTCTTCGTCGCATCATCCATCTGCACCCCGCTGCTTTCCACCCGGGTCCACTGCGTCCCGTCCGTACTGTATTCGAACGTCAGCCCTGCCGGACGCGCCTGCGTGAACCACGTGCCGGAAACTGCCGCGAACGTCGCCCACACCTCATAACGCACGACATTCTGCACCGCATGCTCCATATCCGGCACCACCTGTATCCGCAATGTGTCTATTTCCATCCGGTTACGGGCACCGAACACGCTCAAGTAGAACTCATATTCGCCCAACGGCAAACGATTGGCGATTCCGCTAAAGTCGATAATCGCCTCTTCCTTGTCCAGCAAATCCTCATTGCCCCACACGATGCCGGCATTGTTCAACGCCGTTTTCACCTCCTCGCCCGCATCAATCAAATTCACGTCGGAAGGCACTCCCATTCCCGCCACAACGCCCGAACGGTGCCGAATCATCAGTTCCTGCATCGTCGCCTGCGCAGCCACATGCACCCGTACATCGGCACCACGCGCCTCTTCGAGTACCACCACCGCCTCATTCAAATCCTTCAACTGCCCGTCCGCACCCATCAGTTTGATTTCCGGCTTGTCCGTATGCTCTTTCAGGTTCAACACCCATTCCCAATGGTGGACATCCAGCACGGTATCCACAACCAGCCCTCCCACAAAAGCCCCCTCATCTTCCCCTGCCGACTCGTTGATGTCAAACTGGAAATTATAACACTGACGGGCAGCCACTCCTTTAATCGTCTTGTTCAGGGTAAACTCCTCCTGCCCGTTGTCCAATCTCAATATCCAATGGAGCGTTCCCTCCCGGTTCACCGGCAGATAGCCCGCACGCCTGTCATTCTCGATGAAAGTCAGCGCATCGGTGCCGTTGCTGACCTCCAGCGTATAGTTCCGGAAATTCTGCTGTATCTTGTCGGAATAATCCACTGTCATTTTCACATTCGCCAGCGTACAGGTCAAAGAAACCTGCTGCGTGGTTCCCGCTTTTATTTCCACCTCCTGCTCACCCCGGTACAACGGCATCTCGAAGCCTGCCCCCGTTCCTTTTCCGGAGAAAGCCACCAGGCGGTAAGTCCCTTTCCGCAACAGAATACGCTCGGACATCTCTGCGCAATTGTCATAGGCAGCGACCAACGTCCCGTCCGCTTGCAGGATTTCCAACCGGTATTTAGCATTTTCGGCACGGGTCACCAGCGACTTGTCGGTCAGGAACTCCACCGACAGCCACCCATCCCCGTCCTTCTTTTCGAGGTTGCCATGCTCCCGACATCCGAACATCAACCACAACGGAAGCAAAAAAACAACATATGATATAATTCTACGCATCTTATTCCGTTAAATTGACCGTCAATGTTTTCTCCATCACATTTCCTGCCATATCCGTCACCGTCAGATTAAAACGGTGCACATTCCCTGTCCCGTTAGGCAGCATGCCCAGCAGCGGCATAAAAGAGCCAACCGAGAACACATGGGAAGTTTTTCCTTTTATCGTCTCTCCTGCCTGAAGCAAGCCCAAGTCAATCAATGTCGCTTTCAACTCCTCGCCGGGATTGGCAACATCAAAACTTGCCCCTAATCCCACACTTTCCAACGCATCGGTGGTCAATGCCGGAGAAACAATCGCCACCTCCAATTTATCGATACCCTTCGCTGCCTCCATCTTCACATCGACTTTCACCTCCTGCTCGCTCGCCGAAACCGTCAGTTCCCGGTCGATATCGAAACCGTCGCCTGCAATCACAACCGCATCTTTTCCCGGCTCCTCCGGCACTACGGGCACCTCCGGTTCGTCGTCATCCCAGCTTCCCTGGTCCCCGTTGTTATCGATGACATCATTGCCTCCCGGCACCTGCACGTCAAAATCTTTTTCTTCGGTCGAATAATCGACTTCCACTAACCCGCCGTTATTTTCAATCGCACCGGCAGTATTTACGCTCAACCGGATTTTATGCCATTGTTTGGCTTCCACTTCCAACAGATGGTCGGTGTAATTCACCAGCGAACCGTCCTCCACGTAAGTACCGCGTATCGTCACATATAATTTCCCGTCCGACGGAACGGCGATATAACCCGGCTCCTCGCTTTTCTCTTCGTCAATTTCCAGAAAAACCTCATCCGTCAGGCTCCGAATCAAACAAATGGAATTTGCCACATTACTCTTAAACAACGGAGTGAACTCCACCGACACCTTCACGCATGCCAACTGGCAAACAATGTCCGCTTCTATCACCTCCTGGATGCCCACGGACAACTCCTTTTTTCCATAATAATAGGGAGAGTTAAAACCTGTTTTTTGTTGCCCGTTAAAAGCTTCCACGGTATAATTACCTGCCGGGATAGGCACCACCGAAGGCATATCCGAATATTTCGCCCATGTCGTATCATAAGACGTTCCCCGCAGAGTCTGTCCGAAAATCCGCACGTTAAAATCGTTCGCATCCGGCATATTCGGATCATCCGCCTTCGTAATCACTTCAAAACTTCCCGTCACCTGGGGCATATGCAAAGAAAGACGCGCACTATATTCCTCCTGGTCCAATCGCTCCATCTTCGGATCCTTTCCGCACCCCACCGACACCAATGCCAATATCAATAACAAACTTCCAAAGTTCAATACTTTTTTCATGGTTATATCTGTTTTATGATTATTCGTAAATTAATTCTACATCATCCACTGTCAAAATACTGCCAATATGGCGGGAATCGCCATAGCCTTTCCCCCAAGCTCCATCACTTCCTTTCACTGGTTTAGTTGCAGGATTATTTGAATCTGTGGATAAAAATACTATCGTTATTGTTTTTATTCTCTTTTGTTGCGTATAATCCAACTCTATTTTCCCCAATTGAAATTCATTTGTCGGAACTACAATTTTGCATTCTCCATAACCAATAATCACTCCATTTTCATCTTTCAATTCAGCATAGGCTTTCGTTGTTTCATTGTTATAAGAATAAAAACGGTAATAAAACTGTATGCTAATGGGTCTTGAAGCAAAGGCATGTCCATAAATTTCTTTATCTGCATCATTAGATTGGGAGGCATCATAATCTCCAATATACAATATACCAGCAGTTTTCTTTTCTGTATTTTGTGAAGAAACTGTCCAATTATTTTTCCCCCAACCTACAGTTGCTATTTCCATCGCAGAATTTCCACGATGGGCATTGATCGGCAAACTCTTTCCGTCATGACTGTTTAAATGTTCCGCAGCAGTCCAATCTTCCTTTGCCGTAGGCACCGTTCCCGGATATGCTCCATAAAACCACGAAGCGTCTGCACGTGGTTGAGTTGTCGTTCTATTACGAGTATTCCACCATTTATCATTTTCATTTGCAGCATAAGGATAAAACGCATACACTTTCTTTCCACCAGACAACACTATTGTTTTTTCCCACACCATCTCTTCATACCACTCCTCAAACCCACTGTTCGGCACCTGCAACTCCTCCTCCGTCCTATATCTTCCGGCATCCAGCGTATGCCCGCCCAGGCGTACCCGGTAAGCATACTCCGTGTTGGAAGCCAATCCTTTCCCCACGCACTCATACACATTCTCCTCCGATTCGCTTGCCATCTGCGTGGTCTCCAACGTCTGCCAAACGCCGTCATTTCCTTGGCACTCCACCACAGGCGTCTCGCGTTCGGAGATATATTTCACGTCATACACTGCCCGCTTCGCCCATACATTTCCTGCTCCCACCTCGCCAACAAATTCGAACACCGGCGGCGCTACCTGCACTCCGAAATTCACCTCGTTACCTGTCTGGTCGAACTTGTCTTTCGTCGTCACCGTAAACCGCGTTTCCGAAGTCATGCGCGGTGCCGTGTTCAGCCCTTTCACCACTCGGTCGAATTTCACCCACACCAACGACTTCACCTCTTTCTTCGCGTCCAATTCCTCGCTCCACTGCAAACCGTTCTCCCGCAACACCGCCTTCTGTTCCTCCGTCGCGCTCATCAAATCCACCTCGGCTGGCCATCCCCGGGCAAGCAACGTGTCGGAAACCGTCTTCACCTTCAACTCCGTCAATCCGCCGGCAGCGCTGACCAGAATCGTCGCCGCACGGGACACGCCCTCCGTCGTCTCCAGCGCTCCGCCGTTCTCCACCCCCGAAAGCGTCACCTTCGGCGCTCCCTTCGGCAAAAAGAACACGGGTAAATCCACTTCCACCGGTATGTTGATGGTCGATGCGTCCGTCGTTATCGTAATCTGTTTCAACGCCCCGTTCTCACAAGCCGCACTCAATTTCATCCTGCAGAATGACTTCGCCGTCACATTCCCGATGGCACCCGGATAAAACTCCCGATAGACATTCTCCCCCCGCAGCTTCAACCCGAACCGCAACCGTAGGTTGCCCGGCTTGAAATAACCCGTCCGCGTCTCGTCCCTCAGGAACCGCAACGAATCTCCCGTCGTCTTCACCTCCACGAAATAATCCTCGTATTCGAAATCGAAACTCTCGTCGAAAGCCACCGCCACCTTCACCGCTGCCAATCCCACATTCACCACGGTGTCCAGGTTATCCCCCTCCTTCAGGGTCATTTTCGTCTCTCCGTAATAATAAGGAGCCTCGAACGCCGGATAAATGGAATCCGTTCCCTGCCATGCCACCAACTTATATGCTCCCGGCACCACCTTGATCAGGCTCGGCACCTCCTCATACTTCCACTCCCGCAACACCTCCGCCCGCGTATTCTCCAGACGCACGCCGAAATCCTCCAGCGCAGGCTGTTCCTGCGCTCGCGTCAATACCATATCATGCAATGTATAGTCGGGCTTCACTTGAAAAGCCACCTCACAACTCCCCTCGCCCTCCGGAAACAAAACGTCCGCTTTCTCTCTCCGACACCCCAACGCCAGCACCACCAACAGCGGCAATACGTTTTTCAATTTCATGCAATTCATTGTTTATCACATTGATTTCACTTCATCCAATCGCACAAAAACCTCCTTTCCACCGTGCAAAAATACACAATTCCGACCAAGTGACAAACTTTTTGCGTTAAAATCACACCACCATCGGCACCAACAACACGAAACCCAGCGCCACAAAAAGGAGGAGCAATTTCCAGAACCACCTCACCCACACCTGGTACGGTATCCTCGCAATCCCCAACGCCCCCATCAGCACCGCCGACGTCGGCGTAATCATGTTCGTAAACCCGTCGCCGAACTGGAAAGCCATCACCGTCACCTGCCTCGAAATGCCGATGACATCTGAAAACGGCGCCATGATCGGCATCGTCAGCGCCGCCTTCGCCGAACCGGAAGGAATGATGATATTGATGAGCGTCTGTATCGCATACATCACCCCCACCGACACCACCCGCCCCGTTCCGCTCATCAGTCCCGCCAGCGCGTGCAGTATCGGGTCGATGATACGCCCCTCCTGCAACACCTCGATGATTCCCCCTGCCAACCCCACCACCAGCGCCGTGGACAGCATATCTTTCGCCCCCTCCAGGAAGAGCCGGATAATCCCGTCCGTATCCTCCCCCGCCGCATACCCCGACAGGATGCCCATCGCCAGGAATATCCCGGAAATCTCCGGCAGGTACCACCCGTGCCCCAACACCCCGATGACGAGGAACACCACCGTGAACGCCAGCACCGACAGGATAAAGAAATGGAACGACCGCCGCAACCCCGCCCAGCCGGACAGCACGAACAGCCCCGTGCACACCGGCACCGCAGGCACCCTTGCCGAGAAATGCCCCACCGACAGGTCCGTCACCGGATAACACACCGAAAACAACACCAGCGCCCCCGCTATCAACCCGTACACCACCCACGCACCCGTCGGCGTCGCATACGCCACCGCCTCCACCTCCGCCGTCATCCCCTCCGCCTGCCGTTCCCGCCAATAGGCGTCCGCCGCGTACATCGGCGACAGCCGCGGGTTCCGCTTCACGCGCCCCGCATACGCCAGCACCGCCGCAATCACAACCGCCGTCAGCACCACCCAGCAGAAAAAACGGTACTCGATGCCCGAAAACAACGGCACACCCGCCAGCCCCTGCGCTATCCCCACCGTAAACGGGTTCAGCATCGCCCCCGAAAAACCCACATGCGCCGCCACATACACCATACACAGCCCCGTAATCGAATCATATCCCATCGACACCGCCAGCGGCACCATAATCATCACGAACGCCAGCGTCTCCTCGCTCATCCCGAACACTGCGCCGAACAGGCTGAACATCACCATCACCAACGCGATGACCACCCGGTCCACCCCCAGGCGCCGCATCCACCCGTGCCGCTCCAGCCCCTGCGTGAACCGCAGAAACGCCCCGATACCCGCATCCACCGCCCGGCTGCTGTTCATCACCTGGAACGCCCCGCCGATAATCAACAAGAAAGCGATGATTCCCGCCTGCTTCTCAAACCCCTCCAGCAGCGACGTGAACACCTGCCACGTCTGCGGCGAACGCTCCGCCGCATGGAACGACCCCTCCACAATCACCGTCCGTTCCGAACCGTTCACCTCCACCCGCTCCCGCACATATTCCCCCGGCGGAATCACCCACGACAACGCGGCACAAATCAAAATAATCGACGAAATAATCGTATAAGTATGCGGTATCTTCTTGAACATACACCCATCCGTTAAAACTTACGGAGGCAAAAATAGACAAAAGTTCACAAAACTCCCCCAAACCCCTTTGCCCTTTCCCAAATTATTCCCAAATTCGCCTGATTAAAATAATTATCTCTATGGAAAAAATCAAAACCGCCGTCATCGGCTACGGCAACATCGGACACTACGTCCTGGAAGCGCTTCAAACCGCGCCCGACTTCGAAATCACCGGCATCGTCCGCCGCAATCCCGCCCAGGCTCCCGCCGAAACCACCCCCTATAAAGTCGTGGGCAACCTCGCCGAACTGCCCGGCACCCAAGTCGCCATCCTCTGCACCCCCACCCGCAGCGTCGAGCGATACGCCCTCGAAGCCCTCGCCCTCGGCATACACACCGTGGACAGTTTCGACATCCACACCGGCACCGTCGCCCTCCGCCGCACCCTCGGCGAAGCCGCCCTCCGCCACAACGCCGTCGCCGTCATGTCCGCCGGCTGGGACCCCGGCTCCGACTCCGTCGTCCGTGCCCTCCTCGAGGCATGCGCCCCTAAAGGCATCACCTACACCAACTTCGGTCCCGGCATGAGCATGGGCCACACCGTCGCCGTCAAAGCCATCGAAGGCGTACGCGCAGCCCTCTCCATGACCATCCCCACCGGCACCGGCATCCACCGCCGCATGGTCTACATCGAGCTTGAACCCGGACAGGACTTCGCCCAAGTCGCCCGCCGTATCAAAGAGGACGACTATTTCGCCCATGACGAAACCCACGTCCTCCAGGTGGAAGACGTCAATGCCCTCCTCGACATGGGGCACGGCGTGAACCTCACCCGCAAAGGCGTCTCCGGCAAAACCCAGAACCAGCTCTTCGAATTCAACATGCGCATCAACAACCCCGCCCTCACCGCCCAAATCATGGTCTCCGCCGCCCGTGCCGCCACCCGGCAACACCCCGGATGCTACACCCTGATTGAAATCCCCGTGGCGGACCTGCTCTACGGGGAACGTGAAGAACTCATCAAACGGCTGGTATGATGACCGACGAACTCAAAACCCAAATCCGCCAGGCGCGCGACATCCTGCGCGCCGGCGGTATCATCCTCTACCCCACCGACACCATCTGGGGCATCGGCTGCGACGCCACCAACGAAGACGCCGTCCGCCGCATCTACGCCCTCAAACGCCGCGATGACAGCAAATCCATGCTCGTCCTCCTCGACGACCCCGGTAAAATCGCCTCCTACGCCGACGTCCCCGACATCGCCCTCGACCTCATCGACGTTGCCGACAAACCCACCACCATCATCTACCCCAACGCCCGCCGCCTCGCCCCCTCCCTCATCGCGGACGACGGAACCATAGGCATCCGCATCACCCGCGAAACCTTCACCTCCGCCCTCCTCCACTCCCTTAACCGCCCCCTCGTCTCCACCTCCGCCAACCTCAGCGGCACCCCCTCTCCCCGCCACTACGGCGAAATCGCCCCCGAAATACGCGACGCCGTCGATTATATCGTGGACTACCGCCGCGACGACCGCACCCCCGCCTCCCCCTCCGCCATCATCAAACTCGGCATGGGCGGCGAAATACAAATCATCCGACATTAAACATCAATCCGTTAAAATCGTAAGCACCATGGCACACATCCTGACCATCGACACCGCCACCACCGCCTGCTCCGTCGCCCTCGTGAAAGACGGCACCGTACAGGCACTCCGGGAAAACAACCAAGGACTCAACCACTCCGTCCTCCTCGCCCCCTACATCGACGCCCTCCTCCGCGAGCACCGCCTCGAAGTCCGCGACCTCGACGCCATCGCCGTCAGCATGGGTCCCGGCTCCTACACCGGACTCCGCATCGGCGTCTCCACAGCCAAAGGCCTCTGCTTCGGCGCCGGCATCCCCCTCATCGCCGTTCCCACCCTCCGCGCCCTCGCCCGCGCCGTCGCCGACCCCACCGGCGAAGACGCCCTCTACTGCCCCATGCTCGACGCCCGCCGCATGGAGGTCTACACCGCCCTCTTCGACCGCCACAACCACCCCCTCACCCCCACCCGCGCCGAAATCATCACCCCCGACTCCTTTGCCGAAGAACTCGCCGACCGCACCGTCTATTTCTTCGGCAACGGCAGCGACAAGGCACGCCCCCTCCTAACCTCCCCCCACGCCCGCTTCATCCCCGGCGTCGAAACCTCCGCCGCCCACCTCGCCCCTCTCGCCGAGCAACTCTTCCGCGAAGGCGAATTTGCCGACACCGCCTACTTCGAACCTTTCTACCTCAAAGACTTCATCGCCACCACCCCCAAGAAAAAAGTGCTCTGAAAACGCAACCTCCGCCGCCCGCCCTGCGTTATACGGGAAAAAATCACAAACCATAAAAACAAGACATCATGAAACCTCAAATTCTTCTGTTCATCCTCCTCCTTGCCCTCACCCTCGGCGCCTGCCAAAAAGACGCCCGCCTCCACGTGAAGAAAATCACCGTCACGGAAACGGACCCCCACTGGAACATCACCGTCAGCCACTCCGCCTTCTCCTTCACCGAACCCGAAGTGCAAAAGGCATGCACCGCCTTCAACGACGAACTCACCGGACTGGTGGACGGCATCCGTGCCATCTTCATCGAACACGCCCAGGAGCAAATCGACGCCCTTGCCACCGCCGACCTCCACCCCTCCTCCCCCTATGAACTGCACATCTCCGACTCCGTCTTCCACGCCGACGACCGCTACATCAGCCTCCTCGTCCAGGCATACCAAATCCTCGGCGGAGCCAACGGCAACACCGAATATTACGCCCTCAACTACGACGTCCGCCAAAAGACATTCCTCACCCCCGACCAACTCATAGACATTACCCAAGCCCCCATCCTCAACGACCAACTGCGCAAACACCTCAACGACCCGGACAGCTGCTACACTTTCGAAACCCCTGCCCTGGACAACTGCGCGGCAGTGAACTTCACCCCCGACACCTTCGTTTTCACCTACGCGAAATACACCCTCGGACCCGGCGCCTGCGGTCCCGCGACCATCATCGTCCCCCGCGCCCACCTCGCTAAAATTCTGAAAATACAATAACCCAACCTTTTCCCTTTCTCCGTCCTCGCAAGCTGTGGTTTGCGAGGACTTTTCTTTATGATCCCTTCGGGTCCGGTCCGGCATCACTCCCTAATCATTCCCTTATCACTCCCTAATCACTCCCTTATAATATAAGGAAATGATAAGAAGTTGATAAGGACATGATAAGGAGTTGATGGTGGAGGAAAGTCGGAGAAAAATGCAGGCAAACCTCTGCCTGACAGCCGCTTTGGTCGGGGAAAACGGAAAAAAGCCTTTCCGGTATTGGAATATACCGATATTCATCTTATCTTTGTCGGCGAAATCATTGCGGGGCGTAGCGCAGTCCGGTAGCGCATCTGCTTTGGGAGCAGAGGGTCGCAGGTTCGAATCCTGTCACCCCGACCAAATAAACAGCCACCAAAAAGTGGTTGTTTTTGTTTTCATGGATTCAATAATTTATGTATCTTCACGCCATGGAACAATTGACACTCATTCGAAGCAAAATATATGGATTCCCTCCCGACTTCATGTTTCAACTGACAAAAGAGGAATGGGAAACTTTAAAATTCCAAATTGGAATCTTAAAGAGCGGCAGGGGCGAACATTCCAAGTATTTGCCGCACGCTTTCACCGAGCAGAATGACATCAATGAAGACAGCAGGGTAACACTTCAGAATAAACGATAAACTAAGATATAGATTATGGCAGAATGTATCGAGCATCCGGAGAATGCTCCGGAGTATGAAGGTTTGAAGGTGAACAAGGGTATCCCGCAGCCGGAGGCGATGAACCCGCATATTGCCGAGCGGCTGAAACATATCCGCCGGCGGGAATTGGGCGTGGAGGACTACGTGGAGGGAATCCTGCGGGGCGACATGAACATACTGAGCCAGGCGATTACGCTGGTGGAGAGCGCGAAGGCGGAACACCAGACGATGGCGCAGGAGGTCATCCGGAGATGCCTCCCATCGTCGGGCAGAAGCGTACGCATCGGCATCACGGGCGTGCCGGGGGCAGGGAAAAGCACGTTCATCGAGAGTTTCGGAAAACACCTCACGGGCGAGGGGCACCGGATTGCGGTGCTGGCGATAGACCCCAGCAGCGAGCGGTCGAAGGGGAGCATCCTGGGCGACAAGACGCGCATGGAGGAACTGTCGTGCGACCCGCAGGCATACATCCGTCCTTCCCCATCGGCAGGGTCGTTGGGCGGGGTGGCGCGAAAGACGAGGGAGGCGATGATCCTGTGCGAGACGGCAGGGTTCGACATCATCCTGGTGGAGACCGTGGGCGTCGGGCAGAGCGAGACGGCGGTGCATTCGATGGTGGACTTCTTCCTGCTGGTGCAGATTGCGGGGGCGGGGGACGAGTTGCAGGGCATCAAGCGGGGCATCATGGAAATGGCGGACAGCATCATCATCAACAAGGCGGACGGGAACAACATCCAGCGGGCGGAGCTGGCGAAAGCCCAGTTGCAGACGGCGCTGCACTATTTCCCGCCCCACGAGTCGGGAGTGATGCCGAAGGTGATGACCTGCTCGGCATACGAGCGGCGGGGCATCGGCGAGGTGTGGGAGCACGTGTTGCACTATTGCAGCGAAACGCAGCAGAACGGGTATTTCGAAGCCCGGCGGGCGGAGCAGTCCAAGTACTGGATGTACGAGACCATCAACGAACAGTTGCGGGAACGGTTTTACCGAAGCCAGCGGGAGCGGTTAAAGGAAGCGGAGGCACAGGTGATGCGGAACGAGGTCAGCTCGTTCGCTGCGGCATTCGACCTGTTGGACCGATATTTCGAAGATCAGAACTGAGGAAAATCGTCGAGGAAGACAGGCGCGGCGCCGGCGTCCAGGCGGAGGCAGTGGTGGCGGATGCCGTTGGTGACGGCAACGTAGGGGGCGGCGAGGGCGAGATTGTAGCGGAATGCCTGGTCGAAGACGCGGGAAGTGAGGGGTACGGAGGGAGCCTTACACTCGACAAGAAGCCAGGGGTTGCCCTGGCGGGAATAAACGACAACATCGAACCTCTGCGGGCGACCGTAGAGGTCGATTTCTTTTTCGAGGGCGATGAGCCCGGAGGGGCATGCCTTGTGGCGGATGAGGTAGTGGACGAGATGCTGGCGCACCCACTCCTCGGGGGTGAGGGTGACGAAACGGCGACGGATGACGTCATAGATGAAAGGCGTGTCGCCTTGCCTCTTGAGGCGGTAGTCGAAGGGAGGAAAGGAGAGGTTTTCCATGGGTTAATATTCAGGTGAGGGATTGACGTAAAGGAGGTTGCTGTCGCCGTAGCTGAGGAAACGGAAGCCGTTGGCGAGGGCATAATCGTAGATGCGCCGCCAGTCGCGCCCGACGGCAGCGGCAACGAGAAGGAGTAGAGTGCTTTGGGGCTGGTGGAAGTTCGTGAAGAGTGCCCGGATGACGCGGAAACGGTAGCCGGGGAGTATGATGATGGTGGTGCGGGCTTTCAGGTGGGTTTCGCCCGTCTCGTCAAACCAGGCGACAATCGCCTGCAAGGCTTCGCGGAGGGAGAAAGTGTCGGGGAGCGTGTAGGCTTCCCACTGGGAAAGGGTATCCCAGGATGCTGCGCCGGTGAGGCGTTTAACTCCCATCCAGTAGAGGCTTTCCAAGGTGCGCACGGAGGTGGTGCCGACGGCAATCAAGGCACCGGGGGCATCGAGGAGTTGCACCAGGAAAGGACGGGTGATGATGAGGTGCTCGGTGTGCATGTCGTGTCCTCCGATGGTGGCGGACTTCACGGGACGGAACGTGCCGGCGCCGACGTGCAGCGTCAGTTCGCAGGTGCGGATGCCGCGGGCACGAAGGTCGTCGAGGAGGGGACGGGTGAAGTGGAGCCCGGCGGTGGGGGCGGCGACGGAGCCTTCGGCGCGGGAGTAAACGGTCTGGTAACGGGTTTCGTCGGAGGCGTCGGACTCGCGGTTAAGGTACGGGGGAATGGGGATTTTACCGCAACTCTCCAGCACTTCGCTGAACGAGAGGGCGGCATCCCAGTCAAAACGGACGGCAAGGGATTCGCCGCCGGCGGACTCCTTCGACGCGGTCAGGGTGTACTCCTTCCCGTCATGGGTGAACGAAGCGCTGACGAAACCGTCCTTCCACTTTTTCAGGTTGCCCACCAGGCAATTCCAGATACAGGTGCCGCGGGCGGAAAAATTCAAGGCATAATCGGCAGGGGTGTGCGGTTCCAAGCAAAATATCTCGATGACCGCCCCGGTGGACTTCCTGAAAAAAAGACGGGCATGGATGACGCGGGTGTTGTTGAAGACCAGCGTGGCATCCGGCGGGAGTATCCGGCGGACATCCGCAAAGGTGCAGGGGGTTATTTTCCCGTCGCGGAAATGGAGGAGTTTCGACTGCTCCCGGCATTCCAGGGGGAACCTGGCGATGCGCCCGTCGGGGAGGTCGTAGGTGTAATCTTCTATGCGAATGTCTTTTAGTGCTTGAAGTTCTTCCGCGGTTTTCATTTTGCCGTTTGGTGATTATGTGTTACTTTTATTGCCTCAAAACGAGCGCACGAAGATAAACAAAAAGGATGAATGATGTGCTTATGACCGGAAAGATTGGCAGACGGGGCGCGCTTTGGCTGCTGGCGGGGCTATGGCTGGCATTGGCGGCGGGCTGCCGGGAACGGAACAGCCGGGCGGCGGCGACGGAAGAGACCCGCATGGAGGTAGCGCGGAAAACGTGGGACTTCGGGGAGGTGGCGGAAGGGGAA
Source organism: uncultured Odoribacter sp. (assembly GCA_910578985.1). GTDB lineage: Bacteria > Bacteroidota > Bacteroidia > Bacteroidales > Marinifilaceae > Odoribacter. The sequence continues at coordinate 17,596 of CAJTSF010000021.1, read as the reverse complement.
GAGGTGTGCCACACGTTCCGGTACAGGAACACGGGGGAGCACGGGCTGCTCATCAAAGGGGCGGACGCGGGATGCGCCTGCACCACGGTGACGTACGACAGGAAGCCCGTGGCGCCGGGAAAAGAGGGAAAAATCGAAATTGTTTTCAACTCCCGGGGGAGATTTGGCAAACAATACAAAGAAATCACTATATTTGCAAACGTTCCGGAGCAGAAAGTGACGCTGTCGTTTACAGCGGATGTGAGGAACTGATTTTTTAGTAATCATTAATTTAACAAACAGAGTATGAACGCATTATTTATTGCATTGCAAAGCACGCAACAAGGAGGGGGACTGATGGGCTTTTTGCCTTTGATTTTAATCATCGTGGTGTTCTGGTTTTTCATGATACGCCCGCAGATGAAACGGCAGAAAGAGCTGAAGAACTTCCGCGACCAACTGAAGAAAGGGGATAAAATCGTAACGACCGGCGGTATATACGGAAAAGTGCTGGAAATCGAGGACTACTTCATCATCATGGAGGTGGAAGGACAGAATCGGTTGAAAGTGGACAAGTCGGCTGTCATCAAGGACATGACGGATGCCGTGCCGGCAAAATAACGAAAAAGGAAATCAACCCAAGGTAAGGAGGCGGTATGTCTTATTTTCGGGAACTGGTCAGTAAATGGACCGGCAAAAGCAATGAAGGCAGCCGGAGGAAAGGAATGGATTACTTGATTTGCGTGGCCATCGCCACCCTGTTGTGGCTGATGAACGCGCTAAGTCAGGATTATTCGGCGGAACTGAACTATCCGGTGCGGTATATCAACGTGCCGCAGGACAAGTATGCGGCGAACCATTTCCCGACCACCTTGCAGGTCAGCGTGCGCACCAAGGGGTTTACGCTGCTGGGACATCGCGTGCGGACCTCTTTCCGGCCGATTACCTTTAATTACAATAACTTCTCCCAGTCGATGCAGCAGAAAGGCCAGATTTACGAGTGCCGGCTGGGGGGGAATGACCTGAAGGAGCGCGTGGCGGGACAAATCAGTTCGGAGATGAAGCTGGTGGGGGTTGCCCCGGAGGAGTTGGTACTCCAGTTCGCAGCGGCAAGCATCAAAAAAGTGCCGGTACGCCCCCGGGTGAACTATACGCTAAAAAGACAGCATATCCTGAACGGCATCCGGACAATACCGGACAGCGTGACGGTAAGCGGTCCCGAGGTGTACATCGACACGTTGCAGTGCGTATATACGGAACTCTGGACGGCGAAAGACATCAAGAAACAGGAACAGAAAGATTTGCACCTGAAGGAAATGGAGCATTGCGTGGTACCGAAAGAGCCGGTGAAAGTGGTGCTGGACGTGGAGCAGTTCACGGAGGCGCGGCGGAGGCTGATGATTCATCCCCAGGGAGTGCCGTCTCATGTGAACATGCAGCTTTTCCCGGGAGTCGTGGAGGTGGTGTATGAAGTGGGGTTGAGCCGGTATCACGAAATCAAGGACAGTGACTTCATCATTGCCGTGGACTATCCGAAAGACCTGGATGCGCCCTATCTGGACGTGACGGTGAAAAAAGCGCCGGAATACATTAAGAACTTGAAATTCACTCCGCAGACGGTGGAGTTCTTTTTGGAAAAGAAATAACATGATTATCGTAGGTTTGACGGGCGGCATCGGTGCGGGGAAAAGCACCGTGGCACGCATGTTGCAGGCGATGGGGTTCGCCGTGTACGTCGCGGACCGGGAGGCTTCGCGGCTCATGGAGGAACATGAGGGCATCCGACGGGATATCGTCGCCCGCTTCGGGGAAAAGACGTATGCGGACGGCAAGCTACACAAAGAAATGTTGCGCGGCGTGGTGTTCGACGACCGGCAGGCACTAGCAGACCTCAACCGCATCGTACATCCGCGGGTGATGGAAGACTTTGCGGCATGGTGCGGCAGGCAACGGGGAGAGATGGCATTCTTCGAATCCGCCATCCTGTACGAATCGGGACTGGACAAGCATTTCAATCGCGTCGTGTGCGTGACGGCACCGGTCAAGGTGCGCATGGCAAGGGTGATGCGGCGTGACGGGACAGGCAGGAAACAGGTGGAAAGCCGCATGAGGAACCAGGCGGAAGAAGAAGAGAAATGCCGGCGGGCGGACTACGTGATTTGCAACGATGGAAGGCAAATGGTCACGCGGCAGGTGTTGGACATGGTTAAAGTTATTTATCACTTGCCGTTTTCTAATTTCAATTAAATACTTTAGCTTTGCGACTTATTTGTGAAACTTCAAGCAACGAGCTATGTTAAAAGACATCTTATTCATTGCCGGAAAGCCCGGTTTGCAGAAAATGATCAGTAGTTCCTCCAACGCCATCATCGTGGAATCCCTGATTGACGGGAAACGCTTCCCGGTGTATTCCAACGTGAAAATCATGTCATTGGAGGAAATTTCCGTCTATACGGAAACAGAGGACATGCCGCTGAAAGACATTTTCAAACGGATGCACGACAAAGAGGGCGGCAAAGAAGCATTGAGCCACAAGGAACCGAATGAGAAGATTATCGCTTATTTCGGCGAAGTGATGCCGGAATACGACAAGGACCGGGTGTACACATCGGACATGAAAAAGATTGTGCAGTGGTACAACCTGTTGTTGAGCAAAGGGTTGCTGAATTTCGAAGAGAATAAATAAGCCGGAAGTGTTCAGGTTCAAACAATTCACCGTCCACCAGGAACGGACCGCCATGAAGGTGGGAACGGACGGTGTGTTGCTGGGAGCATGGGCGGATCTGGAACACGCCGGAACTATTCTGGACATCGGTACGGGAACGGGAGTCATCGCCCTGATGGCAGCCCAAAGAAACCCGCAGGCCTCCGTGGATGCCCTGGAAATCGACACGGAAGCATGCGAAGAGGCACGGGAGAATGTAGAGGCAAGTCCGTGGAAAGAGAGAATACGGGTGTTCGGCTGTGCCTTGCAGGAGTTCAAACCGGAACAAGGGTATGACTGCATCGTATGCAATCCTCCTTTTTTTGTCCGTTCGACACAGACGCCGGATTACCACCGCACGCTGGCACGCCACTGCGAAACGCTTTCGCATCAGGAACTGGCAGAACACGCGGCTCGCCTATTGAACCCCGAAGGGTGTTTCTGCACCATCCTGCCGGTGGCGGAAGCCGGGCAACTGACGGAATATGCGCGTCATGCCGGACTTTTCCCGAAACGCATCACCTACGTCCACCCTACTCCGGAAAAGGCGCCGAAAAGGATACTGACCACCTACGTGAAACAGGAAGGCACACCGGAAGAAGAGCACTTGGTGGTCGAACTGAGCCGCCACCATTACAGCGAAGCCTATACGGCACTGACCAAAGAATTTTACCTTTACTTATCAACCCAACCATCAAAACGACATGAAAACAGAAGTTGCATTAGGAATCGACATGGGCGGAACGAATACCGCTTTCGGATTTGTGGACCGCGAAGGACAATTCTGGGCGGAAGGAAACATCGCCACGAACAAACACGAAGACTTCAGTGATTACCTGAAAGAGTTGCACATGGCCATCGAACAAGCATTGAACCCCATCCGCGACCGGGTGACGCTTGTCGGCATCGGCACCGGTGCCCCCAGCGGAAACCACATGCAGGGCACCATCGACTACAGCACCAACCTGCGGTGGGACGGACCGATTGCTTTCTGCGACCTGCTGCAGGAATATTACCCCTCCATACCGGTGAAAATCGACAATGACGCCAACGCCGCCACCATCGGCGAAATGATGTACGGCGGGGCGAAAGGCATGAAGGATTTCGTGATGATTACCTTAGGCACGGGCGTCGGAAGCGGCTTTGTCGCCAACGGACAACTGATATACGGACATGACGGATTCGCCGGGGAGTTCGGACACATCATCGTGTCGCCCAACGGGCGGCAATGCGGATGCGGACGGAACGGATGCCTGGAAACATATGCCTCGGCAACGGGAGTGAAACGCACCGCTTACAAAATGATGGCGAAATACAATTACCCCAGCGAACTGCGCAACATCCCCTTCAACGAGATGACCTCCAAGACCATTTGCGACGCCGCCCTGCAAGGAGACATGATTGCCATCAACACCTTCAAATACACCGCCAAAAAACTGGGCGAAGCGCTGGCAAACTTGGTGGCGATTACCAGCCCGGAAGCCATCTTCCTCATGGGCGGACTGACCAATGCGGGAGACCTGCTGTTCGTCCCTACGAAAGAGCACATGGAAATGAACATGCTCAAAATGTACAGCAACAAAGTGAGATTATTGCCGTCTCAACTGACCAAAAACGTAGCGATTTACGGCGCCTCTTCCTTAGTCTGGCAAGAACTGAAAAAAGAATGAACATGAACCGGATGCTTGCAAACATCGGGAAGCTGATGCTTCCCCTCTGCTTCTTATCGTACGGCGGAAACGCCCAAACCCGAACACTGGAATACCGGGCGGAAATAGGCGGCGCCACATCGGCACAACCTTTCTGGCTACATGCCGATACCCGGGGTAAGATTTCGCCCGACACCTACTTGTGGGGCAACTTCGGGCTTTTCACCGGTTACACCCAAACCCACACCCGCGCCTTTGACTTCACGTTCGGAGCGGAAGGCACCGGAACATTGGGAAGCGACAAACACCGCCTGTTCGTCAATCAGCTTTTCGGCAAAATCAGATGGCAGAACTTAACCCTGCAGGCGGGCATGTGGGACAAGGAAGAGGTGTACGACGGACTGAGCGCCTGCAACGGCAACCTCCTGTACGCCAACAACACGCGCAACATGCCCGGCATATCTTTCGCCACCTGGGACTACCTCAAACTCGCCAAATGGCTGTGGGTCAAATTCAACTACGACGAATATCTCATGATAGACGACCGCTATGTCGAAAAAGCGCACGTGCACAACAAACTGCTGGGCGTTAAAGTGAACATCACCCCGCAGTTCGACCTGAAAGTCGGCATCGAAGACTACGCGCAATGGGGAGGCAAGGCACCAGAAGGCAAAAAAAAATACAACGCCAAAGACTACATCAGGCTCGTCCTCTCCATGAAAGGAGGCTCCAACGCCAGCCTTTCCGACCAGATTAATGTCCTCGGCAACCACATCGGGCGCTACTACGTGCACCTGGACTACCGCCACAAAACATTCGAAGCGAACTTCTACTACAACCACATGTATGAAGACGGTTCCGGCATGAGGTTCCAGAATTGGCAGGACGGGCTGTATGGCATCCACCTCACCCGTAAAGACAACGATTTGTGGTTCAAGAGTTTCGTCTATGAATTTTATTGCACCAAAGACCAAAGCGGTCCGCTGCACGACAGACCCGCCACCGAGGAGGAAAAAGCCCACCAGGATCCCAACTCCCCATTCTACGGGCGCATCATCCTGGGAGGGATGGACAACTACCTGAACCACGGGGAATACAGGTCCGGCTGGAGCCTCTACGGGCAGATGATCGGCGTACCTTTCTTCACCCCCGCCCCCGCTGCCGACGGCATCATCCGGGGCACCTGCAACAACCGTTTCATCGCCCACCACTGGGGCGTGAGCGGCAGACTGCCCCTCTGGGACATGCACTACAAGCTACTATGCAGCTACTCCCTCAACTACGGAACCTACGGCACCCCTTTCAAAAACGAAGCGGGCGAGAACATCACCAAACCGCAATTCAGTTTCGGATTCGGACTGACGGTGCCGGAAAAAAAGATTCCGTTCCAAACCGACCTCCGGCTCGGATTCGACAAGGGAGACCTCCTGAAAAACCGCTTCGGCGCCATGCTCAGCATTTCCAAAACAGGCATTTTCTAACATCAACACATCAACCATGACACTATCCATCATCGTCGCCGCAGCGGAAAACGGAGTCATCGGGCACAACAACAACCTGATATGGCACCTCTCCTCCGATCTGAAACATTTTAAAAACATCACCACAGGACATACGGTCATCATGGGACGCAAAACCTTCGAATCCATGGGCAAGGCGCTCCCCAACCGTCGCAATATCGTCATCACAGCCAACAAAGCCTACACGGCTCCCGGCTGCGAAATCGTCCCCGACATCGAGAGCGCCCTGCAGTTAGCAGCACAAGAAGAGGAAGCCTTTATCATCGGCGGCGGCACCATCTACCGCGCCATCTGGGAAAAAGCCGACAAACTCTACCTTACCCGCGTGCATACCGCTCCTACCGGAGACATCTCCATCCCCGAGGTAAAAGCATCCGAATGGCAGGAAATCAGCCGGGAAGCACACTCCGCCGACGAGAAAAACGAATACGACTACACATTCCTCGAGTACCGCCGCATCCGATAATTTCGGAGGTAATCCGTGCCATATCATGGCGTTCTCATGGCACAAAGACCATTCACCTTCCTTTCGCCGACCTTTATAAGACAATGGATTAAAGGACTGACAAAAGAAGGGGAAAAGAAGGTGAATGGTCTTTGTGCCATTATATCCCTATGACTTCATACGGACAAAGGGTGTTAAACTTCTATAATGACATTCGCCATATTTGATTCTATTCGTAATTTTGTAATTCAAACGCTGGAAAATCGAATGATATGTTTATAGCGATTCTGACCTACAAGAAGCCCCTCGAAGAAGTTGATCGCTTCCTTCAGGCACATCGTGATTATCTCACGGAACATTACACCGCAGGCGATTTCATAACCTCCGGTCCGCAAACGCCACGTGTCGGTGGTGTGATTATGATGAAAGCCGAAAACCGCACAGCAGTGGACACTATCATCACGCAAGACCCGTTTTACATCAACGGTATCGCCGACTATCAGATTGTGGAGTTCACTCCCACAAAATTCTGTGAAGACATTCTCAAAAACATTCTTTGACGATGCCTTCTATAAATAGAAAGCGGCAAACAGACCGTTGAACAGAAGAAATTACAACCGATGAATTGATTCCATCAGACGGAAATCTCCCCCTTGATGTGGGGATGCGGGTCGTAGCCTGTCAATTCGAAATCTTCATAACGGAAACCGAAGATGTCCTTCACCTCCGGATTGATTTGCATGCGGGGCAATGCACGCGGTTCACGCGACAATTGTAATTTCACCTGCTCCAAGTGATTGAGGTAGATATGCGCGTCACCCAAGGTGTGCACAAATTCGCCGGGCTGCAGACCGCACACCTGCGCCACCATCATTGTGAGCAATGCGTAGGAAGCGATATTGAAGGGCACGCCCAGAAAGGTGTCCGCGCTCCGCTGATACAACTGGCACGACAAACGTCCGTTTACGACATAAAACTGAAACAGGGCATGGCAGGGCGCCAGCGCCATATTCTCAATGTCCCCCGCATTCCAGGCACTCACAATCAGCCGCCGGGAATCCGGCGTCTCCCGGATGTCCCGCACCACCTGCGCAATCTGATCCAGACTCGTGCCGTCGGAACGCGGCCATGAACGCCATTGGTAACCGTAAATATGTCCCAGTTCTCCCTGCTCGTCCGCCCACTCGTTCCAGATGCGCACCCCGTGGTCCTGCAAATACTTCACATTGGTATCCCCTTGCAGGAACCACAACAATTCATAGATGATGGATTTCAGGTGCAACTTCTTCGTCGTCAGCAAAGGAAATCCAGCCTGCAAGTCGAAACGCATCTGATGCCCGAAAACGCTTTTCGTGCCCGTTCCCGTCCTGTCCGTTTTCTCCGCCCCCTCTTGCAAAATACGCTCTAATAAATCCAAATACTGCTTCATAACCGGTCATTTTTCGCAAAGATAGCGTTTTTTCCGAAAATCCCCTATTTTTTTCTGATGAGCATCAAGCCGTGGCGTATGGGGAACAAGACGTTCTCCACGCGGTTGTCCGCCTGGACGAGGTCGTTGAATTCCAGGATACCGCGGGTTTGGGGGTCGTGCGCAGCGGTGTCAATCACTTTGCCTTCCCATAGGACATCGTCCGCCACAATCACTCCGCCAGGACGCACTTTGTCGATGACGGCGCTGTAGTAGTCGGTGTACTGGCGCTTGTCGGCATCGATGAAGACGAGATCGAAAGGTCCGTCAAGGTCCCGGAGCACTTCGCGGGCGTCGCCGACATGGAAGACGATCCGCCCCTCCTGCCCGCTCCGCCGGATGTAGTGGTGCACAAAATCTTCGAGCTCGTCGTTGATGTCGATGGTGTGCAATTCGCCCCCCTCCCCCATGCCCATCGCCATGGCGATGGCAGAGTAGCCCGTGAAGGTGCCTATTTCGAGCACGCGCCGCGCCCCCACTAAGCGGCACAGCATCCGGAGGAACTGCCCCTGCATGTTCCCCGAAAGCATCCGCGGGCGCAACATGCGCCGGTGGGTGTCCGCCGCCAACTCCGCCAACACTTCCGGTTCCCGGTCGGTGTGGCGCTCCATGTAGTCTTCCAACTCCGTAGAAATCTCCATAACCTATTTATAAATCAATACCGACTGCCGCTCCTCCGCAAAAATTTCCTGCGCCACCTCCTGCAGAAGTTCCGGCGTCACGCCTTCCACCTCGGCGCACACGGTTTCGGTCTCGTCCACCTTGCCGTAGACCAAGAAACTCTTGCCGATGGAGAGCATCATGTTTTCGTAATTCTCCGCCGCAATCATCATCTGCCCCGTCATCTGCCGCTTCGCCTTCAGCAGCTGCATGCGCCCCAAGGGCTGCCGGCAAAACGTCTCCATCTCCCGGCGGCACAGTTGCAGGCAGCGCTCCAAGTCCTCCGCATCGCAACCGAAGTAGACAGTGAAAATACCGGTATCGGAGTAAGGAGTGTATGCCGCTTCGATATTGTACGCCAGCCCGTAACGCTCGCGGATGTTCAGGTAAAGACGGGAGTTCATGCCCGTACCGCCGAGGATGTTCACCAGCAGGGAGAGAGCGAGGCGCTTGTCCTGCATGTAGTCGTACGCCACGCTTCCCAACACGCAATGGTTCTGGTAGGTCTCCCTCTCCACCACTTTCCGCCGGGGCACGTAGACCTCCGGCTTCACCCGCACCAAAGGCTCTTCCTCCCCCTCGACTTCACCGAAATAACGCTCCACAAGACGCACCAAACGGTCGAAAGGGATGTCCCCGACGGAACTCACGACCATGCGCCCGGGATGGTAGTTCCTCCGCACGAAGCGGAGGAGGTCCTCCCGCGTCAGCCCTTTCACCGCCGCCTCGTTCCCGAGGATGTTCCTGCCTATGGCATACCCGTCGTAGATTAACTCCTCGAAGTCGTCATAAATCAATTCCCCGGGGCTGTCCTTGTAGGAGTTGATTTCGTCGATGACGACCTCTTTCTCCTTTTCAATCTCCTTGGCGGGAAAAACGGAGTGGAAGACGATGTCCGCAAACAGTTCCAGCGCCCGTTCGTAATCCTCCTTGAGGAAGGAGGCGTAGATGCAGGTATCCTCTTTCGTCGTGTAGGCGTTCAGCTCTCCCCCGACGTCCTCTATGCGGCTCAGGATGTGGAAGGCTTTGCGCCGCTCCGTCCCCTTGAAAATGACATGCTCGATGAAATGGGCAATCCCTTCCTCCCCTTCCCGCTCATCCCGGCTACCCACCCCGATAATCAAGCCGCACCACGCCGCCCGTGAGACCGCCTGCTGGTGGATAATCTTCAACCCGTTCTTTAAAATGTGAGTCTGGTACATAACACCCCCGAAGAAAAAAAGCCGAAAGCCGGAGACCCTCCTTCGCTTTCAGCTTTTATCCGTTATGCTAAACGCCGTATGTTTTACTTTTGGAATAACTTCTCAAAATCAGCCATGGCAATTTCCTGCTCATCCAACTTCACGTTCTCGCGAATCACATCCATCACCTTGGCATCCAACGCCCGCTCATACAGGTTGTGGCGTTGTTTCTCATCCTGCAACAATTTGTCCGCAAAGCCGTCCAACTGCTGGTCGGTCAGTCCGTACAATCCGTATTGCTGCAACTGGGCCGCTGCAATCTGGCGTCCCTCCTTCTTCAAGTCTTCCGCTTCCACTTTCACGCCGTGCTCTTTCACGAGAGCCCCTTTCACCAGATGCCACTTGAATTCGTCGCGGTATCCTTCGAAATCCCGCTCCACATCCTCCATCGTCATATTCTCGTTCACCGCCACAATCCAACGCTTCAGGAAAGCCTCCGGCAGTACCACATCCTCGTTCTTTTTGATCATCTTCTCGCGGGCATCGATGGTAAAACGGTACTCCGAGTGGCCTTTCAACTGGTTCTCGATATCCGTCTTCACGCGGGCGCGGAAATCCGCTTCGTCCTTTATCGCTCCCTCGCCGTATAATTTGGTAAACAGTTCTTCGTTCACCTCTGCATCCTTGTAACGCTTGATTTCTTTGATGATCAGACAATACATCTCTCCCGCCTTTTCCGCCACCTCTTTCGTCACGCCCAGCATGGCGGCAAAATCCGTCTTGTTCGGATAAGCTTTCAGCGCGTTGAATTTCACTTCCTCGCCTACTTTCTTGCCCATGAATGCCTTCAATTCAGTTTCGTCCTTCATGTAGTGCAGCGACATGGAAGCGTCCTCGTTGCGGATGCCGTCCTCTTTCGCATTCCCCTGCTCGTCCAGCTCAATCAGCTCGCCTTTCAGGTACTCTCCGCCCTCCACCGTGTCCACATCAATCATCGCGCCGTTGCTCTTGCAGATGCCTTCGATTTGCTTGTTAATCATCTCCTCGTCCACCTTGATGCGGTAATACGGCACTTTCTCGCGCTTGCTCAACTTCACGTTCACCTCCGGCGACAAGGCAATATCATACAGGAACTCGAACTTCTCCCCATCCAGGTCCAACTCCTTCTGCTCCGTCTCGTTCGGAAGCGGTTCGCCCAATATCTGCAAATCATTCTCCGCGATATACTTGTTCAAAGTCTCTCCCAGCACTTTATTGATTTCATCCACCAACAACGACTTACCGTACATTTTCCGTACGATTCCCATCGGGGTTTTACCCTGACGGAAGCCGTTCACCACGACTTTCTTCTGATAATCTTTCAACGCTTTTTCCACACGTCCCGCATAATCCTCTTTCTCTAACTCAATCTTAATGGTTGCATTCAAATCATCAACCTGATTCTTCGTTACATTCATGCTAAAATATTTGATATATTATTGCTATTCAGTACGGGCGAAGGGACTCGAACCCCCAAGTCTTGCGACACCAGATCCTAAGTCTGGCGTGTCTACCAATTCCACCACGCCCGCTTGTTTTCAACGCGCAAAAGTAATATTAAAATCCAATTACTCAAACGCTAAACTGAAAATATTTCAAATTTTACTACCTTTACACCGCAAAACGAACAACCATGATAGAAATCAAAAATATCATCAAAAGCTACGGCACCCTCCGCGTCCTGCGCGGCATCGACCTCGTCATCCCCGACCGTGAAGTGGTCGCCGTCACCGGCACCAGCGGTGCCGGCAAAAGCACCCTTCTCCACATCCTCGGCACGCTCGACACCCCCGACAGCGGCGAAATCCTCTACGACGGCGAAAATATCGCCCGCTACCCTGCCGGCAAGCTCTCCGCTTTCCGCAACCGCAACATCGGCTTCGTTTTCCAGTTCCATCACCTCCTGCCGGAATTCACCGCTCTCGAAAACATCTGCATCCCCGCCTGGATCAAAGGCGACAGCCGCCGCGAAGCCACCCGCAAAGCCACCGCCTTGCTCGAACTCCTCGGACTCGAAGAACGGGCATCCCACAAACCTTCCGAACTCTCCGGCGGGGAACAGCAGCGCGTCTCCGTCGCCCGCGCCCTCATCAACTCCCCCCGCGCCGTCCTCGCGGACGAACCCTCGGGAAACCTCGACTCCCAAACCCGAAACGAACTGCACCGCCTTTTCTTCCGCCTCCGCGACGAGCTGCACCAGACCTTTGTCATCGTCACCCACGATGCCGAACTCGCCGCCATGTCCGACCGTAAAATCACACTCTCCGACGGGCGCATCGCCTGAACGGACGCCACACCCCCTCTTTTTTCACCGGAAGAGGAGAGTTATTGGCAGAATTTTACTACATTTGGCTGCATAAATTACACACCATGATTCAAGCTTCGGAACTCATCACCAACCCCGACGGGAGCATCTTCCACCTGCACCTCCTGCCGGAAGAACTGGCAAAGGAAGTCATCCTTGTCGGAGATCCCGGGCGGGTGGATATGATAGCCTCCCGCTTTGAGCGGATAGAAGTCAGGAAACAAAGCCGGGAATTCCATACCGTCACGGGAGTGTACCGGGGACACCGTCTCACCGTGCTGTCCACCGGCATCGGACCGGACAACATCGACATCGTCATGAACGAACTGGATGCCCTGGCAAACATCGACCTCCGCACGAAAGAACTGCGTCCCGTCCGCCAATCCCTGAACATCGTGCGCATCGGCACATCGGGCTCCGTGCAGGCGGACCTCCCCGTGAACTCTTTTGTCATTTCGGAAAAACACATCGGATGCGACGGCGTGTTGCGCTTCTACGGCAACCACGAACAGGTATGCGACCCCGCCTTCGAAGAGGCGTTCATCGCGCACTGCGGATGGAGTCCGTTGGCAGCCCGCCCCTACGTCGTGACCGCCTCCCCGCAACTGGTCGGACGGCTCCACGAGCCTGCCCGCACCGTCAAAGGGGTCACCCTCACCGCCGTCGGGTTCTACGGTCCGCAGGGCAGGGTGCTGCGCCTCCCTCTGGCAATGCCCGGCATCAACGACCGCATCACTGCGTTCCGCTACGACACCCACCGGGTGACCAACTACGAGATGGAAAGCGCTGCCATCACCGGACTGGCAAACCTCCTGGGACACCATGCCACGACCATCTGCCTCATCATCGCCAACCGCATGACCGGCGACGCCTCGGCGGACTACGGTCCGGACATGGAGCGCCTGGTGGAATACGTTTTGGAAAAACTGACACAATAATCCCACTATAAAGATGATACAAAGAATACAATCCATTTTCTTACTGTGCGCCGCAGTGGCGACAGGACTCATGTTCGTCATGCCCGCAGCCACCCTCACGGTGCCGGGCGAACAAGTGTACGAATACTACACGGCAAAAGTCATACAGGCAGGCGGGACCCCGCAATTCGTGGCTTGGAATTGGGCTTCCCTCATCCTTAACATCCTGATGACGGCACTATCCGTCATCACTATCTTTCTCAAAAAGAAAGAAAAGAGCGTCCGTCCCACCCTCCTGCTGCAATTGCGGATGTGCTTTGTTAACATTGTGCTGATGCTGGGCATGATAGCCCTGTTGTGGCTCCAGGTTCGCCAAGTGGCGGGTGCCGTCCATGCAACCTGGACCGCCGACACCGCCTTCGTATTTCCCACGGTAGGCATCATCTTCACGTGGCTCGCCATCCGCAGTATCGTAAAAGACCTCACCCTGCTGAAATCATACGACCGCGTCAGATAATTCTCCATGAACAAACCATTAAAACCAATTCATATGCGTAAATTTTATTTGATGACCTTATTGCTGGCAACCGTGGCGACGGCCCCGGCGTCTGCATGTACCAACTTTCTGTTTACCAGGGGAACCACCAAAGACGGCTCCACCATGGTGACCTACGCCGCGGATTCCCACGTGCTCTACGGCGAACTCTACCACTGGCCCGCCGCCAAATGGCCCGCAGGCTCCATGCTGGACATTTACGAATGGGACACCGGCAAATTCATGGGCAAAATCCCGCAGGCGGAACAGACCTACAACGTGGTGGGCAACATGAACGAGCACCAGCTCTCCATCGCCGAGACCACCTACGGCGGACGTCCCGAACTGGCAGGACAGGAAGGCGCCATCATGGACTACGGGAGTTTGATATACGTGACCTTGCAGCGGGCGAAGAACGCACGCGAGGCGATTGCCGTCATGACCGACCTCGTGGCGAAATACGGCTACGCCAGCTCCGGAGAATCTTTCTCCATCATCGACCCTGAAGAAGTGTGGATCATGGAAATGATCGGCAAGGGGAAAGGCGAAAAAGGCGCCGTATGGGTTGCCCGCATGGTGCCCGACGGATATGTATGTGCTCACGCCAACCAGGCACGCATCACGACCTTCCCGCTGGACGGCAGGACCTCCATCTCTTCCGACAAAATTCACAAAATCCACGATAAAGAGGTTACCACCGTTTACTCCAAGGACGTCATCGCCTTTGCCAAGCAGAAAGGATTCTACCCGGCAAATGCCAAGAACACCGATTTCAGTTTTTCCGACACTTACGCTCCCGTGGATTTCGGGGGATGCCGGGGATGTGAAATCCGCGTATGGGCATTCTTTAATGCCGTAAACGGCAACATGGCGCAATACTGGGACTACGCCAAAGGGAAAATCGAACGCGACGCCAAAGGATACGCAACCAACCGCATGCCGCTGTGGATCAAGCCCGACCGCAAAGTGGACGTGCTCGAAGTCATGGATTTTATGCGCGACCACCTGGAAGGCACGGAACTGGACATGAGCAAAGACCCCGGTGCCGGACCGTACGAATGTCCTTACCGCTGGCGTCCGATGGGTTATGAGGTGGACGGGCAGAAATACGTGCACGAACGCACCACCGCTACCCAACAGACCGGTTTCTCCTTCGTGGCACAATGCCGCAACTGGTTGCCGAACGCCGTGGGAGGTATCCTCTGGTTCGGCGTGGACGATGCCGCCAGCACCGTTTACTTCCCCATGTACGCCTGCTCCACCCGCGTGCCCCGCACCTTCGCCGAAGGCAACGGCAGCATGATGGAATTCACCACGGATGCCGCGTTCTGGGTATTCAACCAGGTGACGAACCTCGCCTACACCCGCTACAACGCCATCCATCCTGAAATTCGTGCCAAGCAGAAAGCGCTGGAAACACAATACGCCCAATTCGTGAAGACCCTCGACAGCGGGGCAGCCGAAATGTATGCCCAAAACCCGGAGGGCACCATCGAATTCCTCACCAACTACTCCTGCAACACCGGTGACCGACTGACCGCCGACTGGCGCAATTTCTACGGCTACCTCTTCTGCCGCTACATGGACGGCAACATCAAAACCGCCGTGCCGGGCGAAAAGAACCCCAAGGTAGAGCAACCCGCCCTCCCCGAATGGTACTTGCGCACCATTATCGAAAAAACGGGAGACAAATTAAAAGTATTGGAATAACACAACACACGAAAATCTATTGACGACTATGACAACAGTAACTTTAGGCGGCAACGCCGTACACGTGGAAGGCAACTTCCTCCAGCCGGGAGCACAGGCACCCGCGTTCACTCTGGTGAAAAAAGATTTAAGCGAACTGTCACTGAAAGAATTACAGGGCAAAAAAGTGGTATTGAACATATTTCCGAGTCTGGACACGCAGGTATGTGCCATGTCCGTCCGGAAATTCAATGACCTCGCTGCCAAAATGAACAACACCGTCGTGCTTGCCGTATCCAAGGATCTCCCCTTTGCACACGGCCGTTTCTGCACCACGGAAAACATTGAAAACGTCATCGGGCTTTCCGCTTTCCGCAACTCCGCCTTTGGCGCCGACTACGGCGTAGCCCTGGCGGACGGACCGCTCGCAGGACTGCTGGCACGCGCCGTAGTCATCCTCGACGAGCAGGGAAAAGTCATCCACTCCCAGCTGGTGCCCGAAATCACCACCGAACCGGATTACGACAAAGCGCTCCAAGCCCTTTAATCCGAATTCCGGTTCATGTCAAGGGAACGCCGCACAGCCCATCGACCGCCTGTCGATGCCTGTGCGGCATTTTTAATGAAAAAACAAGCCCCGTTCCCGAACATCTTTCCCTGCTCCCACGTATACACGCAAACAAATACAATCACAACATGGAAAGAACTTTAAAAGAAGCCCTCGAACATAGAAGGAGCTATTACGCCCTCTCATCCCATTCTCCCGTCTCCGACGCGGAAATCGAAAAAATCATCACATTCGCAGCACGCCACGTCCCCTCCGCTTTCAACTCCCAATCGACGCGGATGGTCCTCCTGCTGGGCGAACACCACCGCAGGCTATGGGACATTGTCAAGGAAACCCTGCGCAAAATCGTACCCGCCAAATCCTTCCCGGCAACGGAAAAGAAGATAGACACCTCATTCGCCGCCGGATACGGCACCGTGCTCTTCTTCGAAGAGCGTACCATCATACAGGGACTGCAAAAATCCTTCCCCGCCTACGAGGACAAATTCCCCGTATGGTCGCAACACACCTCCGCCATGCACCAATTGTCCGTATGGACGCTTCTCGAGGATGCCGGATTCGGCGCCTCCCTGCAACACTACAACCCGCTCATCGATGACTCCGTCCGCCGGGAATGGCAACTGCCGGAAACCTGGGAACTGGTGGCACAGATGCCTTTCGGAAAACCGTTGCAAGAACCGGAATCCAAAGAATTTCAATCCATGGATGAACGGGTGCGCATCTTCAAGTGATGCCCCGAACTCTTTCATCCCGGCTTTTCCCTCTACGGCAGATACTCCGTTTGTATGTTTTTCATGGCTGCAAAAAGGTTTCCGCGCACATGAGGGGAAAGCCTTTCCATGTCGTTCACCAAAGCGGCAACGGCGGAACGCCGGGTAGCCTGCTCGTGCGGGCAGCTTTTCTTTTGTTTCTTGAAACAACGAAAAGCGGCGTATTGCCGTGTCTCCTCCTCGGACAGGTAAATCAAAGGGCGGATAAGTGTAAAAGTACCGCCGAACATGGAAAGCCGGGGAGGCATGCTCGCCATGGTACCGTTGAACATCATGCTCATCAGCAGGCTTTCCACGGCATCGTCGCGGTGATGCCCGAGCGCCAGTTTGTTGCATCCCTGCTCCTTTGCAATCTCAAAAAGCGCCTTCCGGCGATTCCACGAACAGACAAAACAGGCAGGCTTACCGGACTCCTCACGGACGGAGGCACAGATGGTATGCTGCACGAGAGGCACTCCCAGGCGCCCGCAAAAAGAATCGATATAAGCGGCATCGACCTCATAAGCGACATCCTCCACGGCAATATGGGCAGCCACCAGCGAATACCCGTGCTTCGGGTCGCGCGCCCGCAAGGCAAGCACCTCCAGAAGGGCAAGGGAATCCTTCCCGCCGGAAACACCCACAAGAATCTTGTCCCCGGGCTCTATAAGCTCATAGTCGTAAATCGCTTTGCCGACCTTGCGAAAAAAGTCGCGCATAAAAAGTTTCTCCTTTTTCTTGTCCTCCATGTCCGTATCGATATATCCGGATGCAAAGATGCAAGATTTATCGCAGAGATAAGAAAAGAGAGGAAGAAATTCCACCATCACCCGCAATACTGAATCATCAGCAGAAAAAAAGGAAGGCTTTCATGAAAAAAAACTGCTTTTTTCTTTGGTGGTATTTACAAAACCACTATCTTTGCCGTCGCAAATGAGAGATAGAGTTCTTCAAAAGCATGGGCAGTTACCAGAGTGGCCAAATGGGGCTGACTGTAACTCAGCTGGCGTAGCCTTCGGTGGTTCGAATCCATCACTGCCCACCATTTTGCGGAAATAGCTCAGTCGATAGAGCACTAGCCTTCCAAGCTGGGGGTCGCGGGTTTGAGTCCCGTTTTCCGCTCTCGTCATCAGCCACTTGGTCAAGTGGCTGTTTTTGTTTTTAGGAGGTTTTTGAACAGATTTCGGC
>CAJTSF010000020.1 GCA_910578985.1 uncultured Odoribacter sp. | reverse complement strand
GATATTTTCTTAATCATATCATTTTTCAAATACTCCATTTCTGATTCCTAATTTATAATTACGTAGAAATAAATAGGGTCTCTGCCATCATCCAAACACACACGCGCTATTGCTTCATCTTTTTTCTCCATGTAGCTTTCAAACTCTATTTCCAGGGGCTTACCGGGGGTTTTCCGGGAGTGATTTCTATACCAACCCAACATGAACCCTATACCAACCCTATGCGCGAGTAGGGATGATATAGGGAAAATGTAGGGTGCATATAGGATTCGCTCCCGGAAAACCCCCAGTAAGCCCCCGGCTTCTCTATAACAGCCACCCGAAAACACCTTAAGAAATAATCTTTCGCCACCCCCCATTCGCCTCCGTTAATAGTTTGAAAAAACAGCCACTTCTTCAAGTGGCTGTCTGACTGAGCGATAAACGGGACTCGAACCCGCGACCTTCGGCTTGGGAAGCCAACGCTCTACCAACTGAGCTATTATCGCATATCCCTTTAATGCGCTGCAAATATAGAAAACATATTTCAATACGCCAACAACTTTCGGGAGATTTTTCCAAAAATCCCTTCTAATCCTTTTTCCGCCTCAACTCGAAATTTTTCCCTAAGTACACCCTCCTCACCTCCGGGTCGGCAGCCAGATGTTCTGCGGTTCCCGCCTGGAGGATACGCCCGTCGTACAACAGATAAGCGCGATCCGTGATGGAAAGCGTCTCCTGCACATTATGGTCGGTTATCAAAATACCGATATTCTTATCTTTCAGCTTCTGTACAATATGCTGGATATCCTCCACAGCAATCGGGTCCACCCCGGCAAAAGGCTCATCCAGCAGTATAAACTTCGGACGGATGGATAGCGCCCGCGCAATCTCCGTCCGGCGGCGTTCTCCTCCGGACAACTGGATACCCAAACTCTTACGGATATGCTGCAAACCGAACTCGTCCAACATCTCCTCCAAGCGCTCCCGCTGCTCCTCCCTCGACATCTTGGTCATCTCCAGAACCGCCCGGATATTGTCTTCCACGCTTAACCGGCGGAACACCGAAGCCTCCTGCGCCAGATACCCCACCCCCAACTGTGCCCGGCGGAACACCGGTTCTTTCGTAATCTCCCGGTCGTCCAGAAAGATGCGTCCCCCGTTGGGCGTAATCAATCCGACAATCATATAGAAAGAGGTCGTCTTCCCTGCTCCGTTAGGTCCCAACAAGCCCACAATCTCCCCCTGTTCCACCTCCACGGATACATCTTTCACCACCGTCCGGCTCTTGTATTTCTTGACTAAATGTTCTGCTCTCAGTTTCATCACTGCTGGTTTTGTCGCAAAAGTAATGATAAAAAACGAAATCAAAAATTCAAATCCACCGAAACATTGAGCGTAAAGTTCTGGATGTCCTGCATCGAGGTGCGGTGGGTCAAGCGCCAGACGGCATCCAAGCGGAACAAGCGGAAAATATTCTCAATGCCAATTCCCGCCTCCACATAAGGTTTGGAGACCGAACTCAAGCCGACAGGGAAGCGCAACACTGCCCTGCTATCTGCCGCACTACCGTCGTTTTTGTCCGAAAGCGTACCGACCAAAGCCTTCAAGACAAAAACCTCCCGCCATTGCAATCTCTTCAACAAAGGTATTTTCCCCAAGAAAAACCCCTTGAAATGATGTTCATAGAAAAACGACACCCAGGCATCCGAGGCGAACTCGTAATAATTCATGCAGGAATAGGCAAAATTATCATAAAAATAGGTCGAATTTCCCTCATGCAGTTTCAACAGAGGATAAGGTACTTTTCCGAATATCTTGCCGCCTGTCAGCACAATCTCCGAAGTCCCTATCGGCGAAACGGGCACGTCGTAGTAAAGGGACGCCGTCACCCGGTAAAATTCGAAATCGTTTTTCAGCAACCCTTTCACTCCCATCGCCAAATCCAGGCTCACTATCGGATAATCCGACCCCAGGGAATACTTGTCGAAAGTCTTCCGGATGACCGTCTCATCCTTGGCAAAGCGCGTGTTCAGGGAAATCACGGTCGATGCAATCGAAGGCAACGCTTCGCCGGAGGGACGGACAAAAGGCACTTCTTCATTGGCAAACACCCGCTGCGCCTGCACGCCCAACGTATTGCCGAATCCCTGCCGCCACTCCTGCTCAAAAGCAGCATCCAGGCGATGGACCATCGTCAGCCGGTTTCCTCCCCCCCGTGAAAAAATCGAACTCAATATATTGCTCTCCGTCAAGGCATGGACTCCCGCTCCCAATTGTACCATGTCATGCCTGCAGGAAACATTCAGTTTGGATGTAGGCAATTCCCTGAAAACATATTCCACCCCTCCGCCCCCCATCCACTCCTCATTCTTCAGGCTGTACGCCCCGTATGCGGACAGACGCCATCTGCGGCTGAAATCCTTGGTTGTCCGGGCGCCCAACTGAAAACGGATGCCTTCCTGGTCATTAAAGCTCAACAACTTGTAATAAGGTCCCCACTCCACCGGTCCCGTTTCGTAATAACCGCCTAATGCCATGGCAAGGAGATCATACACCGTCCGGTAAAGCGGCACATTCTTGATGGAGTCCACCATCCCGTAAATCTGCCTTTCCTTGTCGCTCAAGGCATACGGACGGACAGTATCCCAGAAATGCTCATCCCGGTTCAGCACCCGGCTGTTAATCATCACCTCATTGTCCATCCGTTCCACCTCTTTCGGGATGGCATCATGCAACCGCACGGCGGAATAGTCGATTTGACGGTGACCTAAAAAAGAGACTACCTTGGAAGAGTCGGACATGAAGACCGAGAAATCGGCAAATATACGGTCCTGCTTCGGGAACCACACGGAATCTTCCAGCAGCCGATTCTCATTGTCCAGTGCAAGATTTCTCACCCAATTCACGTTCAGTCCCTTCACCATCTTCACGTGTGCGGACTGCAATGCCCAGGTCAGGGAATCGATGTGCACCTCGCCGTCCAGCACCGGCGTGGAGAAAGCTTTCGGATGGAAACGGATTTTATACGTTTTCCGCCCGTCAATCTGGAGGCTGTCCACCAGATAATATTTGTAAAAAAGCCGCCCGTGGTCGGACAAAGGGCTGGCAAAGCGCACGTCGAAGATGTCGATGTAATTGTCATAGAAATTCACCTTCCCGTGCATGTGCCCTGTGAACTGCGCCAGGGTATAATCCTCCTCGATACCCGCTATGCGGCTGGCACGCACCACCTCCCTCGAAACCGCCGGCGACTTCCGGAAATAATAATCCGATACGGATTCCGTAATCATCACCGGCAGATAAGCCTTTCCCGTCACCACCGACGTGTCCATGTGATTAAAGACGAAACCGAAATTCTTCTGCAACTTCCTGTTCCTGAAGCCCGGTTTGATATTCGTCAAATCCAGTTCCATTTTCGTGTAAGTCCGGCAAGCGTATTCCGGCAGGGAGTGCGGATTGTTCCTTGGCTTGTTCCGGATTACCCGCCGCATCACGGCGTCCGCCGGATTCTCTCCCGGCGTCACCCGCACCTCCTCCAAATCGACCGCCTGCGGCTCCAGTGCAAAATCGAATGTCCGGAACGCCCCCGGCGTGACCTGTACCCTCTGCGCCACATACCCCATCATCGACACCTGCAATTCGGACACCTTCTCCCGCGTTTCCAAGTAATAATTGCCGTCGAAATCCGTGGTCTGACCGACAGTCGTTCCCGTAAAGAACACATTGACAAAGGGCAACGCCTCGCCCGTCTTCGCATCCGTCACCTTACCCCTCACCCGCGTGCTCTGCGCCAGGGCAACCTGCACAAGCAACAGCAATGATATGACGATACTCCCTTTCATCCTCCCGTCGTCTTTTGCCTCACACCACCCCCTCCCGCAGGATATCACGGATGTACACGATACCTTTATATATATTCCCCTCTCCCACCACAATCAAATGGGTGATATTATTCTCCTCCATCTTCCGGAAAGCGTTATACGCCAGCTCCTCCTCCGTCACCGTCCTGGGGGATGAGGACATGATATCCTGTGCTTTCAACCCGTCGATATCCCGGTATTTCGTCAGCATGCGCCGCAAATCCCCGTCCGTGATGATGCCTTCCAGGCATCCCCCTTCGTCCGTCACCGCCACGGCGCCCTTCCGCCCGTGCGACATCTCCAGAATCACCTCTCGGATAGAATCCTCTTTCCGCACCCGGGGCTTATTCTCCGTATCGTAGACATCCGCCACCCGCGTGTACAGACGTTTGCCCAAGGAACCGCCCGGATGATACCGCGCAAAATCACGGCTCGAAAAACTGCGGCACTCAATCAGGCAAACCGCCAACGCATCCCCTATCACCAATTGGGCAGTCGTCGAGGTCGTCGGCGCCAAGTTATTCGGACATGCCTCCCGCTCCACCTGCGCTTTCAGCACATAAGCGGCATTGCGCGCCAGAAACGAATCCGTGTTCGACACCATCGCCACAATCCGGTCGTTCCCGACATTCCGGATGAGCGGCACCAGCACCTTAATCTCCGGTGTGTTTCCGCTCTTCGAGATGCAAATCACCACATCGTCCCGGCAAACCATCCCCAAATCCCCGTGAATGGCATCCGCCGCGTGCATAAACACTGCCGGCGTGCCCGTGGAATTCAACGTCGCCACGATTTTTTGCGCAATAATCGCACTTTTTCCGATGCCCGTAACGATCACCCGCCCCTTGCTGCGGTAAATTAAATCCACCACTTTCTCAAAATCGTCATCGATAAACCCGCTCAAATTCTGTATCGCCGCCGCTTCGTCGGCAATCACTTTTTTTGCAACATTCTTAATATCAATCATTTCAAACCCTGTTTCTTCATTCATAAAACAGCTTTATTCCGTCCGACAATATTTGTGCCAAAAAAAACATGAATAAAGCATTGCCACATCCGATTTTTGCTATAACTTTACTAATGGCAAAATTACCATTTTTATAAATCGAATAGCAAAACATAAGAATTTAATTATAATTTTGCGACTCCGAGGAAGAACAAGGAGTGAGAGAAAATACATTTATGAATACCATGACATCGAAAATCGATCTGAAAGCGAAATTGAAAGAGTATTTCGGTTTTGATAGCTTCAAAGGAAACCAGGAAGCCATTATAGAAAACGTATTGGAAGGGAACAACACATTCGTGCTGATGCCCACGGGAGGCGGAAAATCGTTGTGCTATCAACTGCCGGCGCTGCTGCTGGAGGGAACTGCCATCATCATCTCTCCACTGATTGCCCTGATGAAAAACCAGGTGGACGCCATGCGTTCCTTCTCCGAGTCGGAAGGCATCGCTCACTTCCTGAACTCTTCCCTTTCCAAGAGCGAGATTCTGAGCGTCAAGGAAGACATCCTGCAAGGGAAAACCAAAATGCTGTTCGTCGCCCCCGAATCGCTGACCAAAGAAAGCAACGTGGACTTCCTGAAAAAGATAAAAATCTCTTTCTTCGCTGTCGATGAAGCCCACTGCATCTCCGAATGGGGACACGACTTCCGCACCGAATACCGCAATATCCGCCCCATCGTGGAAGAAATCGGCAAGGCTCCCATCATCGCCCTCACCGCCACCGCCACCCCGAAAGTGCAGAGCGACATCCAGAAAAACCTGGACATGATGGATGCCAAGGTGTTCAAATCCTCGTTCAACCGCAACAACCTCTACTATGAAGTACGTCCCAAGCAAGGCGACGTCACCAAGGATATCATCAAATTCATCAAAAACCACGAAGGCAAATCCGGCATCATCTACTGCCTGAGCCGCAAAAAAGTGGAAGAACTCGCCGAAGTGCTTTCCATCAACGGCATCAAATCCGCCGCCTACCATGCCGGCATGGATGCCGCCACCCGCAGCCTCAACCAGGACAAATTCCTCATGGAGGAAGTGGACGTGATTGTCGCCACCATCGCCTTCGGCATGGGCATCGACAAACCGGACGTGCGTTTCGTCATCCATTACGACATTCCCAAGAGCCTCGAAGGCTACTACCAGGAGACCGGACGCGCCGGACGCGACGGGGGCGAAGGCCACTGCCTCACCTATTACACATTCAAGGACATCCAGAAACTGGAAAAATTCATGCAAGGCAAACCCATCGCCGAACAGGAAATCGGCAAACAGTTGCTGATGGAAACCGTTGCCTACGCCGAGACCTCACAGTGCCGCCGCAAAGTGCTGCTCCACTACTTCGGCGAAAGTTATGACCAAGACAATTGCGGTTGCTGCGACAACTGCCTTTACCCCAAGAAAGAATTCGAAGGGAAAGAATACCTGACGGACGCCCTCCAGCTGGTCTGCGACGTGAAAGAGAAATTCAAAATCGAACACCTTGTCAATATCCTCGTCGGACTGGTCGATTCCAACGTCAAGTCCTACGGGCATGAAGAACTCGAACTCTTCGGCAGCGGCTCCGACCAGACCTCCCAATTCTGGACCATGGTCTACCGCCGGGCACTGGTCGCCGGATTCATTGAAAAAGACATCGAGCAATACGGTGTCATCAAACTCACCGAAGCCGGACAGAAATACCTCAAGAACCCGACCAAATTCATGCTGATGGAGGACCACAACTTCGAAGAAAGCGAGGATGAGGAGAAAATCCAGGAAAAGGGAGGCGTCTCCACCCTCGACAGCACCCTCTTCGCCATCCTCAAGGACCTGCGGAAAAAAATTGCCAAGACCAACAACCTCCCCCCCTATGTCATCTTCCAGGACCCCTCCCTGGAGGACATGTGTACCAACTACCCCATCACGCTGGAAGAACTGGCTAACATCCAAGGAGTAGGCGCCGGCAAGGCACAGAAATACGGACAGGAATTCGTCGCCATCATCAAACAATACGTGGAGGACAACGAAATCGAGCGTGCCCAGGACATGGTGGTCAAAACCATCGCCAACAAATCCAAGTTCAAGGTATATATCATCCAGAACATCGACCGCAAAATCGACCTGGAAGATATCGCTTCCGCCCTGGGGCTGAGCTATGAAGAACTCATTAAAGAGATGGAAGCCATCGTATTCTCCGGCACGAAGCTGAACATCGATTACTACCTCAACCAGCTTCTCGACCCCGAGCAGCAGGAGGAAATCATGGACTACTTCCTGGAAGCCACCTCCGACAACATCGGCGAGGCATACGATGAGTTCGATGGCGAATACTCCGAAGAGGACCTGCGCCTGATGCGCCTGCAACTCCACTCCAAACACGGGAACTAAGAGCACCGATTACAGGTTTCCTTCATTTTATGTGCGCCATGATATTTGTGGAACAAACACCCATGCTCTATGGGGTATATGAAAAGATAGTACGAAAATATTTCCGGGAATGCCCGAAACTCACTTCAGGCGTTCGGTAATCAGGTCGCGGTATTCCCAATAAGCTTCCTCGAGGAGGGGCATTTTTTCGGCGAAAAAGGCGTAGATGGTGTCCCAGTCCTCCGGGCGGTAGAGGCTGACGCCGGGGAGTTCGAAGTAGATGGCGCTCACGGGACGTTCGCCGATGCCGGTGTAATCCTCCTCCCAGCGGAGGTCCTCTCCGCAGTCCGCCGCCATGAGTTTGCGGTAGGACTGGAAACATTCGTAGACCTCATAGCGGCGGAGGTCGTTCTTGTGGTCAATCTGGAACAGGACCAGCGCCTTCTCCTCGTCGGCATAGAATTTGAGCTGGGTGGACTTGATTTTTACGCCGGTGAGCACCCACTTGCGGTAAATGCGATGGCGGGAGCAATATCTCTTGAAACCATTCCAGAAATTAATCCGTAACTCTTTTGCTTCTTCTTTCGACCACATTATTTCGTTGAAAATTGAAGATGGAACATAGAAAATCATTACTTTTGCAAAAATAGATTATTTTTCAAAGCAAGCGGGTATGTTGGAGGCAAAATATAATCAAGAGGGCACGGAAGCTGGATGCGACGAGGCGGGACGGGGGTGCCTGGCGGGACCGGTGTTCGCGGCGGCGGTCATCCTGCCGGAGGGATTTCGGAACGAGCTGTTGAACGATTCGAAGCAGTTGAGCGAACGGCAACGGGAGATGCTGCGCCCCGTCATCGAGCGGGAGGCGGTGGCATGGGCGGTGGCTGCGGTCGAACCGGAGGAAATCGACCGCATCAATATCCTGAACGCCGCCATCACCGCCATGCACCGCGCATTGGACAAGCTGGAGGTGCGCCCGGAGCATATCATCGTGGACGGCAACCGGTTCAAGCCTTACGGCGGGACGCCGCACACCTGCATCGTGAAGGGGGACGGAAAGTATATGTCCATCGCCGCCGCCTCGGTGCTTGCCAAGACGCACCGCGACGAATATATGAACCGTCTCGCGGAAGAGTTTCCCGACTACCGTTGGGCAAAGAACAAGGGGTATCCCACCCGCGACCACTACGAGGCGATTGCCCGGCACGGCATCACGCCGCACCACCGGACCAGTTTCAAATTACAAAAAGAACTTTCACACAAGGAGCCATGACTTTTATCAATACGTTGCTGGGGTTATTCACCCAAAAAAGACTGTCGCAAATCGACTATTTCAAAGCCCATCCCGTCAAGGTGCAACGCGACACGTGGCAGGAGTTGCTCACGCGGGGCAAATCGACGGAATACGGGAAACGTTACGGGTTTGACACCATCCTTACCCCGGAGCAGTACCGGGAGCGGGTGCCTGTCGTGAGCTACGAGGAAATCAGCGGGGAGGTGCGGAGGATGATGGAGGGGGAAAGCGGCATCCTGTGGCCGGAGGAGACGCGCTGGTTCGCGAAGTCGTCGGGGACGACGGACGCCAAGAGCAAGTTTATCCCGGTGAGTCCTTCCGCGTTGGAAGAGTGCCATTTCCGCGGGGGGAAGGATGTGATTGCAGTGTTCAACCGCCTATATCCCGAAGCGGGGGTGTTCGGCGGAAAGACGCTGGCGCTGGGAGGCAGCAGCGAGGTGAGCAAGACAAACACGGACTGCCGCTTCGGCGACTTGTCCGCCATCCTGATTTCCAATACGCCGTTCTGGGCGAACCGGATGAAGACACCCGACGCCTCGATTATGCTGATGAGCAACTGGGAGGAGAAAATCGAGAAAATCTGCGAGACGACCGTGCGGGAAGACGTGCGGTGCCTGGCGGGGGTGCCATCGTGGTTTCTCACGGTCATCAACAAGATACTGGAGCGGACGGGGAAAAAGCACCTGCATGAGGTGTGGCCCAACCTGGAACTGTTCATCCACGGGGGCATCAGTTTCACACCCTACCGCGAGCAATACCGCCGGCTGCTGCCCGACCCCAAGATGAAATATCTGGAGACCTACAACGCCTCGGAAGGATTTTTCGGATTGCAGGACGACCCGGAGGACACCTCCCTGCTGCTGATGCTGGACTACGGGGTGTACTACGAGTTCATGCCCGTGAGCGAGGTGGGGCAAAGCAAGCCGCGCACCCTCATGCTGGAGGAGGTGAAGACGGGCGAGAACTATGCTTTGGTCATCACGACGAACAGCGGGCTGTGGCGGTA
The DNA here is from genome assembly GCA_910578985.1 of uncultured Odoribacter sp. Classification (GTDB taxonomy): domain Bacteria; phylum Bacteroidota; class Bacteroidia; order Bacteroidales; family Marinifilaceae; genus Odoribacter. The sequence goes on along the minus strand of CAJTSF010000020.1, from coordinate 34,296 downwards.
TATGATCGGGGACACCATCCAGTTTACCTCCACGAAGCCTTACAAGTTCAGGATTACTGGAAGGACCAAACTGTTCATCAATGCTTTCGGCGAGGAGTTGATTATCGACAACGCCACGGAGGCATTGCACACCGTGTGCCGGGCAACAGGGGCGGAAGTCGTCGAATTTACCGCCGCGCCGGTGTTCATGGAGGAAGGAAAAAGGGGTGCGCACGAATGGCTCGTGGAGTTCAGTACGCCTCCTGCCGACCCGGAAGCATTCGCCGAAGCGCTCGACAAGGAGTTGCAACGCCTGAACTCGGACTACGAGGCGAAGCGCCTGCTGTCGTTGGAACGCCTCCGCCTGCAGAAGGCACGCCGCGGGCTGTTCAACGAATGGCTCAAAGAGAAGGGCAAACTGGGCGGTCAGCACAAGGTGCCGCGCCTGTGGAACGACCGCACCCACATCGACGAACTGTTGAAAATGAACGAATAAAAATCCATATACCATGTTGAACGTTAAAGACGTATTATATCAATTCTCCTGTTCCTGCGTTTTGCAGAAGGACCCCTCGCTCTGCACGTACAACGGGCGAGGCGTGACCGATTTATACCACCTGACGCAAAAAGCCCCCCAGTTCATGCAAGGGGCGGAACTCGCCGACAAGGTCGTGGGCAAGGCGGCAGCGGCACTGATTATCAAAGGGGGCATCATCAGCGTGTACGCCGACGTCATCAGCACGCCCGCGCTCGCCATGCTGCGGAAAGCGGGCATCGAAACGGAATACGCCCAAGAAGTGCCTTTCATCGCTAACCGCACCCGGACGGGAATGTGTCCGCTGGAAACCCTCTGCGAGGGGGAGGATGCTCCGGAACTTCTCTACCCCATTATCGGGGAGTTTGTCCAGAAGATGTCGGAGGAGACGGAAAAGCAGTAAAAAAAGAGGGAAAGTGATATGATATCGGTAAATCAAGTCAGCGTCGTATTCGGAGGGTGGTATTTATTGGACGGGGTGTCTTTCCTCATCAATAAAAAAGACCGCATCGGACTGACAGGACGAAACGGCGCCGGCAAATCGACCACATTGAAGATGCTGGCAGGTCAACAAGCCCCGACGGAGGGAAGCATCACTATGGCTTCCGACGTGAAAATCGGCTATCTGCCGCAAACAAAAGTCTATACGGACGGCAACACGGTGAGACAGGAAGCGGAGAAAGCCTTTGCCGACCTCTTCGCGCTGAAGGAGGAGGTGGAACGCCTGAACCTCGAACTGTCCGCGCGGGAGGACTATGAGTCGCCCGCCTACATGAAACTGCTGGAACGGATTCACGAGAAGACCGAACTGCTTGCCATCCGCGGCGAAGGCAACATCGAGCGGGAGGTGGAGGTGGTGCTCAAAGGATTGGGATTCCGCAGTGAGGACCTGGAACGGAATTGCGAAGAGTTCAGCGGAGGATGGCGCATGCGCATCGAACTGGCGAAAATATTGCTGGCACGTCCGGACATTTTCCTGCTGGACGAGCCGACGAACCATCTCGACATCGAGTCCATCACCTGGCTGGAATCGTTTCTCCAGAACTATCCAGGGGCGGTGGTACTGGTGTCGCACGACCGGGCATTCCTGGACAACGTCACCACCCGGACCATCGAAATCTCATTGGGCAAGGCATACGACTACAAAGTGCCCTACACGCGCTTCGAAGAGTTGCGCAAGGAGCGCATCGAGCAGCAGATGAGAGCCTACCAGAACCAACAGAAGCAAATCAAGGACACGGAGGAGTTCATCGAACGTTTCAGATATAAAGCGACCAAGTCGGTGCAGGTGCAGTCTCGCATCAAACAGCTTGAAAAAATCGAACGCATCGAAGTGGAGGAAGAGGACACGGCGCGCATCACCGTGCGCTTCCAGCCGGCGGTGCGCCCGGGAGAATTAGTGGTGACGGGGAAAACGTTACGGAAAGCGTACGGGGAGCATTTGGTGTTGGATGACGTGGGGTTTGAAATCAAGCGGGGGGAAAAAGTTGCGTTCGTCGGGAAAAACGGAGAAGGGAAATCCACCTTGGTGAAAATGATTATGGGAGAGATTCCCTTCGAGGGGGAGCTGAAAATCGGGCACAACGTGCACATCGGCTATTTCGCCCAGAACCAGGCGGACCTGCTGGAGGGCGAGTTGTCGGTGTTAGACACCGTGGACCAGGTGGCAGAGGGCGAGATACGCAAGAAAATCCGGGATATTTTAGGGGCATTCCTCTTTTCCGGAGAAGACGTGGAGAAGAAGGTGAAGGTGCTGTCGGGCGGGGAGCGCACGCGGCTTGCCATGGTGCGGCTGCTGTTGGAACCGTATAACGTGCTGATTCTCGACGAGCCGACCAACCATCTGGACATGCGCACCAAAGAAATTTTGAAAGAGGCGTTGAAAAAATTCGAGGGGACGGTGATTGTCGTGTCGCACGACCGTGATTTCCTGACCGGACTGGCGGACAAAGTCTATGAGTTCGCCCACCGCAACATGAAAGAGTATCTGGGCGGGGTGACAGATTTCCTGGAAGCCAAGAAAATCAGCTGCTTCCGGGAATACGAACAACTGCACAAGCCCCAAGGGCAACCGCAAGCCGCCGCAGCCCCCCCGGCAACCAAAGAGAGCAAAATGAGTTTCGAGGAACGGAAACAACTGAACCGCGAAATCAAGAAAGCGGAGCAGGCGGTGGAAAAAACCGAGCAGCAAATCACGACCTTGGAGGCTCAAGTCGCCGAAATGGAGCAGCAAATGGCAGCGGGAAGCGTCAGCGAGGAAGTGCTGGGCAAATATTCCTCCGCCCGGCAAGCCTTGGAAGAGGCTATGGAGGAATGGACCAAAGCCACGGAAGAAGCGGAACGTTTAAAAGCATTGGGATAGCATAACAAGAAGAATCATATGGCAAAGTATAAACAAGAGTGCATTTTCGGCATCCGGGCGGTGATAGAAGCCATCCAGCAGGAACGGGAAATCGACAAGGTGATGTTGAAGAAAGGAAACAAAGGGGAACTGTTCCAGCAGTTATTCGGTTTGATACGCGAACGGGACATCCCTTTCCAGTATGTGCCGGAGGAGGTGTTCAAGCCTTTTGCGGACCGGAATCACCAGGGTGTGCTGGCGGAAATCTCACCGGTGGCTTACCAAGAGCTGGGGGAAGTGTTAGACACTGCCGCGGCAGAGGGCAAAGTGCCGTTCGTGCTGATTCTCGACCGGGTGACGGATGTGCGTAATTTCGGAGCCATCGTGCGGAGTGCGGAATGCGCCGGCGTGGATGCCGTCGTAATCCCGAATAAAAATTCGGCAAAAATCTCGTCGGACGCGCTGAAGACTTCGGCAGGCGCCTTGTACCACGTGCCGGTGTGCCGGGTGCAGAACTTGAAAAAAGTGGTACGCGAACTGAAATTCCAACGGAGCATCCGCGTGTATGCCGCCACGGAAAAGGCGGAGAAGTTCTACATGGATGCCGACATGGCCCAACCGACCGCCATCATCATGGGGTCGGAAGACAAAGGCATCGACGAGGAGTTGCTGGCGATTGCCACGGAACACATCAAAATCCCGCAAAAGGGGCAAATCGAATCCCTGAACGTTTCCGCCGCTGCCGCGGTGATGCTGTTCGAGGTCGTGCGACAAAGAATGTGATTTTGCTTGCAAATGTTTTAAGAAAAGAGTACTTTTGTTGGAATTTAAACAGGAGTTCCCATATGATGAGCATCTCGCAGGTTGTAGAACAAGTCATCAAAAACCGCCCTTACTTGACAGAATCTTTGGCTGCGGGCATCATCAACGTGTCGTCCTTAGCCCGCCAATTGCAGCCGGAAATAGAGAAAGCCCTACGCCGAGAAGTCAATACGGGCGCCATCATCATGGCGTTGAACCGGCTTGCCCCCTACCTGCAGGTCAGGGACCAGATGCAATTGAACAAATTGTTGAACAACATGGGAGACATCATTTTGCGAAGCAACCTATGCGATTACACGTTTAAAAACTCCGACACCCTGCTGGACTGCCATATCCAGGTGCTCCAACACCTCATTAAAAACGAAGAGGTGTTTTATACGATGGTGCAGGGCGTGTTCGAAACAAACCTCGTCATCAGCGCCTCCGTGGAAGATCTGATACGGGAATATTTCAAAGACGAAAACTGCCTTTTCGAGCAGGGCAATTTGTCCTCGGTCACCGTAAAACTGCCGAAAGGGAACACGTTGCAGCCGGGGTTCTATTACACCATCATGAAAGCATTGTCGTGGGAAGGTATCAACCTGACGGAGGTGATTTCGACGACCAACGAGTTTACTGTGGTCGTCGATAACACTCTCATTGACAAAACATTTGTCGTATTGAAAAACATTGGAAACAAGAAACTGTAATTCAGAAATTTAAAATATAAGCATATGTTTGAGAATTTATCGGATCGCTTAGAACGCTCATTTAAAATACTGAAAGGTCAAGGGAAAATCACGGAACTGAACGTGGCGGAGACGCTGAAAGAGGTCAGACGCTCTTTGCTGGACGCCGACGTAAACTATAAGATTGCCAAAGATTTCACCAACCGGGTAAAAGAGAAAGCGTTGGGCATGAATGTGCTGACTGCCGTAAAACCGGGGCAGATGATGGTGAAAATCGTGCATGACGAACTGGCGGAACTGATGGGCGGACGCCATGTGGAGGTGGACATCAAAGGGAATCCCGCCATCATCCTCATGTCGGGATTGCAGGGATCCGGAAAAACCACGTTCTCGGGCAAGTTCGCCAACCTGTTGAAAAACAAGAAAGGAAAGCGTCCCCTGTTGGTTGCCTGCGACGTCTACCGCCCTGCCGCCATCGAACAGCTGAAGGTGCTGGGTGCCCAAATCGAGGTGCCGGTGTACAGTGATGAAACGACAAAAGACCCGGTGAAAATCGCGCAAGATGCCATCAAAGAGGCTAAATCCAAGGGAAATGACATCGTGATTATCGATACCGCCGGACGCCTGGCAGTCGATGAGGAGATGATGCGTGAAATCACTGCCATCAAAGCGGCGGTCAATCCCACGGAAATTCTGTTTGTCGTGGATGCCATGACAGGTCAGGACGCTGTAAACACCGCGAAGGAATTCAATGACCGGCTGGACTTCAACGGAGTCATCCTAACCAAGCTGGACGGCGATACCCGGGGCGGTGCAGCATTGTCCATCCGCACGGTGGTGGATAAACCCATCAAATACGTCGGAACGGGAGAAAAACTGGAAGCACTGGATGCTTTCCACCCGGACCGTATGGCAGACCGAATCCTGGGTATGGGAGATATCGTCTCGTTGGTGGAGAAAGCGCAAGAGCAATTCGACGCGGAAGAAGCCAAGAAACTGCAAAAGAAGATTTCCCGCAACCAGTTCAATTTTAACGATTTCCTGAGCCAAATCCAACAAATCAAGAAAATGGGAAACATCAAGGACCTGGCATCCATGATTCCGGGAGTCGGGAAAGCGTTGAAGAACGTGGATATCGACGACGATGCGTTCAAAGGCGTGGAGTCCATCATCTATTCCATGACACCAGCGGAACGCGAGCATCCTGAAATCATCAACGGTTCGCGACGGATGCGCATTGCCAAAGGCAGCGGTACGACCGTTGCCGAAGTCAATCGACTGTTGAAACAATTCGAGGAATCGAAAAAAATGATGAAAATGTTTGCCGGCGGCAATAAACTGATGCGGAAAATGCCGGGAAACAAAAGATAATGAGTAGAAAGAAAAACAAAAGATAATCATGGAACTGATAGATGGTAAAAAGATTGCTGCCGAAATCAAGCAGGAATTAGCCGACGAAGTGAGCCGCATGAAGGCAGAAGGCAAAAAAACACCTCATTTGGTCGCTGTGCTGGTCGGCAACGACGGCGCAAGCGAAACATATGTGGCAAGTAAAGTGAAAGCTTGCCGGGAGGTGGGTTTCAAAAGCACGGAATTGCGGTACGGCTCCGACATCACGGAAGAGCAACTGCTGGAAGTGGTCGAGAAATTGAACAAAGACGCGGATGTGGACGGGTATATCATGCAATTGCCCTTACCTGCCCATATCTCGGAAGAAAAAATATTGATGGCTATTGACCCGGACAAGGATGTGGACGGTTTCCATCCCTGCAACGTGGGAAAAATGGTCACCGGACTGCCCACCTATCTTCCGGCGACTCCGGCAGGTATCGTGGAACTGTTGCGCCGCTACCGGATAGAAACCCGCGGCAAGCATTGCGTGGTCATCGGCAGAAGCAATATCGTGGGCACGCCGATGGCAGTCCTGATGTCACGCAAAGACGAATATGCGGACTGCACGGTGACAATGTGCCACAGCCGTACGCGGAATATCAAGGATTTCACGCTACAGGCGGATATTTTGGTCGTCGCTTTGGGAAAACCTCATTTCGTGACGGCGGATATGGTCAAGGAGGGAGCGGTTGTCATTGACGTGGGGATTCACCGGATACCTTCCGAACAGACGAAATCAGGCTTCCGGCTGGTGGGTGACGTCGATTACGAGACCGTTGCCCCGAAATGTTCCTACATTACCCCCGTTCCCGGAGGTGTGGGTCCGATGACTATCGTTTCGTTGCTGCAAAACACGTTGAAAGCCTGTAAAGGATTATAACCTCACGGCATGGTTCTGAATTACATTTGGATATTCTTCTTCGTTGCCGCCTTCGTCATAGCACTCTACCGGTTGCTTTTCGAAGGCGACACCGCTATTTTCGGGGAGATTATGACTGCCACGTTCGATATGTCGAAAACGGGTTTCGAGATTTCATTGGGTCTGACGGGTGTGCTGACACTCTGGATGGGAATCATGAAAATCGGCGAGCAGGGAGGAGCCGTGGGAGCCATGTCGCGCGTCATCAGCCCCTTTTTCCGGCGCCTTTTTCCGGATTTGCCCAAGGACAGCCCGGCGCACGGCTCTATCATGATGAACCTCGCCGCCAATATGCTCGGGTTGGACAATGCCGCCACCCCGATGGGATTAAAAGCCATGCAGCAAATGCAGGAAAGCAATCCTGACCGGGAGAAGGCTTCCAATGCGCAGATTATGTTCCTGGTGCTGAACACCTCCGGTCTGACCATCGTACCGGTGTCCATCATGGTGTACCGGGCACAGATGGGAGCTGCCAACCCGACCGATATATTCATCCCGCTATTGATTTCCACCTATTTTTCCACGCTTGCCGGCTTGATTGCCGTGTCAGTCTATCAAGGCATCAAATGGTGGGATAAGGTTGTTCTGGCTTATTTAGGAAGCCTGACCGCTTTTATCGGAGGAGTCATCTGGTATTTTTCAACTCTGGACAAAGAAGCGCTGACCGTGGCGAGCAATGTGGCAAGCAACGTGATTTTATTTTCCATCATCATCAGTTTTATCGGCATGGCGGCATGGCAACGCATCAATGTGTATGACGCCTTTATCGAAGGGGCTAAAGAGGGATTTTCCACGGCCGTAAAAATCATTCCCTACCTGATTGCCATTTTAGTCGCCATCGGTGTTTTCAGGGCTTCTGGAGGCATGGATGTCCTGATGGACGGCATTGCCGGAATGATAAATGCCTTAGGTTTCAATGCGGACTGGGTGGACGCGCTGCCTACCGCCCTCATGAAACCGTTGAGCGGCAGCGGAGCGCGAGGGATGATGATCGACACCATGAACACATTCGGCGCCGACTCCTTTGCCGGTCGCCTGGCATGCACCTTCCAGGGAGCGACGGACACCACTTTCTATATCATTGCCGTTTACTTCGGCGCCGTGGGCATCCGGAATACCCGGTATGCCATTCCTTGCGGTCTGATTGCGGATGCTGCCGGCATCATTGCCGCTATTGTGGTCAGTTACCTATTTTTCGCCTAATCCTCATGAAACGGGTTGCAGTAGGCATGAGCGGCGGCATCGACAGCCTGTTCTGCGCACTCCTGTTACAACAGCAAGGCTATGAAGTTATCGGCGTACACCTGTCCCTCTACGGAACAAATCATGAACAGGACGTCGAACAGGTGTGCCGTCAGGCAGGCATTCCGCTTTATGTCCAGGACGGCAAAGAGCTGTTCCGGAAAACGGTCATAGAGGAATTCGTGCGGGAATACCGCCAAGGACGCACACCCAGTCCCTGTTGTATCTGTAACCGTTCGGTCAAATGGGAATTGTTGGATCACGCCGCACAAGAGGTCGGCGCTTCCCGAATGGCAACAGGGCACTATGTACGAATCGCGCACCTCAACGGCAGGCTGTATATCCGGCAAGGCATCGACCCGGCAAAAGACCAATCGTATTTTTTATGGGGCATCCCTCCACATATACTGGAAAAGACCTTGACCCCGTTAGGGGATTACACCAAACAAGAGGTCAAACGCCGGGCAGAGGAACAAGGATTCGGGCATCTTGTGCAAAAAAGGGAAAGTATGGGTATCTGCTTCCTGCAAGGAAACGATTACCGGGATTTCGTGAAGCAATACGGACAAGAAAAAGAACAACACCCCGGCGATATCATAGACCGGCAAGGAAACATCATCGGGCGGCATAACGGCTTGTTGAACTATACCATCGGGCAGAAGCAAGGGCTTCCCGCAACATGTGGGGAGGCTCGTTATGTGGCGGCTATCGATACGGAAAAGAACATCGTGGTGGCAGACTGCAAAAAAGGATTGTGGCAGGAGGAATTATGGGTGGAGCAGGTGAAAGTCACTTATCCCGATGATTTGCAAGCACCTGACTTAACGGTGAAAATCCGCGGCATAGGACAAAATCCCCAAGGCTATGTCCGCATCGAACCTTTTCCGGAGGGCAAACTACATGTCCGGTTATCCGATGCCGCCTGGGGCGTGGCACCGGGGCAACCGGTCGTATTCTTCCGCGGAGAACTGGTCATCGGCGGAGGAATTGCCTATAAAGGCTGAATAATCCCCAAAAATCTTTCCGGCGCCTCTTGCATGATTCGATAAAAATCCGTTTCTTTGCACGCGTCAATACACGGGTGTAGCTCAGTTGGTAGAGCACTGGTCTCCAAAACCAGGTGTCGGGAGTTCGAGCCTCTCCTCCCGTGCAAATTTTCTTCCTTTGCACATATTTAAAGTACTTATATGGACTCCTATTATCTCGATCCCATCGGATTTATTGCAGGTAAAAGCGGTAAAGAGAGTTGTGCCGTCAAAAATATTCTGGAACTGCTGAACGACGGAGCGACTATTCCATTTATTGCCCGCTACCGCAAAGAGCGGACCGGAAACATGGATGAAGTCGGCATCGGGGAAATTCAAACGCTTTATACCCAATTCCAAGAACTGGAAAAACGAAAGACATCGGTCTTGGACAGCATCCGGGAGCAGGAAAAACTGACGCCCGACCTGGAGAAGCAAATCAAAGCCTGCGGAGACCTGCGCACCTTGGAGGATATCTACCTGCCTTATAAACCGAAGAAACAAACCCGTGCTTCCAAAGCCCGGGCGAAAGGTCTCGAACCGTTGGCAGTCCTTCTTTTCCGACAGCAGGAAGAAAATATCGCTGCCCAGGCACGCCGATTCGTACGCGGAGAGGTGCAGGACGAAGAAGAGGCACTGCAAGGCGCACGCGACATCATTGCCGAATGGGTGAATGAAAATGAAAGAGCACGGAATCAAGTCCGACGGATGGTTGAACGAGAAGCCTTCATCCGAGCTAAAGTGATTAAAGGCAAAGAAGAGGAAGGCGCCAAATACACGGACTATTTCGATTTCCGGGAAGCATTGAAACGGTGCCCGTCACACCGGATGCTCGCCATCCGGCGGGGAGAAGCCGAAGGTGTTCTCAAGGTCAGCATGGAGATTGCGGAAACGGATGCCATAGAAGGTCTGGAACACACTTTTATAAAAAGCAAAAACGCAAGCGCCCAACAGGTCAAATCGGCAGTCAAAGATTCCTACAAACGGTTGCTGTTTCCTTCCATTGAAACGGAATATATGGGAATATCCAAACAAAAAGCGGACGCCGAAGCAATTCGGGTATTTGCGGAAAACTTACGCCAACTGCTGTTGGCACCGCCATTAGGCAGCAAACGGGTGATGGGCATCGATCCCGGTTTCCGCACCGGATGCAAAGTGGTCTGCTTGGATGAAACGGGACAATTGCTGCATAATGAAACCATCTACCCACATCCTCCCAAACAAGAGGTGCGCCAGGCTTCTGCCAAAGTCGCCCAATTGGTGGAATCCTATCATATTCAAGCTATTGCCATCGGAAACGGAACGGCGGGCAGGGAAACGGAACGGTTCGTTCAAAATCTGCGTCTGGACCGAAAAGTGCAGGTGTTCGTGGTCAGTGAAAACGGGGCATCCGTTTACTCCGCTTCCAAAATCGCCCGGGAAGAATTTCCGGAATACGATATTACCGTGCGAGGTGCCGTTTCGATTGCCCGCCGGCTGATGGACCCATTGGCGGAACTCGTAAAAATCGATCCGAAAGCCATCGGCGTGGGACAATACCAGCACGATGTGGAACAGACCAAATTAAAAGAAGCCTTGGACCGCGTGGTGGAATCCTGTGTTAATAAGGTTGGCGTGAATGTCAATACGGCAGGCAAACATCTATTGACACACATTTCCGGATTAGGACCGACTTTAGCCGAAAATATCGAAGAATATATTCGGGAGAACGGTCCCATGAAAAGCCGTCAGGAATTGAAAAAAGTCAAACGAATGGGACCCAAAGCATTTGAACAATGTGCCGGTTTTCTTCGGATAGAAGGGGCGGAAAATCCGTTGGACAACTCTTCCGTGCATCCCGAGTCTTATTATGTCGTGGAGAAAATCGCCCGAGATATGAAAGTGAAAGTCGCAGACTTAATCGGAAATGAAACCCTGTGTTCCCAAATCAATCCTCAACGGTACGCGGACGAAAAAACAGGACTGCTTACTTTGCAGGATATTTTGGAAGAGCTGAAAAAACCGGGACGCGATCCGCGTTCCATGGCAAAGGTATTCAGTTTTGCCGAAGGAGTGAACACCATGGCAGACTTACAGGAAGGGATGGTGCTCCCCGGAATCGTGACAAACCTGACCAACTTCGGAGCATTTGTCGATATCGGAGTCCATCAGGACGGACTGGTGCATATCTCCGAGATTGCGGAGCGCTATATCGCAAATCCCGCAGATGCCCTTGCCCTCCATCAACATGTCATGGTCAAGGTAACACAAGTGGACCACGTCCGAAAACGAATCAGCCTTTCTATCAAACAGGCAAACAACTGATAATTTGAAATGTCATGGCTACAAAAAAAGAAATATTTCATGTGCTGGGGATGGGATGCGCCGGATGCGCCACCAAAGTACAAAATGCCCTTTCCAAACGGGAAGGAGTCACGGAAGCCAAAGTGAACTTCGCGGACTCCACCGTCATGATTGAATATGACACCACTCTCCCACCCTCCGCTTTGCAAAAAACCGTAGAGGAAACCGGATATGAACTGATCATCGAAAACGAAGAAAACCAATCCGAAAAACTCCAGCAGGAAGAATACCGCCGCCTCAAACGACGTACTTGGGGAGCTATCCTGCTCTCTTTGCCCGTGTTCGTCATAGGCATGTTCTTCATGCACATGCCTTATGCCAATTGGATTATGTTGGCATGCACCCTCCCCGTATTGCTGATATTCGGAAGGGATTTCTACGTCAATGCGTGGAAACAAATCAAACACGGCAGCGCCAATATGGATACTCTGGTTGCCGTCAGCACAGGCATCGCCTTTCTGTTCAGCCTGTTCAATACTCTGTATCCCTCCTACTGGATTAACCGAGGCATGGAACCCCATGTTTACTACGAGGCTTCCTCCGTCATCATCGCCCTCATTCTGGTTGGGCGCTTGCTGGAATACCGCGCCAAAGCCAATACCTCCACCGCCATCCGCAAACTCATGGGTCTGCAACCCCAATCCGTCATCCGATTGTCAAAAGAGGGGACAGAACAGGAAATTCCTGTAAAAGCCGTACGGGAAGGAGATATCCTGCTGGTAAAACCCGGAGACAAGATACCAGTGGACGGAGAGGTGACGGAAGGTGTATCATTCATAGACGAAAGCATGATTACCGGAGAACCGGTCGCCGTAGAAAAGACAAGCGGTTCAAAAGTCTATGCAGGTACTCTGAATCAAAAAGGAAGTTTCCAATTCAAAGCAGAGAAAGTCGGAAGCTCGACCGTATTGGCACAAATCATACGCATGGTCCAAGAAGCACAAGGAAGCAAAGCGCCGGTACAGAAATTGGTCGATAAAATCGCCGGCATTTTTGTGCCGGTGGTCGTGGGCATAGCCCTGCTTACCTTTGCCGTCTGGATGCTGGCAGGAGGAGAAGGAGCATTTACCCATGCTCTCCTGACCTCCGTTACCGTTCTCGTCATCGCCTGCCCCTGCGCCTTGGGTTTGGCAACCCCCACTGCCATCATGGTCGGCATAGGCAAAGGAGCGGAAAACAATATACTGATTCGCGATGCGGAAAGCCTGGAACAATTGTGTAAAGTAACCGCTGTCGTTTTGGATAAAACGGGAACCATTACCGAAGGAAAACCGACCGTCACCCATATCCTCTGGTATCCTGAATCGGATGCCGACATATACATGCCTGTTTTGTTATATATGGAAAAACAATCGGAACATCCCCTGGCGGATGCTGTAGTCGAATACCTCCGGAACAAAGGAATCACTTCTTTCCTCAACGGACAATTTCAAAGCATCACCGGACAGGGGGTACAAAGCACGATAGACGGCAAAAACTATTTTATCGGCAACCTGCATCTTCTTGAAACGCATGGCATCAAACCCAATGACACCCAGCAAATGCAAGCAGACAATTGGAGCCGGGAGGGAAAAACCGTTGTCTATTTCGCAGACGACCGACAAATCATTGCCCTGATAGCTATTGCCGACCGCGTCAAAGCAGGCTCTCTTCCCGCCATTCGGTACATGCAAAAACAAGGTCTGCAAATATACATGCTCACCGGAGACAATACCCTCACCGCCAAAACCATTGCCGAAACAGTCGGATTAACCCGATTCAAGGCGGAAGTATTACCTTCGGAGAAAGCGGATTTCGTTAAAGAACTGCAACAACAGGGAGCTGTTGTTGCCATGATTGGCGATGGCATTAACGACTCTCAGGCATTAGCGCAAGCCGATGTCAGCATCGCTATGGGAAAAGGTTCGGATATTGCCATCGATGTTGCCAAAATTACCCTGACAACTTCCGATTTGAATGTTCTCCCGAAAGCTTTCAGACTCTCACGACAAACCGTATCTGCCATCCGCCAAAATTTGTTTTGGGCATTCATATACAACTTAATCGGCATCCCCATTGCAGCAGGCATACTCTACCCCTGCTGCGACTTCCTGCTCAATCCGATGATTGCCGCAGCAGCCATGGCGTTCAGTTCGGTGTCCGTCGTTTCCAACAGCCTACGCATCAAAGCCAAAAAACTATGAAGAAACGGATTACTGTATTTGATATTCCTCCAAACGGAATCCGCGCAAAAACTCCTCCGTGGTCATCCGCTTCTTGCCTGCCAGTTGCACCTCCAATATTCGGAGGATTCCTCCATGCACATATACCTCAAAACTTTTTCCCCCGTGAGCAACGATTTCCCCCACCCGATAGTTATGCTCGCAGGCAATCCGCTCGCTCTTGAACACTTTCAAGGCTACTACCGTTCCCGACACACGATGCCGTAACTCTGTCCACGCAGCGGGAAAGGGTGCCAAACCGCGGATATGATTATACAACACTTCCAAAGGCTTCGCCCAATCTATTTTCATATCCTCCTTAAAAATCTTCGGCGCATGTATGGGTTCCCGTCCATTCAAAAGAACATGCTGTTCCTGCAACGGATAATCTCCAGCCTCTATTGCCTCGACCGTTCTCAGCAACAAATCCGCCCCTTTCTCCATCAGACAATCATGCAGGTCGCCCGCCGTCATCTCTTCCGTGATCGCCACCTTTTCCTGGAAAATAACATTTCCGGTATCTATTTCATGCTTCAACAGGAAAGTACTCACCCCGGAAATCTTTTCCCCGTTCATCACTGCCCAATTGATAGGCGCTGCCCCCCGATAATCCGGCAACAGCGAGGCATGCAGATTTACCGTTCCCAAACGCGGCATGCTCCATACCACTTCCGGTAACATCTTAAACGCAACCACCAACTGCAAGTCCGCTTCCAATCCACGCAACTCTTCCAAAAATGCCTCACTGCGAAACCTCTCCGGTTGCAATATCCGCAAACCGGCTTCCCGGGCATATTTTTTTACTGCGGATTCCTGCAACTGCTGTCCCCGTCCGGCAGGCTTGTCTGGATTCGTAACAACCCCCACGATACGATGCCCCGCCTCCACCAATCTTTTCAAAGGAAGCACCGCAAAATCAGGCGTTCCCATATATACGATTCTCAAACCTCTCTGACTCATTTCCTTTTTACGAATAACCGTTTAACTCTCTCCTTGTCTTTGAAAAACAAAAACACTTTATCGAAAAACCTTTTATAAGAATCCGTACTCATCATTTCCGAATCCGTCACCGACTTATATGTCAGAATAATTCCCAAAGGCAACAGAATAAAAGCCGAAATCCACATCCCAAAAGCCGGCGAAACGACCGCCTCTTTTGCCGATCGCTCACCCATCATCGAGATAATATAATAAATAATGAAAAGAAATACCGATATCACTACCGGAGCACCCAAGCCCCCCTTGCGGATAATGGCACCCAATGGAGCACCGATAAAGAAAAAGATAAAACAAGCAAACGAAAGCGAAAACTTACGGTGTAACTCCAATTTATTCCGAATCACATTTACTTCCTGCGCCGTATAGTAACGCACATCATCCTGCACCCGCTGTTTCACCTCACGGGCATACTGCACCGCATTGCTCAAAGCCCGCTGTTGCTCCTCATAATCGAATGTACGGAACAAACTGTCCGGATTTTGGAACATTTCCTTGCTCTGCTCCCGCAACACACTGTCCTGTTTCACATTCGCATGCTTGCTCCGTTGGTAATTGGAAGTCAACAGCCGTTTCGTATCCCCCGCTTTCTTCTGCTTCAATATACGCTGCATGGCAGCTATCGTATCCGTCAATTGTCTCATATTCAACATCAGAGATGCCGAACGAAAAGCCCCTTCATCCGTACGTTTCAAATCCGTATCCGGCAAATCGATCATCACGGTTTCCTTGTCGAACTTCAATCTCCGGAACGGAAAAGTCCGCCTCAAATTCAAATTCTTCATCCCTTCATCCGTATAGGAATGCCCATGATAAAGCACCAGTTTCATCTTCGCATTCTTCACATCACTGATCATCATACCCGAATCCGCTTTCGTCACCTCACTATTCCCTGTTCCTGTTTTATGATTGTATATCAACATATCATACATCATCCCCGTCTTCTTGTTTATCCGATCCACCTTGATGCTGTATCCCTCCAAATCATTCGTAAAAATTCCCTCTTTCAAAGACATCTCCGGTTTTTGCCGGCGAATATCGTACAACAAGCTATGCATCTTCAAATTCGCATAGGGCAGGATATTATTCGAAAATACAAACGCCGAACACGTCAGTAATATAATCACCACAATCAACGGCTGCATAATCCGGTATAAAGAAATTCCTGCCGACTTCAACGCTATCAACTCATAATTCTCTCCCAAACTCCCGAACGTCATAATCGAAGAAAGCAACACCGCCAAGGGCAACGCCATCGGTACCAGCGTCATAGAAACATAAAAAAGAAACTCAGCGATGACCGAAGCCTCCAGACCTTTCCCCACCAACTCATCAATCATTCTCCACAAGAATTGCATCATCAACACAAACATGCTAATGAAAAAAGTAGCCACAAAAGGCCCTGCAAAACTCTTCAACATAAACACATGCAACCTCTTCATCTATCAAATATAACCGGTCAATAAACACTTCATTCGGAAACAGATGCAAAGGTACGATTTATCGGCAAAAGTCAAACATCAAGCCCCAAGATTGCGATGAAGAATTTCCATTTGCTTATCCCACAGATCCACAGCGTCCTCCGCCTCATCCTCTTCTGCAAAATCGGTGACAATCAATGCCACATCCCCCGTCAAAGGTTCCACATGCACATCGAAACCGAAATACTCCTCCTCGTCCTCCGCATCCTCCCAAGCGAACCGCACCCGGCTGTTCGGTTTCAAATCCAACAATGTTGCCGCATGCTCTGTCCCTCCGTGCCACACAAATACAAACCGCTCGCCCTTCTGCAACACGTCATCAGCAAACCATTCCGCTAAGCCTGCCGCCGTACTCAGCCGCGAGAACAACACCTTCACCGATGAGGAAAAAATGTACTCAAGCTCAATTTTTTTTCTCATAACGTCCATTTTAGTGCCCCCAATATAGGCAAAAAATAAACATCATGCAAATACATCCCCGGAAAATTCGCGTTTCACCGTCTCTATGAACCTCACCTTCCACGCTTCTCCTTTATTCTTATCCATATCCGAAAGTCGGATTATGATATCCGAAAGCGACAAACGATGGAAATCAACTGCCGGAAAATACGACACATCATCATCCCCTTTCACCTCCACCAAAATCCCTCTGTCCACCAACTCCTGCAACAGCACCCTCGCCTTGCTCGAACTCATCCGCAAGCGTCCGCAAATCTGCGACAAAGTAGGTGACCCTTTGCGCTCCGTAAACTCCTCCGAAATGAACCGCAACATCTTCACCGACGCATTCACGTCATCCACCCACCGCCGGTTCACCCCAGTCATATCCCGATAAAGAAAATGGCGGTTACGCAAAATATAACATAAATCCGTTCCCCACAACACGATACTCCAACTCAACTGCAACCACACCATCAACAGCGGCAACGCCGCCAAACCTCCATAAATCGCGTTATACGAACTCACCCCGATCTGGAAACGGATATAAAACCACTGCACTACCTGAAAAATAGTCCCCGCAATCACTCCCGCAATCAACGCATACTTGAACTTCACCGGCGTTGTCGGCATAAACATATATAGAAAAACGAACAAAAACCAAATCAATACATACGGTACGCACCGTAACACCACTGTCAGCGCCACACCAGCATAACTCAACAAGCTCTCCCCCATCGCATATTCCTGCAGGCTCGACATCATAAACACATTCATACTGCTCACCACCACCATCAGAATCGGAGCCAAAAAGATAATCGAAAGATAATCCGTAAACTTCTTCACGACTCCTCTCCCTTTCTTCACCCCCCAAATCCTGTTCATCGCCAACTCCGTATTCGACAACACCCGCACCGCCGACCAAATCAACAAAACAATTCCCAATCCCGTCACCACATTGCTTTGCGTATTATCCAACGCTTTTCCTGCCACTTTCATTACCCATCCCATCACTTCCGGATTCGCAAACGACTGCTCCTGCAACCACTTCTCCAATGCCGCCGCCGCTCCGAATCCCCGCGCGATTCCCAAAATGAATGCCACCACCGGAATAAACGAAAGCGTCGAATAAAAAGTCAGCGCCGAAGCCGAAATAGCCGACGCATTTTTTGCAAAACGATCTATCGAAACCACCACCACCGCCACACTTTTCAACAACACATCCCGCAAAAAAGTGGATATCCGCCAATCCCGCCGCAAAACGGAATAATAAAACTCGATGACAAGATATTTCTTCACACTCACCCGAACAACTCCTTAATCACGCCTTTTACCTCTTCCGCCCCCGCACCGATCCGGAATACATAATCCGGCTTCCTGTACACTACCGGATGCTCCGCTTTCAACCTCCCGATACCCCCCCCTGTCACATTCAACATCACCACCGCCTCCCTCTCTACTTTTCCTTCCTCCAATGCCTGTCGCAGCGATGCCACAGCCACTCCTGCCGCAGGTTCAATATCTATCCCTTCCGTCTCCGCAAACAACTGCACCGCTTCCTTCACTTCCCCGTTCTCTACCGCGAACATATCTCCTCCCGTCGCCGTCAGCGCATCAAACAATCCTCCTTTCAACGAATAAGGCGGCTTCCTGTTCGACAATACTTTTGCAGATATTGCCTCACACTGCTTCCTCGCAACTTCCTCATCCAATGGCAACAATGCCCGCGAACCCGCCTTCCACGCATCATACATCAACGTAAACGGCACATTCTGTGACACCATCAACTTCATCAAATGATTTCCGAATCTCCCGTCTGCGATGAATCTACGATTCGCCTCCCACGC
Source organism: uncultured Odoribacter sp. (assembly GCA_910578985.1). Lineage (GTDB taxonomy): Bacteria > Bacteroidota > Bacteroidia > Bacteroidales > Marinifilaceae > Odoribacter. The sequence continues at coordinate 16,067 of CAJTSF010000020.1, read as the reverse complement.
CGCAATCGCCCCCGTTCCGCTCCCCACAGCCTGAAAATAATAATCCGGAATCCGTCCTATCGTCGTCACCGCCGACAACACTGTCGTTCCCATCCCATCACGCCGCGCCACATTCTTCGCTCCCCCTTCCGGGAAAAAACCTTCCATCTCACACACCATATTTGAAAGATGAATCGCATCGAAATAATCGCTTCCTTTTTCCGTCGCCACCATCTTAACACAATCTGCCAAAGGCTCTACCGACCACATGTAATCCAAATTATCCTCCGGAATACAAATCAATAACGGAATCCTGTTCTCCGAACACACCCTCGCAAACGCTCTTGCCGTATTCCCTGCCGAAGCCACCACCATTACCTTCTCTCCCCCCGCACGCTCCCGCGCGCACACCGAATATGCTTCGCACTCCTTGAATGTTCCCGTCCGCATCTCCGCCCCCCGTTCCGGCCAATACCCGTTAAAAGTCACATACAGGTTCGACAGTCCCAATGCCTTGCCCAACCCCTCACTCCGATAGGTCACCGGCGCTCCCGAACCCTCCAACATACGGCATATCGGAAGCCAGTCCGCATAACGGTATAACCCCGGATTTTCCTCCTTCACCTCCAAACGCTTCTTCCCGTACGATGCGAAAATCAATGCCGCACCATCCCCGTTCGGGCACTCCAACTCCCAATTCCCGTCCGAAAAACGGGCTCCGCAACAACGCGACTCCAATACATAATCAGTCTTTTCCTCCATCTGCTATCGATTTAAATTTACTGTCCGCAAAAATAACATATCCCCCCTCTCTCGCCGAGAGTATAAATACTACTTTTTTATTCCTGTTCCCTCTCCCGATACATCTCAATCAAGCGGCTCACCGCATACTTTTCCAACTCCTCTTCCTTCACTGCCACGAATCCCGCCATTCCATCCGAAAACCGTTCCACCTTCACCACATAAAACCGCGCATATATGACCCGATGCGACAGCACATGTTTCGGCATTTCCACCACTCTCTCCAACCTCACCTCACCCGCTCCTTCAAGCCATTCCCTGCATACCTCCGTCGCCGCCACCTCCTCCCAATCCGCCGTTTCTTCCGTTTCTATCAGCGGATACTCATATAAATTCCGCCAAATATCCCTTCCCTCCCGTCGCCTCAATAACCGCCACTCCCCACACCGCACATCCACATAATGGAAAAACCGCTCTTTCACCTTCCCCTTTTCCCCCTTCACCGGCAAATCACCCACCCTCCCCTCCGACCTCGCCACACACATTCCCTCTAACGGACATTCTTCACATCCCGGCACTTTCGGCGTACAACACAATGCTCCGAAATCCATAATCGCCTGATTATACAATGCCGGTCTCTTTCTGTCCAACAACTCATCCGCCAACTCCCCGAATATCCGTTTCCCCTTCCCTGTATCCACCGCCTCCTCCACGCCGAAAACCCGCGCCAATACCCGGTACACATTCCCGTCCACCACCGCATATGGCATTCCCCAAGCAAACGAACACACTGCCGCTGCCGTATAATCCCCTATCCCCTTCAAACCCCTCACCTCCGCATATCCCCGTGGAAACTCGCCACCATAACGCTCCACCACCTCCCGCGCCGCCGCACACATGTTCCTTGCCCTACTGTAATACCCCAGTCCCTGCCACATTCTCATCACCTCATCCTCCTCCGCTTCCGCCAACGAACGCACATCCGGAAAGCGTCCCATAAAACGCTCATAATATCCCAATCCCTGTGCCACCCTCGTCTGCTGCAAAATCACCTCCGAAACCCATATCGCATAAGGGTCTCCTGTCTCCCGCCACGGCAACTCCCTGCCGTGTTCCTCATACCACTTTTCCAATACCGATGCAAAATCCATAAACCTTCTCCTTTGCCTGCAAAATTACCAAAAACGCGGAAAAATACTGAAAAAAATGTACCTTCGCGCCGCAAAAACATACACCATGTACCTCACACTATTCCTCACCTTCCTCAAAATAGGGCTCTTTACCATTGGCGGCGGCTACGCCATGATTCCTCTCATCGAACGCGACGTTGTCCGCCGTGGCTGGCTTCCCCGTGAAGAATTCCTCGACCTTTTCGCCGTCACCCAATCCATCCCCGGCATCTTTGCCGTCAATATCTCCATTTTCGTCGGCTACCGCCTCCGTCGCCTCCCCGGCAGTCTCATCTGCGCCTTAGGCACCATCCTCCCCTCATTCTGCATCATCCTTACCATCGCCGTCTTCTTTGACCGTTTTCAGGAAAATCCCTACGTTATCCGTGCTTTCGCCGGCATCCGCCCTGCCGTCGTCGCCCTCATCCTCGTTCCTTGCATCTCCGCCGCCCGCTCCCTCCACCTCACCCTCCCCCAACTCATTTTCCCCCTCGGCGGTGCACTCCTTATATGGCTCGGCGGCGTTTCCCCCGTCTTCATCATCCTTGCCGGTATCCTTGGTGGCATCATATATACCCGATGGATATCCCGATACATCAAAAAACAAAAATCATGATTTACTGGCAACTCTTTCTCGTTTATACCAAAATCGGTATTTTCGGCTTCGGAGGCGGCTATGCCATGCTCTCCCTCATTCAACATGAGGTCGTCGATCGCCATCAATGGCTCACCCCTGCCCAATTCACCGAAATCGTCGCCATCTCCCAAATGACACCCGGTCCCATCGGCATCAACAGCGCCACTTATATCGGTTATACCGCTACCGGCAGCGTCTGGGGGTCTCTCATCGCCACCTTCGCCGTCTGTCTCCCCCCTTTCCTCCTCGTACTCCTTATTTCCCGCTTTTTCGCACGTTTCAAGCATAACCCTTGGGTAGAGGCCGCTTTCACCGGACTTCGCCCCATGACCGTCGGGCTAATCGCCGCCGCCGGACTTCTCCTCATGAACTCTGAAAACTTTATCGACTGGAAAAGCATTCTGATTTTCGCCGCCGCTTTCCTTCTCACCTGGCGCACCAATGTCCATCCCATCCTCACCATCTGCCTTGCCGCTCTCGCCGGTCTCCTCCTCTACTGATATCTCCCCGCTTTATCACTCCTCACCAAGCATTCGCCTCACTTCCAAACCACCCGGATACTCCTTCCGGTTCTGCAAAATCAAATGCTTCGCCTCAAAATCCACCGTTGCATTCTGCAGCCCGATACGCAACCGTCCATCCAACTCGGGAACCACCACTTCCCGATCATGAATATAATCCATCACCCCCTCTGCCACCTCAAAACCCGCCGGACTATCAAATAGTTTTCTCTCTTTCACTATCTTAAACCGTCCTCTTCCCTCCGTAATATAATCATATGTCACTATCCTGTACACCTTGTCCAAATTCACTTCCTGACCTCTGACGGTAAACTTCAGCAAATGTCGGTTCAGCGTATCCAGCACCACTCCCACCTCTTTTGAAAACTGAGGGAACGAACCATTTCCAGGCATCACCTGTGCCAACCCGCACAGCGTCTCCAACAAATCCGAGCCATACATTTCCACTACCCTCATCTCATTTCCGAACGGCACCGTTTCTATCACATCCGCCACTGTCACCCATCCTTCCGGAAGTCCTTCCCGCATACTTCCCCCGTTGATTACCGCAAAATCCGCCACTACCCCCAAATCCCTCGCTTTCCACACCACAGCATCCGCCACCAAATTCCCCAACAACGACTCCCCGCTCCGCGCCAAATTCCGCTCTCCGTCGAAAAGGGGCGCACATGACGCCATCTTTCCCACCACCTGGTTCAAATCTCTGCGGGCATACTCCGTCCAACGCTTCAACGTTCTGCTCAACTCATAATCCGGCTCCACTCCGTGCACCGGCACCAACTCCCAGTCGAACTCCTGTAACCGCTTGTTCTTCACCACCATCTTCCCCACACCGATATAATGTCCATTCTGGTATGCCGAAACGATTCTCGTGTTATTCACGACCACCGGCGCCTTCATAAACGTATGCGAATGTCCGTCGATAATCAAGTCGATACCTCTTACCCGCTTTGCCAACTCCATCGAAGTCGTATATGTATCCCCCTCGTCATTCATTCCCAAATGTACCAGCGCCACAACCACGTCCACCCCGGCTCCCCGCAACGAATGCACCAACAATTCCGCCGTTTCCGCCTCATCCTCAAAAATCATTTCATCGGCATACTGCCCCGTCACCCGCGCAGAAACCGTCGTAATCCCGAACATACCGACAATCTGATTCCCGATTTTCTTCTTGGAATACAACACCCCAAGCGCCTTTCCTTTTCGTACCCCGTTCGCCACGAAGACATTCGAAGTGAGCACCGGGAACGCCATCAACTCCATCTGCATCCGTAAGGAATCCTGCGGTATGTCGAACTCGTGATTTCCCAGACACACGGCATCATATCCCATATAATTATATGCCTCGATGTCGGGACGCGCACAAAAATAATTCGAAATCGCTTGTCCCGTATTCCAATCCCCCGCATCAAGCAGGAGAATATTTCCACCGGCCGCACGCCGTATACTGTCGATAAGCGTCGCGCGCTCCGCCAATCCGCCCCAGCCGTCCATCGCTATAACAGAACCGTGAGTATCATTAGTGTGAACAAAAACGATGGTCTGTTCCTTGTTTTTTTCGGTATATACTGCTATAAATATAAGTATAACGCAAAATATGCCCGCTATCTTCTTTTTCTTATGTGTAGGAATACGCATAGCCTATCTGTTTTCACGATACAAAAATAAAACAATTCCTAATCAACGCAAAAAAACATCCTAAAAAAATCATCGCCACACTCCTGTAAAAATTTACAAGGAAACCATACGAAAACTCATCAAAAAGGGACAAAACATAAAAAACGAATAGAATAGGACACGGGGATTTTCGGAAAGGAAAGCTTGGAAGATAAGGCAGGGAATTCGTACCTTTGCAGGAGTTCAATGTGTAAGATACGAATGATATGACAGAATTTTTCAGGAATCTTTTTGAGGGGAATCCTTCGCTATGGAGCGGGGGCGTCGCCCATTCGGTGTTGGTGTTGGCAGCGGTGGTTGCGATAGGCATCATGTTGGGAAAAATCAAAGTGGCAGGGGTATCGCTGGGAGTTACGTGGATTTTGTTCGTGGGCATCGCTTTCGGGCATTTCGGATGGACTTTGGACGAGCATCTGTTGCATTTCGTGAAGGAATTCGGATTGATTCTGTTCGTGTATTCCATCGGGTTGCAGGTGGGACCGGGGTTCTTTTCGGCTTTCAAAAAAGGAGGCGCGACACTGAACCTGATTGCGGCAGGGAGCGTGGCATTGAGTGTGGCGGTAGCGGTGGTACTACATTATGCAACGGGTATTCCGGCTCGGACGATGACAGGCATCCTGTCGGGAGCGGTGACAAATACGCCGGGACTGGGCGCGGCACAGCAGGCGGCAAGCGATTTGTTCGGAACGGATGCACCGGAGATTGCAATGGGATATGCAGTGGCATACCCGTTGGGAGTGGTGGGTGCGATTGCGGCGCTGTTGGCGCTAAAGGGACTGTTACATATAGTGCCGGCGAAAGAAGAGGAAGAAGCGGCGAAAGGATTAGGACAGGGGACAGAACTGACAATCAGACCGGTGACCCTTGAAATCAAAAATGAAGCGGTGGATGGGAAGAGCATCGAGGAGGTACATCCGTTGGTAAAGCGGGATTTCGTAATTTCGCGCATCCGGCATCACGAGGGAGAGCATGAGGTGGAATTGGTGAGCGGAGGTACGATATTGCATGTGGGGGACCAGATTCTGGTCATTTCTTCACCGGAAGATATCGAGGCGATTGCCATGTTTTTCGGTCGCAAGGTGGAGATGGAGTGGGAACAATTGAACCGGAATTTGATTTCCCGCAGGATATTGATTACAAAGCCTGAGTTGAACGGAAAAATGCTGTCGCAGTTAAAAATCAGGAATAACTTCGGAGCGAACATCACGCGTGTGAACCGTTCAGGGGTAGATTTGGTGGCAGCGCCGCAACTGACGCTGCAAATGGGAGACCGGGTAACGATTGTGGGCAGCGAACTGGCTGTAGGGAATGCGGAAAAGGTGCTGGGAAATTCACTGAAGAGGTTAGACCATCCGAATCTGATTCCTATTTTCGTAGGGATTGCACTGGGATGTATTCTGGGAAGCATCCCGTTCGCATTTCCGGGCATTCCGCAGCCGGTGAAACTGGGACTGGCGGGAGGACCGCTGATTGTTTCGATATTGATCAGCCGGTTCGGACCGAAATATAAGTTGGTGACCTATACGACGATGAGTGCCAACCTAATGGTGCGGGAAATCGGCATTGCGCTATTTTTGGCGAGTGTGGGACTGGGCGCGGGGAAAGGATTCGTGGAGACGGTTGTAAACGGAGGGGGATACGTATGGATAGGATACGGCGTATTGATTACGATAATTCCGCTGTTGGTGATGGGATTGGTGGGAAGGTATGTGTGCCGGCTCAATTATTATACGCTGATCGGGGTTCTCGCGGGAGGGAACACCAACCCGCCTGCACTGGCTTATGCAAGCGAACTGACATCGGGAGACGCCCCGGCAGTGGGATATGCGACGGTGTACCCGTTGGCGATGTTCCTAAGGGTGCTATCGGCACAGTTATTGATTATCATGCTGGGATAAGGACGATTTTACGGTTAAGGATAAAGATATGATACGAGGATTCGGAAGCGATAATTTTTCAGGAGTCTTGCCGGAAGTGTTCAAGGCACTGGAGGAGGCATCATACGGGCATCAGCATTCGTACGGGAAAGATGAATACACGGCACGGGCAGTGGAAGATTTCAGGAAAATTTTCGGAGAGGGAACGGAAGTATTTTTCGTGTATAACGGGACGGGGGCGAATATAGTGGCGCTGTCGGCATTCATGCGACCGTACCATGCGGTGATTTGCGCGGAAACGGCACATATCAACGTAGACGAATGCGGGGCGATAGAAAAACAGAGCGGATGCAAATTGCTGACGGTGCCGACTTTCAACGGCAAACTGACGGTGGGACTGATTGAAAATCACATGCACGGGTTCGGCGACCAGCATCACGCGCAGCCGAAAATGGTGTCGCTGACGCAGTGTACGGAACTGGGAACAGTATATACGAAAGAAGAACTACGGGAGATATGCGACTATGCCCACGAGCACGGAATGCTGGTACACATGGACGGCGCACGCCTGGGCAATGCGGTGGCACATCTGGGGTGTGAACCTCGGGAGATTACGCGGGACGTGGGAATTGATGTATTGAGTTTCGGGGGGACGAAGAACGGAATGATGTTCGGAGAGGCTGTCTTATTTTTCAATACGGAGCCGGTAAAGGAGGTGGCATTCGTAAGGAAGCAAGCGATGCAATTGCATTCGAAGAGCCGCTTTATCGCAGTGCAATTTTCGACAGTGCTGAAAGAGGACCTGTGGCTAAGAGGAGCAGCCCATGCCAACCGGATGGCACAGAAACTGGCAACGGAAGCGGAGAATATCCCGGGAGTGAGGGTAACGCAGGTGGTCGAGGCAAATGAAGTGTTTGCAATTATCCCGAGAGAGAAAATCAAAGTGTTGCAGGAGAAATGCTTCTTTTACGTATGGGACGAACATGCGTCGGAAGTGCGGTGGGTATGTTCGTTCGATACGACGGAAAGCGATGTGATTGAGTTTGTGAATCTGCTGCGGGAGGAGCTTTGTTAAGATGCACTGGATGATACGGACGGAAGACGGAAGTTCGACGCTATACGTGCCGGAATTGGACGAACATTACCATTCGGTACATGGGGCGGTACGGGAAGCGCGGCATATTTTCCTGGAGGCGGGGATGGATGCGCAATTGGCAGAGTGTACGGAAGGGAAACTTCGGATTGTTGAAGCAGGATTCGGAACAGGCTTGAATGCGTGGATGACTTTGCTACACGCAGTAGAAAAAGGGGTGTCGGTGGAATATCACACGGTGGAGAAATACCCATTGGGAGCGGAAGAGGCGGCAGGAATGAAATATGCGGCGGAGGCGGGAGAACGGGAGCGGAAATGGTTCGAGGAATTGCATGCGTGTCCCTGGGGAGAGGCAACGGAAGTGGCACCGGGATTCATCGTGCGGAAGGTGCTGGGGGATTTCCGGGAAGCAGAGTTGCCGGAGGAAGCGGATATCGTGTATTATGACGCGTTCAGTCCGGAGGTGCAGCCGCATTTGTGGACGGAAGAGGTGCTGGGACGGTTTTACGAGGCATTACGCCCGGGGGGAATGCTGGTAACGTATTGCGTGAAAGGAACGGTGAAGCGGGCATTGCGGGCATTGGGGTTCCGTATCGAACGACTGCCGGGACCGCCGGGAAAAAGGGAAATGTTGCGCGCCACGAAATGAGAGGCATGGAGAGGATGCACACTTTTTAAAATGATGGGTTTTGCGGATACGGGCAAAAAACTTATCTTTGCTTGCTGTAAAATAATCGGTCATGGAAGAATCTTTTATTCAATACATCGAAGAAAGTATCCGGAATCACTGGAATCTCGCGGCATTGACGGATTTCAAAGGGGAGACAAGTTCTTACAAGGATGTCGCCCGAAAAATCGAGAAACTGCATTTACTATTTGAATACAGCGGTGTGGAACGGGGCGATAAAATCGCACTGTGCAGCCGCAACACAAGCAATTGGGGCATCGCATTCCTCGCCACACTCACATACGGGGCGGTCGCGGTGCCGATACTAAACGAGTTCAAAGCGGAGGCGGTACATCACATTGTAAACCACTCGGAAGCGAAGCTGTTGTTCGCGGGAGATGTGGTATGGGAGAATCTGGAAGCGGAGGCGATGCCGAACGTGGACGGCATTCTGCGCATTGAGGATTACTCGTTGCGGGTGTCGCGGAAAGAACGACTGACAGAGGCACGCGCGCGGTTGAACGAACTGTTCGGGCAGAAGTTCCCGGACCGGTTCCGACCGGAAGATGTACATTACAGGCGCGACCGGCTGGAGGAACTGGCACTCATCAATTATACTTCAGGGACGACGAGCCTGTCGAAGGGAGTCATGCTCCCCTACCGCAGCCTGTGGGCAAACCTGAAGTTCGCACTGGGGGTATTCGGGGAACTGCCGGGAGAGAATATGGTGAGCATGTTGCCGATGGCGCACATGTACGGACTGGCGTTCGAGTTCATTTATGAATTCGTGAGCGGTATCCACGTACATTTCCTGTCACGGACGCCGTCGCCCAAAGTGGTTGCGGATGCTTTTGCGGAAGTAAAGCCGAACCTGATTATTGCAGTGCCGCTGATTATCGAGAAGATTATCAAGAAAAAAGTGTTCCCGACCATCGAAAAGCCCCACATGAAACTATTGATGAGCATTCCGCTGATTAACGAAAAAATAAGGGAGACGATACGGCAGAAGGTGATGGACGCGTTCGGGGGCAACTTCAAGGAACTGATTATCGGAGGAGCGGCGCTGAACCAGGAAGTAGAGAAGTTTCTGCGGTCAATACGTTTTCCGTATACCGTAGGCTACGGAATGACGGAATGCGGTCCCATACTGAGTTATGACGGGTGGCGGACATTCAAGCAAGGTTCGTGCGGGAAAGCCGTGCCGCGCATGGAATTGCGCATCGATTCGAGGGACCCGCAACACGAGGTGGGAGAAATCCTGGCGAAAGGGGACTGCGTGATGGACGGATATTACAAAAATGAGGAAGCGACACGGGAAGCATTGGACAATGAAGGATGGCTGCACACGGGAGATATGGGGGTCATCGACAGCGATGGGTATTTGTATATCCGCGGAAGATGCAAGAATATGATTCTAAGTGCCAACGGGCAGAATATCTACCCGGAGGAGATTGAAGACAAGTTGAATAATATGCCGTTTGTAAGCGAGTCGATTGTGGTGGACCGGAAAGGGAAACTGGTAGCGCTGGTGGTTCCGGATGCCGATCAGGTGGAAACGGAAAAACTGACGGAGAATCAACTGGCAGAAACCATGGCGGAGAATCTGAAGGAATTAAACCGGCAGTTGCCGGCGTACAGCCAATTGAGTTCCTATGAGTTGTTCCGCGAGGAGTTCGAAAAAACGCCGAAGCGGAGCATCAAACGGTTTCTTTATAAATAATACCGGAAAATGAATAAAAACACAAAACGGAAACCGGCAGCGAGTGCCGGCAAGGAATCGATGACCATTTCATTCAAAGCCTTGCGGGAGAATACGCAACTCCGCATCGTGGCGGGCATCGCGCTGGGAGTGGTTTCCATCTATATCCTGTGCGCGATGATCGGCTTTTTCTTTTCCGGAGGGGTAGACCAAAGTCTGGTGGACGGCCCGATGGGAAAAATCATCACGAATCCGCGGGTAACGGCGAATAATCCGACGGGAAAACTGGGCGCCTGGATTTCGGATTTACTGATTAACCGATGGTTCGGATTACCGTCGTTCATTTTGTGCTATCTGTTGATGCTGTGCAGTTTTTGGGTGTCGGGGATACAGGTGAAACGCTTCGGGAGAAGGTTGTTCATCGGCATCTTGATGGTATTGTGGGGGTCGCTGCTATTGGGGTTCGCAACCGAATCGGCAGCGAAGCTATTAGATGCGGGAACAGGCTACCTGTTTCCGGGAGGAGGGCACGGTTATTTCCTAAGTATTTGGTTGAACGCACTGATAGGACGCGTAGGGACGATTTTACTCTTGGTATTCACATTCGTCATCATTCTGTTTTTCGGCTTCGAACAAACGTTTTACAAGTGTGTGGAATATGTGAAAGAGTACCTGCGCAAGCGGAAGGAAAAGAAAATGCAGGCACTGCAAACACAACTGGCAGCGGAAGAGGAAGCGGCCATGCGCGAGGCATGGAACAGCGGGCAGGAAGAGGGCTGGGAGGAGTTGTCCGACGAGAAGCCTCCTGTCCCGCAGGAAGAACTGCCCCGGACAGAAATGGAAACGCCGGATGAACTGCCGTTGCCGGAAATGCTGCAACCGACGAAAGACACCGAAGAGAAGAGCATAGAGGAAGAGAAAACGGATTGGTATGCCCCGACGGAAGAGGAAAACCCGGAGTTCACCCCTCACCCTCCCCGCGAGGAAGACGAGGATCCGACGCTGGATGTGCACCGCCGGCAGGAAGAGGAGAAGGTGGAACGGAACATGGCACCGGAGGAGGAGTATGACCCGACGCTGGAATTGTCGCACTACGAATACCCGCCGCTGGAACTGCTGGAAGAACATGCAGCGGGCAATCCGAAAGTGACGCAGGAGGAACTGGAGGAGAACAAGGACAAAATCGTAGAGACGCTCCGCAACTACAAGATAGAAATCACCAAAATCAAGGCAACCATCGGTCCCACGGTCACGTTGTATGAGATTGTGCCGGCACCGGGTGTGAAGATTTCCAAAATCAAGAACTTGGAGGACGACATCGCGTTGAGTTTGGCGGCATTGGGCATCCGTATCATCGCCCCGATTCCGGGGGCGGGCACCATCGGTATCGAGGTGCCGAACCAGAATCCGGAGGTGGTGTCGATGCACGGCATCATCGCTTCGAAGAAGTTCCAGGAATCGAAGTTCGCACTGCCGGTGGCATTGGGACGCACGATATCAAACGAGACCTACACGTTCGACCTCGCCAAGATGCCCCACCTCCTCGTGGCGGGAGCTACAGGACAGGGAAAATCGGTGGGACTGAATGCCATTATCACATCACTGCTGTACAAAAAACATCCGTCGCAGTTGAAGTTCGTGATGGTGGATCCGAAAAAGGTGGAATTAAGCATCTATTCCGTCATCGAAAAGCACTTCCTGGCAAAACTGCCGGATGAGGATGAGGCGATTATCACGGACACCACCAAAGTGGTAAACACGCTCAATTCGCTCTGCATCGAGATGGACACGCGCTACGACTTGCTGCGGGACGCACAGGTGCGGAACATCAAGGAATACAATGAGAAGTTCATCAAGCGGCAGCTGAACCCGAACAATGGGCACCGCTACCTGCCTTATATCGTGGTGGTGGTGGATGAGTTCGCCGACCTCATCATGACCGCAGGCAAAGAAGTGGAAACGCCCATCGCCCGCATCGCGCAGCTGGCACGTGCGGTCGGTATCCACATGATTATCGCCACCCAACGCCCCTCAACGAATGTCATCACGGGTATCATCAAAGCCAACTTCCCGGCGCGTATCGCCTTCAAGGTGGCGTCCATGATCGACTCGCGCACCATCCTGGACTCGCCGGGAGCGAACCAACTCATCGGGCGGGGGGACATGCTGATTTCCGTAAACAGCGAGATGACACGCGTGCAGTGCGCTTTCGTGGATACGCCCGAAGTGGATGCCATCACGCATTTCATCGCAAAACAACAGTCCTACGCGACGGCGTTCGCCCTGCCGGAATACGTGCCCGAAGGGGAAGCGGGAGGCGGATTCAACGAAGCGGACTTAGGACAGCGGGACGGGCTGTTTGCGGACGCCGCGCGGCTGATTGTCAGCTCGCAGCAAGGCTCGACGTCCGCCATCCAACGGCGCTTTTCCATCGGTTACAACCGTGCGGGACGCATCATGGACCAACTGGAAGCCGCCGGCATCGTAGGACCCTACGAAGGAAGCAAGGCGCGGCAGGTGCTCATCACGGACGAGTATAGTTTGGAGAAAATGTTAAACGAATCATAAGTTATGGAGTTCTTACAAAAAGCATTCCGGGGAAAAAACCAATGGTATTGGTATGTGTTCTCCCTGTTGATTGTTTTCACCGCCACGCAATTGGGCAGCCTGCCCTTGGTAGGCTATATGATTTGGCAGGATCCCGACGTGCTCAAAACAGGCAACATAGACGCCGCTTCCTCCACGAATGCGGGACTGGCATTGATGCTGCTGAGTTTCGCGATGGGACTGCTCGCCCTGTTCCTCTGCGTGAAGCACATCCACGGCAAACAAGCCACGGACGTGGTGACGGGACGGGAACGAGTGGACTGGGGGCGCGTCCTGTTCGGAGCAGGCATCTGGGCGATGATTTCAATACTGGCTTTCGCAGTGACCTTCCTGCTCAAGGAGCCGTCGGAACTGGTATTCCAGTTCGAACCGTCGAAATTCTTCGTCATGCTCGTCATTTCCCTGCTGCTCTTTCCGTTGCAGACCTCCTGCGAGGAGGTACTGTTCCGCGGCTACCTGATGCAGTGGGCGTACATCCTCTTCCGGAACAAATGGACGGCCGTCATCCTGACCGGCGTCCTCTTCGGGCTGCTGCACAGCGCCAATACGGAGGTGGCTGCGTTCGGCGCATGGATTGCCCTGCCGCAATACATCCTGATGGGGCTTATCTTGGGATATGTTGCAGTAGCCGATAACGGCATGGAGCTTTCCCTGGGACTGCACGCCGCCAACAACATCCTGGCCGCCGTCACTTGCACTTCAGGCTCCACCACCCTGCAAACTCACGCCCTGTTCCGCGACCTGAACCCGACCTCCTCATGGACGGATATCCTCTCGATGCTTATCGCAGGCGCCGTGTTCATCTGGATATGCAACCGGAGATACCGTTTTATCCGGTAATGTTTTGAGGTCAGATATCATTTCGCTATCTTTGAAGCGCTGAAAAAAACAGGATACATTTTTTAAACACTCAAATTAATAAAAACAAATCATGAACAAATTTTTCACTTTAACCGTTGGAGCCTTGATGGCTGTATCTACTGTGGCAACGGCACAGGAAAAACAGGAAGAAGGCTACCAATTCACCGACATCAAACGTCTTCCGACCACCAGTGTAAAATCCCAGGACCGTGCAGGCACATGCTGGTCATGGTCCACCATCTCTTTCCTCGAATCGGAAATCATGCGTATGGGCAAAGACTCCGTGAGCCTGTCTCCGATGTTTGTCGTATGGAACACGTATCATGAAAAAGGCGTGAAGTACGTACGCATGCAAGGCAAGCTGAACTTCGGACAGGGAGGCGCTTCCGCCGATGTGACCTGGGCAATCAAAGACCACGGTATCGTACCGCTGGAACTGTACAAAGGACTGAACTACGGCGAAGAAGTACACGTACACGGAGAGTTGGACGCCGTGCTGAAAGGCTATGTGGATGCCATCGTCAGCAATCCGAACAAAAAAATCTCCACCGCCTGGTTGCGCGGCTACGATGCCGTACTGAATGAGTACCTGGGCGAAAAACCGGAAAAATTCACCTGGAAAGGCAAAGAGTACACCCCGCAGACCTTCGCTACGCAGGCTTGCGGCTTGAACATGGACGACTATATCAGCCTGACTTCGTTCACCCACCATCCGTTCTATACGCAGTTTGCCATCGAAGTGCCCGACAACTGGATCGGCGAGATGTCTTACAACCTGCCGTTGGACGAACTGATGGACGTATTGGACAAAGCCATCGACAAAGGATACACTTTCTCCTGGGGTTCAGACGTTTCCGAAGCAGGATTCACCCGTGAAGGACTGGCGGTGGTGCCCGATGTGAACTTCAAGGAAATGAGCGATGCCGAAATCGCCAAATGGGTAAAGATGCCGAAAAGCCAGCAGAATGCGGAACTGTTGAAGAAACCGGGCAAAGAGAAAGAAATCACCCAGGAAATCCGCCAGATTGAATTCGACAACCAACTGACGACCGACGACCACGGCATGCACGTAATCGGTAAAGCGGTGGACCAGATCGGAAACAAATACTTCATCGTGAAGAACTCATGGGGCGCTTACAACAAGTACGACGGCTACCTGTATGCCTCCTACCCGTTCGTCGCCTACAAGACGACTTCCGTGATGATTCACAAGGACGCGCTTCCCAAAGAACTGAAAAAGAAATTGGGCATTAAATAAGATGAATACCGCGATTGAAATCAAAAAAGGAATCTACTGGATTGGCGTAAACGACCGTAGAACCCATATTTTTGAGAATTATTGGCCACTTCCGAAAGGAGTGGCTTATAATTCTTATGTGATTATAGACGAAAAAGTAGTCGTGCTGGACACGGTGGAACGCAGCCACATGGACCAATACCTGGAAAGCCTCGAGGCTGTTCTCCAGGGACGGAAAGTGGACTATCTGATTATCAACCACGTCGAGCCGGACCACACCGGTTCCATCAAAGCGCTGCTCAGCCAATACCCGGAAACCACCGTGGTCGGCAATGCGAAGACCTTCCCCATGTTGCGGAACTATTACGGCATCGAGCAAAACCTGCTGGAAGTGAAAGAGGGCGACACGCTGAACATCGGCGCACGCACGCTTACCTTCGCCATGGCGCCGATGCTCCACTGGCCCGAAACGATGGTCACCTACCTGCCCGGAGATAACGTGCTCTTCAGTGCCGACATATTCGGTGCGTTCGGTACGCTGGACGGCAGCATCTTCGATGATCAGGTGGACCTGGACTATCTGGAAGAGGAAATCAGCCGCTACTACTCCAACATCGTGGGCAAATACGGCGTGCCTGCACAAACCGCCCTGCGGAAACTGGGCAGCCTCCCCATCGACATGATCTGTGCGCTCCACGGACCGATTTGGCGTACACATATCGCCGATATCCTCGCCAAATACGACAAATGGAGCAAATACGAAACGGACGAAGGGGTCGTGATTGCCTTCAGCAGCATGTACGGCCACACGGAACAGATGGCGGACTGCATCGGGCGTTTCCTCGCGGAGATGGGCATCAAAAAAATCCGTATCCACGACACGTCGAAAACCCATCCGTCGTACATCATCAACGACATTTTCCGCTACAAGGGAGTCATTCTCGGCAGCAGCGCCTACAACGGCGGCATCTTCCCGACGATGGAGACCCTGCTGAACGAACTGGAAAACATGTGCATCAAGAACCACTACCTGGCTTATTTCGCCAACAAGACCTGGGGCGGCGGAGCACTTCCCTGCTTCAAGGCATTCGCCGAAAAAATCAAATGGGAAGTGGTGGCGGAACCCAACGAGGCGACCGGTGCCATGTCCCTTTCCGACGTCGAGCAATGCCGGAACATCGCCCGCGCGATGGTGGAAAAACTGAGAAGCTGACAAACTCAACCCTCGAGGGAATCAAAACAAAGAGGTTGTGTCAAAACTCTGACACAACCTTTTTTATGCCCAAAGCCCAGACTTTC
>CAJTSF010000019.1:19883-44464 GCA_910578985.1 uncultured Odoribacter sp. | reverse complement strand
GGTTGGCGCCGAATTGGAAGAGAGAGTCGCTAGAAATGGTGACTCTCTTTTTTTATTCAAGCATCAGGGACATGTGGGGTTGGACGTTTCCATATTCCAATAGGTATTTCGTGAGTGTGAGAATTGCTGTTAGTTCGGTTTGATGAGCCGGTGTATTTGTTTTTTCACAATGGCCTTGGGAGAGGATATATGTGCCTTGGTTCCCGGGGAGAATAGGGTCGATGACATGAAAGGTGAGGTTGAGATGGGGGTGTTGGGCTGCCAGGTGTTCCAACAGGGGACGGAGGCAGATGATGCGTGCCATGCCGAAAGGCTGTGAATGGTAATGCGTTTTAGCGGGAAGGGGTGCAGGGGATAAGACGGGATAGGAGGGGATGGGGAGTTTACAATAGGCGAAGAGGGTGTCCAGCAATGTATTACGAATATTCGGAGTGTCGGTTGCGATTTCTTTGATTGTAATCTTATCGTTTTCAGGAAGGGCGAGGGCAAAGCCTGTAATCTGTTCAGGAATAGCGTGGGAATAGGCGATGGCGAGGCATCCGTTTGACATGTGAAGGTCGGTTAGGATGTCTTGGTAATCATCGAATGAATGTATGACATGACAGGGGTGGGAGTGCATGTGCCGGGTGAAATAAGAATAGGTGGTGGAGATAACGGTAGAGTCCCAATGGCTAATGATTTTTACTGTGCATTCGTTTTCTTGTCTGATGGGGGAAGGGGTGTATTGAATGGTATGGCGGTGAAATACGGTGGCATAACCGAGTCGGGCATAAAAGTCGTAAAGCCATTTTTCAGCAGGAATCAGTGTGGTGAATGCTATTCCCCGGTTGTACATTTCTTGAAATCCCTCTTGCAGCAGGCGGGTCATGATACCGCGTTTGCGGGCTTGGGGATGGGTACAGGCTCCCGAAATGTAGGAGGTCCGGACAATGGTATTTTGCCAAGCCATGGAATAGGGAAGCATGAGGGAGGCCGCTAATGGAATGCTGTTTTCGGTGTAAAGCAGCGAATCTTCATCTTTATATTTCCGGTCGAAATAGAACCGGATAAACTCTTCCGTGTCTTGAAAACATGCTTTCCAAAGGGTGGTGATTTGGTCGCATCGAGTCATAAGATGGCTGTTTTATTTTTCTTTACGGCTCTGGTCTTGGGTAATAACAAGGTCGGGTGATAGGAGAGTTTGGCTTGTCGCAGTCCGGAGATGCCGAGGTCTTCTTCCCGGTTGATAAATTCATATTGTTCGGGAATTTGTGAAGCGAACAGTTGATTGATGGCGGCATACGAGCCGTCAATGGCAATGTCGGCTTTTTCGTAGTGCACGCCGAATGTATTGCGATTGATGGGAGAGCCGAAGGTAAAAGCTACGATTTGTCCATCAATATGAATGACAATGCCCGATAAAGAAAGCTCTTCCCAATGTCGGAAAGCCGTAGTGAGGGCGCGTCGTTCGTTTCGGATCATATCGCATTCATTGAAAGAGTGCCTTTTGCACCAGTCGGCTTCAAAAGCGAGGCATGCCGGAATATGTTCAGGAGTGAGGGGCGAACAAGTGAAGGCGTAAGTCTTGTGAAATTTGTTTACGTGGTTGCGTTTCGGCTGATAGTTCTTGCCGTGCAATTCCATCAGGTCCAGTCGATTGTAGATATAGTCGAAGAGATCCCGCTCTTCCGTATAGTCGAATTCGGAAGGATACTTTTGTTCTAATATGTATTGAATTTCCGGAGTAACTCCCCGCAGGCAGAGCCGTTCGCCGACACGGTTTGCCATCCTTTCCAACTCTTCTATGATCGTTTCCGGATTACCGGAACCGAAGGGCAGGAAATATTCGTGCCCTTCGGTCGGATGGTTTAATCGAATCACCAGTTGATTTCCTACGAGAGCATAAGCGGAATCTGTCATAAACTGCCAGGAGTAAAGGTTGGCAAAGGCCAGGTCGCAATCTTGCTCTTGAGAAGGAAGCGTATAAGAGGTTATCAACTCTTTATCGCCGATGGTGATGGATTTGAACTCAATCATTAATCAATATCAACCAATTCGAAATTGTTATTGTATTCCAACTCCAGCCGGTTGTCCAACTTTACGTCATATCCCCGTGCGTCGCGGTCGATTTCCAATACTTTGGCTTGCGGGTATTTCATGTTGATGCTCTCCTTGATTTGCTGGGGAATGATAGCGGCAGGTACTTCGGAATATTTGCAATCCACCTCTTTCCATTCACCGTTTTTCTCAAATTCCAGTTTATCTCCGTTGGCAAATATCACGTCATACTTCGTTTCTAAGAATTCCCGGTCAATCTGAATCCGGGCAATTTCTTTTCCTTCGAAGTGACGGGTGATAAAATCCTGTGCGGTTTGCGGTAAATCGCTGACTTGAATCGGAGTGGTGTTTTCGAGCGGGTATTTGAGTTCTACCTGATTATCTAATTCAACCTCATATCCTTTTTCATCACGCTCTATCTTCCATACTTTGGCTTGCGGATATTGTTTGACAACATCTTCTCTGATGAATTCCGGAATGATAGCAGCAGGCACTTCGGAATATTTGCAATTCACCTCTTTCCACTCGCCGTTTTTATTAAATTCCAGCTCATTTCTGTTTGTGAATATCACTTCATACTTCCTGTCTAAAAGATCTTTGTCTACTTTAACCAAGGCGATTTGCTGCTTGGGAAAATGCTGGTCGATAAAAGTCTGGGCATTCTGGGGCAGTTCATCCACCCGGATTACCTTGTCGTCATTTGTGTTTGCACATGCAAATAGTGTAAGCAAGCATGTTGCCAGTGTCATCATCTTTTTCATGGTCATTCTTTTTTTGTTTTACAAATCAAAATTACTTTCTTCTTTTCGTTTTTACGACAAAGAAAGTATAAAGGTTTCTTTTTCTTTCGAAAAAAGTTTAAAATGCTCTTTTCAGAATCTCCCGCACATTATCGGCTTTTCCCATCGTGTAGTAATGAATGGCAGGAGCCCCGTGGGCTAACAGTTCCCGGCTTTGTGCCGTACACCATTCAATGCCTGTTTGGTATATCTCCCTGTCATCCTTGCATTTCCGGATTTCCTGCATCAGTTCCTGGGGTAGGTCGATACCGAAAGCGCGGGGCAACATTTCGATGTGTTTTCGGGTGGATATCGGTTTCAATCCCGGGATAATCGGCACTTGGATTCCGGCTTCCCGGCACTTCCCCACAAAGCGGAAAAACTTCCTGTTGTCGAAGAACATTTGCGTGACGATATA
The DNA here is from genome assembly GCA_910578985.1 of uncultured Odoribacter sp. Lineage (GTDB taxonomy): Bacteria > Bacteroidota > Bacteroidia > Bacteroidales > Marinifilaceae > Odoribacter. The sequence goes on along the minus strand of CAJTSF010000019.1, from coordinate 41,230 downwards.
ATCCGCGCCGGCCTCCACCTTGCGTTTCAAGTTCTCGATGTCCATTTCCAAGTTCGGTGCCTCATAATGCTTTTCAGGATAAGCTGCCACTCCGATGCAGAAATTGGTATGCACGGCATCCGTCAGACTGTCATCCAGGTAGACACCCTTGTTCATGCGGTGGATTTGCTGAACCAGGTCGCAACTGTAACTATGCCCGTCCGGTTCCCCGGTGAAATATTTCTCTCCCGGAATCGCGTCACCGCGCAGTGCCATCACATTTTGGATATCGAGGAAATTCAGGTCAATGAGATCGTTTTCCAGTTGGTGTCTAGTATGTCCTCCGCAAATCAGGTGCGGCACCACTTCCACGGGGAAGCGTTTCATGATGGCGGCAGCAATCGCCACCGAGCCCGGGCGTTTTGTCAGGATAACCTTCTCGAACCTACCGTCCGCTTTCTGGCGGTACTCTATTTCATCCCGGTGAAACGTGATGTTGATAAACGGCGGGGCGAACTCCATGAGCGGTTCGATGGCGCGGTAAAGCTTGTTGATGTCGCTGCCTTTCAGGGGCGGGACCAGTTCAAACGAGGCGAATGGGGCGCTTTTCCCTTGGATAATATCGATTACTTTTGTCATGGTCAATAGCTTAAACGTTCAACAATCTTTTCCCCTCCTCCCATGAAATGTGGCGTCGGGTGCAATAATCTTCCAACTGGTCCTTACCGATGGCGCCGATGCTGAAATAGCGGGCCTCCGGGTGGGCAATCAACAACCCGCAGAGGGCGGTCGTAGGCACGATGGCGTAAGACTCTGTCAGGGAGACTCCGATTTGTGTCGGAGCGTCCAATTGTTCGAATACCAATTGCTTTAACGAATGGTCGGGGCAGGCGCTGTATCCGAAGGCGGGGCGGATCATGCGGACACCTCCGCTGACCTGCTCCTGCATCCATTCCGCCAGCGCTTCCGTGAGGCGGGCGCACAGGCTTTCCCGCAGCAGGCGGTCGAACTCCTTGTCCTCTTTCGTCCGGCGTGTATCTTCCACTTTCAGGACAAACAACCCCACCGCGCTCTTCCGTCCGGCGTCCGACGAAATATAATCCGCCAGGCTCAAGCAGGAATCCCCTGTCTGCTGCCGCAGCATCGGCAGGCGGCAACCGTTTGCCAGTACGATGTCATCGTTTTCCGCATGGGCATCGAAGAAGCGGACGATGACCGATGCGTCGAATGAACCGTCTGTCACCGTCTCGCTCAACACTTTCAAGGCGGACTCATAGATACGTTCCGCCTCTTCGTTGGAGTACACGATTTCCGGATATTTCCCCTTGAATCCCCAGAAGTGGAAAAACGGTGTCCAGTCGATATACCCCATGAACGTTTCCAGCCCGATGTGCTTCCCGGTCAGGTTGTCTTCTCCGAATCCGTCGGGTTGGGCATAACTTTCGGCGGGGAATGCGGGGGCATGGGTAAGTGCTTCCCGATAAGGCAGGAGCGGGGCTTTCCCTGCGTAATACTGCCGGCGAATCTCCTCCTGCTCCTCCCGGATGCGGTAAATGGTTCCCTCCCGGTCGGTCAGCAGGCGTTTCACCAACGTAGCCGTTCGGGAGGCGTCACCGCCGTGCACGACGCAGTAACCGTATTTCGGTGCCAGTTTCACTGCTGTGTGCACCGATGACGTCGTGGCACCGCCCACAATCAGCGGAATGTTCAACCCTTCCCGTTGCAGCGCCTCGCACAGCCCTTCCATTTCGCTCAGGGAGGGGGTAATCAGCCCGCTCACCCCGATGATGTCCGCCCCGTATTCCCGTGCGGCTTCCACAATTCGCCGGTTTTCCACCATCACGCCTAAGTCGATGACCTCGTAATTGTTGCAAGTCAGCACGCTATGCACGATATTCTTTCCGATGTCGTGCACATCCCCTTTGGCGGTGGCGAGCAGGATACGGGGGCGTTGCACCGGCGTCTGTTTCTTCTCTTGGTTAGACTTCTCGATTTCAGGTTGCAATAGCTCCACGGCACTTTTCATGACCTTGGCGGACTTCACCACCTGCGGAAGAAACATCTTCCCCTCGCCGAACAGTGCGCCCACTTGCTCCATCCCCTGCATCAGGGGACCTTCGATGACCGCTACCGCCGACCCATACGCCTCCAGCGCCTCTTGCAGGTCACGCTCCAAGAACTCCGTCCTGCCTTTCGCCAGCGCATAGGCAAGCCGTTCGGCGAGGGGACGTCCGCGCCACTCCTCGGCGGTCGTTCCGCCTTGTGCCGCTGCCTGCCGTCCCTTGATTTCCTCCGCCACCTCGATTAATCTTTCCGTGGCATCTGAGCGCCTGTCGAGCACCACATCCTCCACCGCTTGCAGCAGGCGGGGCTCGATTTCATCGTACACCTGCAACATCCCAGGGTTCACAATCGCCATGTCCAGCCCTGCCCGTATCGCGTGGTACAGGAACACCGAGTGCATCGCCTCGCGCACTGGATTATTGCCCCGGAAGGCGAACGACAGGTTCGACACCCCGCCCGAGGTGCGGCATTCCGGCAGGTTCTTTTTTATCCATGCCACCGCGCGGATATAATCCGCCGCATACCGGTTGTGCTCCTCCATGCCCGTCCCCACCGCCAGGATATTGGCGTCGAAGATGATATCCTCCGCCTGGAATCCCGCCTGCTCCTGCAACAGCCGGAAGGCGCGGGCGCATATTTCGATTTTCCTTTCGTAGGTCACCGCCTGTCCTTGCTCGTCGAACGCCATGACCACCACGGCGGCTCCCAAGCGGCGTATCTCGCGCGCTTTCTCCACAAAAACCGCCTCCCCCTCCTTCAGACTGACGGAATTGACGATACACTTCCCCTGCGCGTTTTTCAGTCCCGCGAGCAGCGTTCCCCAGTCCGACGAATCAATCATCAGGGCGGCGCGGGCGATGTCGGGCTCATTGCTGATATAGCGGACAAAAGTCTCCATTTCCGCCGCGCTGTCCAGCATGGCGTCGTCCATATTGATGTCGATGACGGAAGCTCCGTCCTCGATTTGCCGGCGGGCAATCTGCGCCGCCTCCTCGTACGCCTTTGCGCGGATGAGCTTGGCGAACTTGGCGGAGCCTGCCACGTTGGTCCGTTCCCCGACGTTCACGAAATTGTAATGCTCCTTGTCCACGATGACGCATTCCAGCCCGCTCACTGCCAGTACCCGTGGGAACTCCGGCAGGCGGCGCGGTGGCACTCCTGCCAGCGCTTGGCGGATGGCGGCGATGTGGGCGGGCGTCGTGCCGCAACACCCGCCCGCGATGTTCACCAACCCCTCTTCCGCCATTTGCCGGAGGCAGTCGGCGGTCAGGGCGGGGCTTTCGTCATACGCCCCCATCTCATTCGGCAATCCCGCGTTGGGGTACACGCTCAGCAGGCACTCCACCTCCCGGTCCAGCGCCTGTATGAACGGCAGCAAGTCCGTCGCACCGAACGAACAGTTCAGCCCGAAGGCAAACAGCGGATAATGCGCCACCGCCGTGTACAGGGCGTCCAGGCTTTGCCCCGTCAGCGTGCGCCCGCTTTTGTCATTGACGGTGGCGGAAAGCATCACCGGCAACGCCGTCCTCTTCCGCCTTTGCACCCGCTCGATGGCATACAGGGCCGCCTTTGCGTTCAGCCCGTCGAATACCGTTTCCACTAACAGCAGGTCGGCGCCTCCGTCGATCAGTCCCTCCGACTGCTCTTCGTAAGTTGCTGCCAGCGTGTCGAAATCCACCGGACGGTATTCCGGGCGGTCGGCGTCCGGGGAGAGCGACAGCGTGCGGGAGGTCGGTCCCATGCTTCCTGCCACGTACACCGTGTGCCCTCCTTCCGCCGCGTCGGCTTCCTCGCGGGCGATGCGCGCCCCTTCGCGGTTCAGCCGGTACACCGATTCCGTCAGGCGGTATTCCTCCTGCGATATGGCATTCGAATTGAAGGTGTTCGTCGTGATGATGTCCGCCCCGGCGGCGATGTAGGCGCGATGAATCTCCCGGATGACCTCCGGGCACGTCAGGTTCAGGATGTCGTTGTCCCCTTTCAGGGGCACGGAATGCCCGCGGAACTCTTCCCCGCGGAACGCCTCTTCCGTCAGCCCGTACTGCTGGATGGCCGTCCCCATCGCTCCGTCCAGAATCAGGATGCGCGAACGGGCGGCGTCTTGTATCTTTTCTTTTTTCATGCTTTTTCAAATAATATCAGTTCGAATATTCCGGATATACCGATTTTGTCCTCTTTGATGGCGATGGCCGCCAGGATATCCTCTTTCTGCTTCATGCGTTCCAGGCAGGCGGGAATGTCGTCGGCGCTCTGAATTTCATTGGCGAAAGCCGTGGCATACGTGTCGGCGAGCGCGGCATCCCGGCAGACCACCATCACCGCGTCCGCCTTGCCGAAGCTCAGCGACGGTCCCACCGTGCCCGACGAGGTGCAGATGCCCACCGGGCTCTCCTCCGCGCGGATGCGCAGCCCCACCCTCTCCGAGAGCGGCGAGGCGCCGGCGAACACCGCGATGTCCGCATCCTCTTGCAGGTCGGCATAGATGTCGCCCCCGTTCTCTACCATCACCTCCCGCACCCCGAAACACTCCTTCAGAGCCTCCCCAGTGCGGCGGGCAACGGTTCCCGCCACCGCGCTCATCGGACCGATGCCGCTCCGCCGCGCTGCCGCCGCCATCTCGTGGAAAATCTCCGGTGCGTCCTCCGTCGCCTCCTGCGGCAACAGTGCTCCAGCATACTCCGGATGCCCCGCTATCCAGGCGTCCATCTCCGCGCGCAGCTCCTCCACGAACCGCCCCGCCCACACTGCCATCTCCTCCCGCCAGGAAGCCCGGTCGATGCCGATGCAGAGGTCCGTCTCCCGGCACTTCACAGTGAAATGCACCCAGCGGTCTCCCCGGAAACGCCGGCGGTACTCCCGTTCCACATATCTCTCCGTCATTCCGCGAACTCAATGGTGAACAACTTCATCGGACACGCCGTCAGACACAGTTTGCACGCGATGCACTTCTCCGGATTGAAATGCAGTCGCCAGTCCGGGGCGCCCATCGTCAGCGCGTGCGAGAAACAGGCGCTCACGCAGTGCCCGCAGTGGATGCACCGTCCGGCGTCGTAAGACACCTTGTTCGCCACTGGGCTCACCGTCACTCCGCACTCCGTGAGATAGGCGATGCCCCGCGCCAGCGCCTCTTCCCCCGCCTCCAGTTCCACTAACAGGTTGCCGGATTTCCCGGCTTGTATCTCCGCCTTCAGGATGTTGATGCGGATGTCGTATTCCTTCACCAAATCATACGTCAGCGCGCGGTCCGTGGCATCCACGGGAAACGATAATATCACTTTCTTGACCATGACTCTTTTCCTTTTTCAAATGAAACACACTCTTTCTTTTCCCCTTCCTGCTCCTGCAATCCCTTCACCGCCGACCGGACGGGCATCGGGCGCACCGGCTCCGCCAGCAGGAACTTCCCTTCCGCGATCCACTCCTTCAGGATGCTTGCAATCTCCCGCGCCCGCGACAGGCTCGACAACGGCGCCGTGCGCACCTGCTGCCCCTGCACCTCGATACACCCGCTTTGCAGGGCGGCATAATCGGTCTTGCCCAACACGCGCCCCCCGTTGCCATAGTCCACGACGGTTGTCTCAATCTGTTCGTTGCGGATGGACACGCGCCGCGCCATCTCCTCGTCCAGCACGGGAATGGGGATACCGATGCCCACGTAGAGCGTCACCCCGTATTGCTCGATGTACGCCCCGCGGAGGTAGCGGGTGTCCATCTCCTTCAGGTCGCCGATGACGGCTATCGTGCGCGCGTTGCTTGTCGGGACGCCGTGCGCGTTCACCTCCTTCGTCGTGCAGAACTGCGTGCCGTTCCAGGTCACGTACCCCACGGCTCCCCCGAGGAAGATGCGCGTGCCCAGCCCGATGGTGCGGCACTCCGGGTCGTTCAGCAGCGGGGACAACTCCCCGGCGGAGCTGTACGCCGCATTGCGCAGCTTCGGCAGCAGTGTGCCCATATACGTGTGCTTGATGCGGTCCGTGGTGTTCACTGCCACGTTGTAATTCTGATAGGCGTTGCGCGGGTTGTACAGGATTGCCTCGTTGATGCTCTCCTTGTTGATGACCGTCCGGATATGCTTGCGCGGGTAACAGTCCGTCCCCTTGCCCCATGCCTCCAGCGTGATGTCCTTCCCTGCCACCAACTCCTCGATGATATGCGCCCCGCCGTAGGCCGGGGAGGACGGGTTGCAGTCCGTGGCGCCGACGTAAGTGTCCACTGCCGCCAGCCCGCCGCTCACGCGCACCCCGTTCAGTTCAATCTTTTCCATCCGGATGGGCGGGTTGGCATGCCCGAAGTTCAGGAACGCCCCCGAGGAGCACATCGCCCCGAACGTGGCGGTGGTCACCACATCCACGCGCGTGGCAATCTCCTTCGGGGAAAGGGTTTTCGACAACTCGGCAACCTCCTCCGCCGTCAGCACGACGGCAGTGCCTTGCTTTATTTTTTCGTTGATTTCTGCGTATGTTTTCATGTCGGTTGAATGGGTGTAAAACTCGATGCTTCTGCCGTACGGCCCTGCCCCTGAGCCTGAACCCCTTCGCGGAGCGCCTGTACGTCATCCCCTTGTGTGCCGCCTGGCAGCCATAAAGGAACTATTTTTCGGGTGTATATACAAAGAATCAGCGCATGACGCGCATATCCATGGAAGACATGGACATGAAAAAGAAAGAAGCACCCCGGAGATTCCGGGTCACGATAGCGTATGATTGTGCGTTTGCGTTCATCTTTCTTTTCGGTTTTCGTCCCTCCTTCGGGGAGGAATCCGTGACAAAGGAAAGGTAAATATTTCAAACCGCCAAATTTCAGAAAGAAATTTTCAAAAAACGGCACGTAAAAAAAGTAACAAGTTTGTTAGTTACAAAGTTGTTACTTTTTTTAACGCTGGCTTCAGCGGCAGCACTTTTATAAGTAATCATGTAAATATTTCCCAGTGACCGTCTTTCTTTGAGCCGACATATCGGACTATATCGGAGATAGCGGTGAGTTCGCGCTCTATTGTTTTGGTTGAAACACCAAGGGTTGAAGCGATTTTTGCTCTGGTTATCTGTGGTTTATCACTTATTAAATTTATGATTTGCTGTTGTCGTTCAGTTAAATTTTTAGCGACATTTTTAGCGACATTTTTAGCGACATTTTTAGCGACATTTTTAGCGACATTTGTCGTTTTAGTCTCACGTGCTAATAAATCGAAGGATACTTTTACGGAGTTTATTGTAGTTTCAATGTGCATGGGGCGTCCGGTTATTTCCTGCCATCTTTTGAGTTTGCGGAGACCATAGCCGAGATTTTCGGAGAGGTGTGCAAGTCGAAACAATTTTGAGATGACCGGATTGCGAGGCTGTGACTCAAAAGAGTTTTCCATAATCTCTAATGGTTGTGGCATTGCTCCGGGATTGAGGAACTCAATGCGATCGTCAAAAACATGAATACAACTTCGACGAGGGCTGAAATGGTCGGCATGAGCCATCTGATTTGCCATAGCTTCACGCAGTATGTCGTATTCGGATAAATCCTCGACTGATTGACCGCGTTCGTTTATACCAATCATCGGAGTGTTGACGAGAGTGCGTAAGCGGCGAAGTATTACGCGGCTGGCTTCCCAGAGATTTTGCTGTTCGGGTATGCGGTAGGTATAATTATTCGTTATTGCCTCAATACCTGTGCCGGGAATTTCAACGTAGTCGGCACAGAAAGTTGGAACAAATTGAAAGGTATATGGACTTTTACCAAGCATGATTAAACCGCCATAGGTCAATTGTCCTGCATGATCGGTAATGCCGACTCCCTTACAAAATTCTTCATCGTTCACATTGTCAAGATGTGGTATTAGTTTCCAATGTCGCACTTCATTACGGAAGTCAGTCAAGGCATCTCGATTAAGCATCTCGATGTTGGTGTCAGGAATGGATTTCTGCGACTGAACACCGAATGACTGGTCGCGAATCATTGACATGATTTCCTGTTGTGTGGCTCTTTGGTCACCACTGCCCATGCGGATAAAAGTGTTTTCAAGAGAACCAAAATAAACAGGCTTGACTTCCGATGACGGTAAATAGAATGCAATGATATTTTTACCATCTATTTTATAGCGGTGGAGTGTAGCAAAGAGAGGGACATTAAATTTTTGGGAACGCAACGTGCTGAAAAAATCTTGTTCAAGTTTCTCTATGTGGTCAACGCCGCTTATTTCAAACAAGCGACCGGATTGTTTAATACCAAGCACAATCCAACCGCCGGAGCAATTTGAGAAAGCACTTACAGTTTCCCAAATATTCTTTGGCAGTTCGGATTTCGCTGTTTTTACCTCGAAATCGTCCCATTCTATGTCACGTAATCGTGCTACAAGTTCTTCTTTTGTCATTTCAAATGCAAAGCTAATCAAATTTTGGTAATTTCTATAACCCTATCGAAGCTGTCTCCTTTAACTTCTCTTTACGTTTTCTTGAATATGATTCTTTAATTATTATTTTACCATCCCCTAATCATCTCCTTATATTATAAGGGAGTGATTAGGGAATGATAAGGAGATGATTAGGAGTTGATGCCGAAGGGAAGGTAAAGCAGACATAGAGGGAATCGAGGTGTAAGCAGGTGGAAATGATAGTGTTGGGTGCGGAAATGGGTGCAGTGGGGGAAAAAAGTTGGAAATTTTTCCTTTTTCGAGCCACCCTTTTTGCTTCTTTGGTTGTTGTTTGTAAAAATTAAACATTGAATCTTATGAAAAGAATCTGTATTATTTTAGAGGTATTGTTTTTTTGGGGGTGTAGTTATTTGGAAGAAGAGGCTGTTAGTATAAATACAACGCAACAAACAAATAAGCTTGCAACTTTTTTTCTTGAAAGGTATGAGAAACAATATGGACATATTTTTTGTGTTGAAAATCAGATTTATGGACATACCTTGTTGGTAAGCCATATACAAGGAGGTTTGGCACCCAGGTGGGGGTATTTGTATGCGATTCCGTTACAGAACGATGTCACAAAGCAAATAGATGCCTGTATTATTTATCCTATAGATGAAGGGGTTGCACTTGAAGATAGAAGAATGGATGGTAAGATTGGGAAACCTATTGTTTTGGATGCTGCCATGTTGGCACAATTAGAAGAGGGAGAACGTTTTGTTTATTCTACTTTTTTTATGGATTGGGCGAAAAATCATTTGCATGTTGCAGATGCATTGACGGAATCTGTTCGAAAGCAGCAGGCAACGGCTTCATATAATGAAATACCTGCATTGTATGTTACCAAATCCGCTTTAGGAAATTATGCTGCCCGTATATGCGTGTATTATAGGGTAAGCACTTACGCTTATGATGATGGAAATGGAGGAGTCGTTGTAGATATGCCGACCGTTATTGCTATTCAAGATATCATAAGGGAGGCTTTTATGAAGTATTATTCGTCGGTTGCTTCTACGTTGAATGTAAATTATGGAAGTATGATTTTGGCCCTTTCTAGAGGAGAAAAACCGATTAATGAATGTTTTTGGGACATAGCAGTCGATGCGCAGGAACTTCTCTATCGAAAGCATCATATAGAATTTGTCAGTTTTTATTATAATGAGTATGGCAGTGGGACATCCGGTGGAATATATCCTCCGGATGGAAATTCAGGAGGTGGAAGTGGTCAGTCGTTGATTTCTCCTAAAGGGGATTTATCCGAATTACTTTTTAGCAGTGATTCAAAATTGACCCAAGATCAATGGAATAAAGTAGAACATGTTTTATCGACCCTTAATTTAGATTGTTTGGGAGATAAACTTCTTGATAAATTATATGGGAAAAATATCAAATTGAAATATGATGCCCAAATGACAGCTCAGGGTTCATATAGCCATACTACTAATACATTGACCATTAAGAATTTTAACGAATTTAATTGGTCGGAAAGAACATTCGAGGCCATTTTGTTGCATGAACTTTTGCATGCGGCCCAACTTCCGGATGCGACAGACCAATTGAACCGGGAAATAGAAGTACATGTAGCTATTTATAGATATGCTCAAATGAATAACATCTCTTTAGAGAGTTGGAAGTATAACACGTCTAATATAAAAGACTTATCTGAGTCGTTAGATAAAAATTTCAATGTTAAAAACATAGAGAAGTATCAAGCGGCTTACGAGGGTTTTATCAAGGATTTAGGAAGCATTGAGGGATATAGAAACTTTTCTGAATCAGCAGAGAAACGAAATTTCAATACCGTAAATGGATTGAGTGGGAATTGTTAACATAAAAATGGAATGCCATGAAAATGAAAATATTGTTGATGGTGTGCTTTATCGGATTTCAACTTTATGCACAGCCTGTTTACAAACCCGGAGCGGTTGTGAAAGGGAGAAATGCGACCTACTGTTGTAAAGATAGAGGCAAATTTCATATAGTTGTCAGAAATGTGTTGAATACTGATACGACGGATGGTGTGTATTATCGAAACGGGGAAAGAATCAGGGATGACGATCCTGTTCAACTTCGACAACTTTATGACAATGATGATTTGAAACAGGTGTTGAAAGAAGAACTGACTCAACAGGAATGGGATACTTTAAAATGTTTGCAAACAAGTTCCTTAACGATTTATGTTGTATCAGACCACAAAGGAAATCCGTTGGAAATTGCGTTTGATATTTGTACAGATGACCCTGTGTTTACTAACATGGATCCGGATCGTCTATTTCAATTGGAGACCAGATTCAAACAAATCATGAAAATGGATGTGTGGCCTGTGGCCAACTATATTTATCATCTGAAATATACAGGGGGTATTACGTATCAAGAATTGGAAAAACCGAAATGGTGGGAGGAGGAAGGAAAGTATTGGAAATATGAAAAAAAATGAGTTGATATAGCTGAAGATTGTTTTAAGATAGATTTCTGAAAAATATTGATTTTTTTTGAAAATGGAGCCACCCTTTTTGCCTTCTTTGTTGTTGTAACGTAAAAGATAAGACAAAATGAGCATTTGTGAAAATGAAAACAGGGAAATGGAAGAGCGGCTGGTGCGTTTTTTTCAGGGAGAGAAATTGACTACTGAGGAGGAACGGGAATTGGAGCGGTGGATGCAGGATGCGGGGCACCGGCGGGTGTATTACCGCCTGCGTTCCTTGTACGGGGCGGTCTATGCCCAGCGGGTGGGGATGAAGGCGGATGTGGTGAAGGCGTGGAGGGCGTTTGAGCGGAGGATGCGTCCCGGCAGGCGGTTGGGACGTTGGGGAGCGTGGGCGGCAGCGGTGGCGGTGTTATTGGGGGCGGCGTGGTTCGTGGCGTTGCATTGGCAGCCGGTGGAGCGGGAGGGGAGGATGTTGGCGCAGGCGGCGGAGGAGCTTTCGAACCGGGTGGTGCTGACCTTGTCGGACGGGCGGCAGGTGGCGCTGTCGGAGGAGACGGGGAATCTGGAGGAGCGGGGAGGGGCGCGGATGCGGCATGACGGGCAGCAGTTGAGCTACGGGGGGCAGGACAGTGTGGCGGCAGTGGTGTACAATACGTTGAGCACACCCCGCGGCGCGGAATATTGCCTGGAGTTGGCGGACGGCACGCGGGTGTGGCTGAATGCGGGGAGTGAGTTGCGCTATCCGACGGCCTTTCGCGGGGCGACGCGGGAGGTGTATTTGTGCGGGGAGGCGTTTTTCGATGTGGCGACGCGGCGGGAGTGCCCGTTCATCGTGCATGCGTCGGCGTTCGATGTGCGAGTGACGGGCACGGAGTTTAACGTGCGGGATTATCCCTGTGAGGCGGCGTCGGCGACGTTGGCGGAGGGACGGGTGGAGGTCGTGCAGGGAGGACGCTCCACGGTGTTGTCGCCCGGGGAGGAGGCGGTTCCGTCGGCGGGCGGCATGCAGGTGAGGAAGGTGAACCTCGACGAGGCGCTTGCGTGGCGGAGGAATGCCTTTTCGTTCAAGGAGAGACCGCTGGAGGAGTTGCTGAATGAAATCGGGCGATGGTATGATTTGGAGGTGTTCTATCTGAATCCTTCCCTGAAAGGATTGCATTTTACCGCCTGGTTCCGGCGCACGGAGAGCATCGGGCGGGTGATGGAGGTCTTGGAAAAGACGCAGAAAGTGAAGTTTGACCTAAAGGGTAAAACATTGATAGTGAAAGAGTATAAACATTAAATGAAAAGTATGATGAAAAAGACGTAGTATGAAAACAACCAAAGCATTGAGAGAGAAAAACCGGTACGCGCAAGAGTACGTACCGGCAAATGTTCCCCCGAGAGGGAACCATGTCAAACAATAGTTACAAAGGTATGGAAAATTTTTTACAAAAACTAATCAAAAGCATGATAAAAATGAAATTAGCGTGTCTGATCGTGGCATTGGCTTTCAGTGGGTTGCATGCCGAGGTCTGGTCACAGGAGAAAAAGATGGATCTCCATTTGGGGGAGGTCCGGTTGGAACGGCTGTTCGAAGTGTTGGAACGGCAGACGGATTTGCGTTTCGTATTCAATCACGAAGCCGTGCGGGGTTACACGGTGCAGGCGGACATGAAGGACAAGACGGTGGAGGAGGTGCTGGATGCCGTCCTGAGGGACACCCCGCTGGGGTATGAGGTGCTGACGGGGCATATCGTGATTTCCCCGAAGGCGGCGCAAGGAACGCAACAGCAGGAGATTCTGACCATCCGCGGACGGGTCACCGATACGGACGGGAATCCGATGCCGGGCGTGACCGTGATGTTGAAGGGAACGAATTTCGGTGCCGCCACGGATGCGGACGGAAGGTATGAAATGGCGATACAGAAAGAGCATGCCGGCGTGCTGGTGTTCTCTTTTGTCGGCATGAAGACGCAGGAAATCGCCGTCAACGGCCGCACGGAAATCAACGTGAAGCTGGAGGAGGATGCGGCGGAATTGGAGGACGTGGTGGTGACGGGGTATTTCAATAAATCGAAGGACAGTTTTACGGGAGCGGTTAGTCAGGTGAAGCGGGAGGAATTGCGAAAGTTCGGTAATGTGAATTTATTGGAAGCGTTGAAGATGGTAGATCCATCTTTTAAAATAAAAGAAAATAATGAGGCCGGTTCGAATCCGAATGAACTTCCGGACTTTTTTGTACGTGGAGAAAGCAGTTTTATGGGCAATAGCAATGTGCCTACTTTTATTGTAGACGGCTATGAAGTGCCTTTGCAGCGTGTGTTTGACATGGATATGGACCGAATTGAGAGTTTGACCATTTTGAAAGATGCTTCTGCGACCATCCTTTATGGTTCGCGTGCAGCTAACGGAGTGGTAGTGATAGAGACTCGTCGTCCGACAGATGGTAAGTTTTCAGTGTCTTATTCCAATCGCACTTCTTTGTCTGTAGCGGATTTGACAGATTACGATTTGATGGATGCGAAAGAAAAGTTGGAATTCGAACAAAAAGCAGGTCTTTTCAATGAGAATGATTTGAGCAGTATGCGGGGATTGGAAACCATAAAAACCAATATTTTTAAAGGGGTGAATACAGATTGGTTGGCTCAACCTGTCCGGAATGCGGTGTCGCATACTCATTCGCTCTATTTGGAAGGAGGAAGTAATGCTGTCGTTTATGGTTTGGGTGCCAATTACAACCGTAATAACGGTGTGATGAAGAAGTCTTTTCGGGAAGTATTGGGTGTTTCTTTTGATTTGACTTATCGTATTCGGGAAAAAATCAATATCCGCAATAGCTTTGAGTTCAGTCAGACAAAAGTGCAGAATTCCCCTTATGGCTCTTTTTCGGATTATGCGAAAGCCAATCCTTATAATCCTATTTATGACGATGAGGGTAATTTGATGAAGACTTATCCGAATCATAGCGGGAAATCTGTTAATTTGCCGCAATATCACAATCCGTTGTATAATGCGAGTCTGCCTTATAAGGATGAGTCGGAAATCAATACGATAACGGATAACTTGAGTGTGGATTATTTCTTTACTCCCGAATTGCGCTTTAAAGGTTCGGTGGCTTTAACGAAAACCTTGAATAGTTCCGATAAATATGTTTCCCCGAAAAATACGGAATTTGCATCGCTTCCGGCGGAAGAAAAAGGAAAATATACAAAAGGCATCGGGAAAGATTTTTCCTATAATGTGAATGCTACATTGAATTATACGTTTCAGGCAGGTAGACATTTGCTGTTTGCGGGTGTTGGTTTGAATGTTATTGAGAATCAAACGAAAACAAATACGTTGACGGCAATCGGTTTTTTGGATGAACGTTTTAATGTCATGGAATTTGCCACTATGTATGAGAAAGGAGGCAAACCGGCAGGAACGGAAGGGAAAGACCGAATGATTGGCTTCTTGGGTAACGTGAACTATTCTTACGATGATCGTTATTTTGTCGATTTATCTGCCCGTATAGACGGTTCTTCCAAATATGGAAAAGACAAACGTTTTGCACCGCTTTGGTCTGCAGGTATCGGTTGGAATATTAACAATGAACATTTCATGGAGAATGTGGGATGGCTAAAGCGTCTGACGTTGCGTGCGTCCATCGGAATCACCGGGAATCAGAATTTTGATCCTTATGTTGCCCGTACGACTTTGCAGTATGAAAAGGATCAAATGTATTATCAGGCGTTGGGAGCTTATTTTATGGCTTATGGGAATAAGAAATTGGAATGGCAACGCAGCAGAAAACAGAATTACGGCGTGGACTTGGAAGTTTTGGAACGTCGGTTGACTCTTCGATTTGATGTTTATAATGATTTGACCAGTGGTTTGTTGTTACCAGTGTCGGTGACACCTTCTTTGGGTTTTAGCAGTTATACGGAAAATTTAGGGGAACAGAGTAACAAAGGATATGAGTTTGATGTGACGGCAGTGATTATCCGGAAAGCGAATTTGGACTGGGCGGTGAATGTGAGCGGAACGCATAACAAGAACCGGATTGAAAAAATCAGTGATGCGTTGCGGACTTTGAATGCGACGAACAATGCGGATGTGAAAACGCAAACGACTCCCGTGGTGATGTATGAAGAAGGGGAATCGCTGAATACCATTAAGGCGGTACGTTCATTAGGAATCAGTCCTGCCAACGGTAAGGAATTGTTCTTGACCCGAAATGGAACGATTACCGAAACTTGGAATTGGCAGGATAAAGTGAATGTCGGTTGTACGGATCCCACATTGGAAGGGAATATCGGTACCAATATCATTTGGAAGAATTTCACGTTTAATTTATTGTTCCGTTATAGTTTCGGTAGTCAATTGTATAATTCGACATTGGCTGAACGGGTAGAAGGAGCGGATCCTGCTGCGAATGCGGACAAACGCATCCTGGAAGAAAGATGGCAGATGCCGGGAGACCATTCGTTCTATAAAAATATTGCCGATCGGGAAGTCTCCAAAGCAAGCAGCCGTTTTGTGCAGGATAACAATTTCTGGGAATTGAGTAATATTTCCATCTCTTACCGTTTTGCTCCTCAGTTGTTGAAAAAGATAGGATTCTCGGCATTGCGTGTCGGACTGAATAGCAATGACGTGTTCCATCTTTCGACGGTGAAACGCGAGAGAGGTTTGGATTATCCTTTTGCACGCCAGTATACGTTCTCGTTAAATCTTAATTTCTAAAGCTATGGAAAAAACGAAATATATCGTCGTCCTTTTGCTGACAGCCTGTTTGTCGGCATGTAACAATTGGTTGGACGTAAAACCGCAAGGACAGGTGGAGGAAGAAAATATGTTTGATGAGGAAGCCGGATTCCTGCAAGTGCTGACAGGAACTTATACCTTATTGAACGCTTCTGCCGCCTATGGAGAAGAATTGACAATTGGTTTTGTCGATGAGATTGTGCATTATTGGAATGAAAGGAGTAAATTTTATATTGCCGATTATAAGGATGCGGAAGTGGTAAGCAGATTGGATGCCACTTGGGAGCAGATGTATAAAGCCATTGCCAATGTTAATTTGCTATTGAAGAATTTGGAAGGGAAAGATAAAGCAGATTTTGAAAATTACAATCTTATTAAGGGGGAAGCGTTGGGTCTTAGGGCGTATCTTCATTTGGATTTGCTGCGTCTGTACGGCCCGGTATTGAAGGATGGATTGAATCAAACGGCTATCCCTTATCATGAGGAGTTTTCGAATGATTTGGCAGACCGCATGACGGCGGAAAAAGTATTGGGAAAAATAGAACGCGACTTGTTGGAGGCTTATGAATTGTTGAAAGAAGATCCCGTGAGAACTTATGGGCGAACCTCTTCTTCTGTTTCCGACAATACCGATTTGGCATTCCGTTTTCGGGGCATTCGGATGAATTATTTTGCCGTATGTGGGACTTTGGCAAGGTTATATCAATTGAAAAATGATCCGGTCAAAACTTTGCAGTATGCCAATGAGATTTTGGAGGAAACGGAACTGTGGAAGTTGTTGCAACGGGATGATATTGTGTCGGATAAACCGGATTTGATGTTTGAGCGTGAACTAATATGGGGTGTATATGATCAGAAGATGGAAGACAAAATAATTCGGCAGATTAAGGATAATTTTGCCTATACGATTGATTTGCCTTTTAAAACGTTTGTATATGAACGTTCAGAAGTTTATGGAAGCCCGGAGGATTATAGGGATGCACGTTGGTGGGCGGAAATCAAGTTGTCAATAAGTTACTGGATTTTGAATAAATATAATCGAATTTACGGTATGGCCAGTTCTGTGGACGGAACTAAGGAGGATGTGACGCCTTGGAAAAAACTGTTACCTATGATTCGGTTGAGTGAAATATATTACATCGCAGCTGAAGCTCAGTTGGAGACGGATCCTGCGGAGAGTTGGCGTTTAATCAATGCCGTACGGGAATCCAGAGGAATTACACCGCTTCCGGAGACGATAAAAACGGACAAAGTGTTGCTGAAAGATCAATTGATTTACGAATACCAAAAAGAATTCTGGGGTGAAGGCAAGTTGTTCTACCTGTATAAAAGATTGTTCCACGACATGATTACTCGTGACGGCAATATCCCTGCTTCTAAAGCCTTATTCGAACTGCCTATTCCGGAGGATGAAGTGACTTATCTTGGAAATAAAAATCAATGATATTAAAAATGAAAAAGAATATGAGACGATTTAATTATATACTAATCGGAATGTTGCTTCTCTACATGGTTTCGGCGTGTTCGGAAGCAGATCGGGAAATGTTCGAAGAAACGGCGGCAATTAATTTCGATATACCGTTGACAAGTAGTGCAATTACGGAATACAGAAAATTGGACTCCACGCTAATCTTTAGGGAAGATACCATGGTGTATTCTTTTGCTTTTGATTTGGAACTTCAGGAGCGGGAAATTTGTGTGCCGGTGGAGATTACCGGATTTGCCAGCGACAAGGATCGTAAATATATCGTGGAAGTGGAGGAAATGAACGGGGCAAAAGCCGGGGTGCATTATGAACCTATTAGTCGAGAACAAATTCTCGGAAAGGGGAAAACGAGGGATTCTTTGCGTATCAAGTTTTACAGAAAGGATATGGATCAGCCGGGACAGGCTCGCAAATTAGGACTTCGGATTAAATCAGGAGGAGATTTTATTGAAGGCATTGAAGAGCGTCTATTTGTAGCGGTTCAGGTATCTGATATTCTGGAAGAGCCTTCTTGGTGGAAAAAGTGGATTGGTTGTTTCGGTACGTTTCATCCTATCAAGTATCGCGAGTGGATGAAATTGTATGGAGGAACCGGAGATTTGACAGATAAATATCCGGATTGGTGGTCTGCTCCGTTGGAATTGACACTGATTCTTGACTTGAAGGCGTTGTTTGAGCGCGAAGAGTTTTATGACGGTGACACCCGATTGGTTATTCCTTGTACTCATTAAAAAGAAAAAGTTATGAAATTAGAGTTATATACTATTCTGTTTGTTTTATTGCTTGTCGGCAGTTGTTCGAAAGATCATGGCAATTATGATTATTCGGAAGTCAATTCAATCTCGATTGACAGTATCAAGGAATCGTATTCAGTTGTTCAGTTTGATACATTGACGATTACGCCTTATCTGAAGTTCAAACAAGAAGAAATCAAAAATCTGAGTTTTGAGTGGAAAGTAAATAATGAAGTAATATCAACAGATCCGGTTTGCCATGCACAAATAAGGATGGCAGCCAATGAAGGGAGTCTGAATGCTCATTATGATGCGTTGTTGATTGTGACTAATGAAGAAAACGGATTAAAGTATTATAAGAATTTTGATGTCAAAGTAGGCACGGCTTATTCTAATGCCTTGCTAATCTTGAGTGCACAGGCAGATGAACAGGCAATTCTTTCGTTTCAACGGAGGGATAAGGCGAATATGCCGATTGAACATCAAATTTTTGAAGCGGCCAATCCTCGTTTGGGAAGTTTGGGCAAAAAACCGCGGCAAGTATGGGCTGGAGGGACTCAAACCAAGATGTGCATTGTGCTTTGTGAAGAGGGACCCTATAAGATGGTTTGTTTGAATTTGACATCAATGCAGTTGATGCAAGCTTATGATACGGAAACGATTATGAGTTACGATGGACCATTTACTCCTTATGGTATTAAAATGTATATGGGAGGTATATGTATAGCAAAAGAGGGATTGTTTGGTTATAATTACATGAATAGTATGGCGCTTTATCGTCCGATTGCCGGTGATTATGAGTTTGCTTATTGGGTGGATTGTAATAAACAGATGGATGCTTACATGTGGTTGAGTTATGATAATAAGAGTGAGCGGTTTACGACCTTGGAGATTACTCAGGGAATTGCCTATGATAAAGTGACTCCTTTGGAAAGCGAAGAATTTTCGACAGCCGGACAAAAATTCTTGGCTGGTGGACATGCCGGTATTGAAACTTCGCGTCCTGTTTTGTATGATGCTACAACAAAGACAGCTTATTTTTATTCCATTGAAATGACGGCTGACGAATGGGATCCGGTGACTTATGAACCGATATGGGTTATCAATTATCATAAAATCATGGAAAAGACCGGACTGATGGATGAGAATTCGGTGACAGTATTTGGTGAGAATTCTTTATATTGGTTTATTGCGAATGACAATAAAATTGTTCGTTTGCATGGAGATGGCGGCGAGATTCGAGATGTGTTTACCGCTCCGAAAGGGAAGGTGATGACGATGATGTTGGATAAACAAGAGGAGCGTTTGTTTGTAGTTACCTATGACGGGAATAAGAGTTATATCTACGCAGTGAATGTTGTGTCCGATTTTGGGGCTTTGACAGAAGAACCGTTGGAAATGGAGGGAAAGATTGTGTCGATAACTTCTACAGGCACTTGGAAATATTAAAATCCTAAAAATACGAATCATGAACAAAGTGATATACGTATTGTTGTTGATAGGGGGGCTTGCCGCTTGTCGGCAGGCACCCTCTCTTAAAAAACGGTTCGCTGCTTATGAGGAGCAGGAACGGTTGCTGGAGCAGGAGTATAATGGGATGTGGGATGGGTATGACACGATTACTGCAATTCAAAGGAAAGCGGATCGCAGTGCATTGTTGGCGCGGAAGTTCCAGGAAATAGAAGATTTCAGGTTGGCGGGCATCCGTAAGTTTGCCGGAACGGAGTTGGCTTTGCAAATCATCCATCGGCATTTGCTTTTTTACAGGCATGATTACAAGTCCTTTACCCGTGCTGTTGAGGCCTTGGGGAAGAATATCCCGGAGAGCGAGATGAGGACGGCCGTTTTTGAAGCGTATGAGCGTTTGAAGGCGAAGCAACTGACGGGGGAGGCGCCTGCCTTTACGTTGCCGGACAAGGAGGGGCGGGAGGTGTCGTTGGCGGATTTCCGGGGGAAGTATGTGCTGGTGGACTTCTGGGCGTCGTGGTGTGCGCCGTGCCGGGCGAAGAACCGGGAACTGAACCAGCATTACGACCGCCTGGCGGCACAAGGACTGGAGGTGATTTCCATTTCGCTGGACAACAACAAGGCGCAATGGCTGAAAGCTGTCCGGGAGGATGCCATCCGCTGGACGCAGCTGGCGGACCTGCACGGCTTCAAGGACAGCCGGGTGCGTGCCGCCTACAAGGTGGAGCAGGTGCCTACGGTCTACCTCATCGACCCCCAAGGCCAAGTCATCGCGACAAACCCGACGGAAGAGGAGGTCTTGAAGTTTTTGGAATAGGTATTTTTGTTTTGCCTAATGAAAATTCTATCTTTGTGAATAAGAAATGATTGATTTATGACTAAAGAAGAATTGATTCGGCGATTACAGGATATCGAGTGGGAGGATTTTGAAGTGAAGGAAGCCAAACATGAACTTCCGAAAAATATATGGGAAACTGTCAGTGCTTTTTCGAATACGTCAGGGGGATGGATTATATTGGGAATCAAGCAGCGGGGAAGGTTTTTTGAGGTGCAGGGGGTGGAAAATGCCGAAAAACTGGAACAGGATTTTACCGGGACATTGCGTTCGCAAAAGTTCAATATCCGTTTGTCGACCTCTTTGCGTCATTACGACATAGAGGGTAAAAAGATATTGGCGTTTTATGTTCCGTCCTCTTCCCGGAAGCCGGTGTATTTTGGAAATCCGAGTAATTCGTTTGTGAGGATGGGGAGCGGCGACCAGCGGGCTACGGAGAGTGAGATCATGACCATGTATCATGACCAGTCGTTTGGCATACGTTCTGAGTTGGCTATTCCCGATACGGACTTTTCCATGTTGGATATAAATTCAGTCCGCAGCTATCGGAATCACTTGAGCGTGTACAATGTGTTGACGGCATACGAGGGGTTGGATGACGAAGCCTTTTGCCGGCGTCTGGCAATCTGTACTCAGCAAGGGGAATTGACTTATGCGGGGTTGTTGATGTTTGGTGCGGGGGAAGAGGTGTTGAGGCATGTGCCGACTTTTTGCATGGATTATATCGAGATTCCGGGAAAGTCTGTGAAAGAGGCGTCTACCCGTTATACTTACCGCATTCCCGAGCAGGAGAATCTTTGGGAGGTCTATCAGGTGGTTATCCGTCGTCTGTTCGCTTTGGTGGACAAACCGTTTAAGATGAACAATCAGGGAGTTGCGGAAGATGACAACCGGCAATTCGAGGTGCTGCGTGAGGCTTGGGTGAACATGTTGATGCACACGGACCATTTCAGTCCTTTGCGCTCTTGTGTTCGGGTATTTACCGACCGGATAGAGTTTTTGAATGCAGGCTCTTTTCCTGTTCCTCCCGAACGTATTTACGGCACTTTTTTTTCGCAAGCACGCAATCCTTCCATTGCCAAGTTTTTCCGCTTTGCCAAACTGGCGGAAAATGCAGGTTTCGGATTGGATAAATTGCGTAGTTGGCAAGCGTTGACGAAACAAAGGATGTCGATTCGTAATGAGCGTGATTATGTGTTGATTACACTTGGTCTTAAAAACGGTATCGT
>CAJTSF010000019.1:0-19785 GCA_910578985.1 uncultured Odoribacter sp. | reverse complement strand
GTAGAAAATGTCGTAGAAAATGTCGTAGAAAATGTCGTAGAAAATGTCGTAGAAAATGTCGTAGAAAACTTATCCGACAGACAACAGCTTATTGTGGATTTATTGAAGAAAAATAATACCCTTTCAGCCGGGCAGATTGCGGGCAGATTGTCCGTAACGGAGCGAACGATTCAACGGGATTTGAATGAGTTGAAACGCCGAAGGATTATTTTGCACGTCGGACCGATGAAGGGGGGATTTTGGAAAATTATGGATGATCAGTAAAAAATAGATTAGCATGAAAATTATACTAAGTATTTTCTGCCTCTGTTTTGCCATGATGGCGAAAGGGCAGGATGTGACGCTTTATAACGTGAATATCGTGGATGTGGAGCGGGGAGAAGTCCGGGAGGGGATGACGGTGGTGGTGAAGGACGGTGTGATTGCGAAAATAGGGCAGGCTAAAAAGCGGTGGAAGAAAGGGCAGGAGGATTGGAGCGGGAGGTATCTGATGCCGGGGTTGATTGAGTCGCATTCGCATTGGGGCGGCTTCGGGCTGATGCCGGGGTATATGGACAATATGACGCGTTCTTGTCTGGCGTGTGGCGTGACGACCGCACGGGATGCCGGCGGGCATGCGGATATCGCGAAGGCTTATGTCGAGGAGGTGAAGAGCGGGAAACGGGTGGGGCCGACGGTCTACCTGTCGTCTTTCTGGGTGGGGGCGAAATACCCGTTGCAGGGCGGAGAGCATGTGTGGGAACGGACGATTCCTTATGATGCCACGCCGGAGCAGTTGGAACAGTATATCCTGGAAGCGAAGGAGTTCGGGTGTACCGGCTTGAAGTTGTATCACGACCTTTCGGCCGAATTATTGCAGCAGATTGTGCCGCTGTGCCATAAGCACGGGATAAAGCCGTGGGGGCATTTCTCGACCATGACGGCGAGTGCGCTGGAGTGCGTGGAGGCGGGTGTGGAGTGCTTGTCCCATGCCTACCTGATCGAGGGGGATGAAGGGTTTACGCCGGAGGGGAAGGCCAGGCGTTTTACACCGGAGGCGAGGGCGTACCGGGATTCCGTGTACCGGGCGATGGCGCGCCGCGGGGCGGTGCTGGATGCGACGGTCTATTTGTGTTCTTTGGAGAGTGCCGCTTTGCCGCACAATACGGTTTTTACGCGGGAGGCTTACGAGGCGGGGGTGACGATTGCCGCCGGGACGGATTGCCTGGATTTTGATAACGGGTTTCAGTGTGTGCTGTTGAATGAGATGGAGATGCTGGCGGATTCGTGCGGGATGAGCCTTCCCGACGTGTTGCGCGCCGCGACCACGGTCGGGGCAAAGGTGTTGGGCATGGAGGGAAAAATCGGAGTCATTCGCGAAGGGGCGGAGGCGGACCTGTTGCTGCTGTCGTCGAATCCGTTGCAGTCGCTGAAAGCCTTGCGGAAACAGGAGGCGCTGTATATCGACGGGAAGCGGGTGGTGTCTTGCGAGTAGGACAAAAATATCCCCTTTTTGTCCTACTCGCAAGACAAAAAGGGGATATCTTAAAAAAGTCAATTAACTTACCTGATTTCGGAGCCGGGTTTGATGTCCTTGTCGGGGCGGACGAATGCCAGGGAGCCGTCGGCGTTTTCCGCCATGAGGATCATGCCTTGGGATTCGATGCCTTTCAGCTCTTTGGGAGCCAGATTGACGAGGATGCTGACCTGTTGACCGATGACCTCTTCCGGCGTGTAGTATTCCGCGATGCCGGACACTACGGTGCGGGTGTCGATGCCGGTGTTGATGGTCAGTTTCAGCAATTTCTTGGTTTTTGCCACCTTCTCCGCCGCTACGATGCGTCCGGCGCGGATGTCTAATTTGGCGAAATCGTCGAACGTGATGTTCTCTTTGGCCGGGGCCACCGGCGTGTTGGCCATGGTGTTGGCTTTCTTGGTGGCTTCCAGGCGGTCGATTTGCCGCTGGATCTGGTCGTCTTCAATCTTGTCGAACAGCAGGCCGGGTTCGTTCAGTTGGTGTCCGGCCGGGAGGACGCCGTCGCCCATCTTGGCCCAGGGGATGGGGTCGATGTGCAGGAAGTTCCTCAGCTTGGCGGCGCTGAACGGGATAAAAGGCTCGGTCAGTGTCGAGAGGTCGGCGGCGATTTGCAGGCAGACGTTCAGGATGGTCTTCACACGCGCCTCGTCTGTCTTGATGAGCTTCCAGGGTTCGGTGTCCGCCAGGTATTTGTTGCCTAAGCGGGCCAGGTTCATGCACTCTTTCAGGGCATCCCGGAAGTGGAAGGTGTCCAGGTTCTTTTCCACCCGTCCGATGATGCCGGGGATTTCCGCCAGCACCTCTTTGTCGTAATCCGTCAGTTCGCCCCGTTCGGGGATGATGCCGCCGAAATACTTATGGGTCAGCACGAGGGCACGGTTGATGAAGTTGCCGTAGATGGCGACCAGCTCGTTGTTGTTGCGGGCCTGGAAGTCTTTCCACGTAAAGTCGTTGTCCTTGGTCTCCGGCGCATTGGCGGTGAGCACGTAGCGCAGCACATCCTGCTTGCCCTCGAAGTCGCGCAGGTATTCGTGCAACCACACCGCCCAATTGCGGGAGGTGGATATCTTGTCGCCCTCTAAGTTCAGGAATTCGTTGGCGGGCACATTGTCGGGCAGGATATAGCTTCCTTCCGCTTTCAGCATGGCGGGGAAGATGATGCAGTGGAACACGATATTGTCTTTTCCGATGAAGTGAATCATGCGGGTTTCGGGGTCTTTCCAGTATTTCTCCCAGTCGGGGGTCAGGTCTTTGGTCGCGGAGATGTAGCCGATGGGGGCGTCGAACCACACGTAGAGCACCTTCCCCTTGGCTTCCTCCAACGGTACGGGTACGCCCCAGTCCAAGTCGCGGGTCACGGCGCGCGGTTGCAGCCCGTTGTCCAGCCAGGACTTGCACTGCCCGTAAACGTTCGGCTTCCACTCCTTATGGTTTTCCAGTATCCACTCCTTCAGCCAGCTTTCGTATTGGTCGAGGGGTAGGTACCAGTGTTTGGTCTCTTTCAGCTGCGGGGTGTTGCCGGTGATGGCGGACACCGGATTGATGAGGTCCGTGGCGTTCAGGCTGGTGCCGCATGCCTCGCATTGGTCGCCGTAGGCGCGTTCGTTGCCGCAATGGGGGCATTTCCCCGTGATATACCGGTCGGCGAGGAATTGTCCCGCCTGCTCGTCATAGAACTGCATGGAGGTTTTTTCGATGAACTTCCCTTCGTCGTGCAGTTTTTTGAAGAAAGCGGAGGACAGTTCGTGGTGCGTGGGGGAACTTGTGCGTGAATAGATGTCGAACGATATCCCCAACTCTTCGAAGGAATCCTTGATGATGGCATGGTAGCGGTCCACGATGTCCTGCGGCGTGACGCCCTCTTTCTGCGCTTTGATGGTGATGGGCACCCCGTGTTCGTCCGAACCGCCGATGAATACCACTTCTTCTCCTTTTTGCCGCAGATAACGGACGTAGATGTCCGCCGGCACATAGACGCCCGCCAAATGCCCGATGTGTACCGGTCCGTTGGCATAAGGCAGGGCTGTCGTAATCAGATTCCTTTTGAATTTTGCCATAATAGTTCTATCTTTGTGTCCCTACAAAATTAACAATGGGCAAAGGTAAGAAATAATAATTGAAAAACAGAAAAATCGTATGTTCAGACCTCCTTATCTTCAACCGGGAGACCGGGTGGCGTTGGTATCTCCGGCAGGGACTATCGATGCGGCTTATATTACGGCGGCGGCGGACGTGCTGCGCGGGTGGGGACTGGAACCGCTCATCGGTCCCAATGCGTCGGCGGTGCACGGTTATTTCGCAGGCACGGACGAGCAGCGTATCCATGATATGCAGTGGGCGATGGACGATGAGGATATCCGAGCGATATTCTGTACCCGGGGAGGCTACGGGAGCATGCGTATCGTGGAGCAACTGGATTACTCCGTCTTTCAGGGGGCGCCGAAATGGCTGGTGGGCTTCAGCGACATCACGGTGTTCCATTCCAAGTTGAACACTTTGGGCATCGAGAGCCTGCACGCGCCCATGCCCAAGAGTTTCGGGACAACCTCGAAGGAGGCGATGCGCCGCTTGCACGACTTTCTTTTCGGGCAGGTCGCTTCCTACCGTTTGCCGCCCCATCCCTTCAACCGTTGCGGAGCGGTACAGGCGGAACTCATCGGGGGCAACCTCACCTTGCTGCACTGCACCCGGGGCACCGTTCTGGAGTGCAAGCGGCAGAACCCCGTGCTGTTCGTGGAGGATGTGGGGGAGAACCTCTATTCGGTGGACCGCATGTTGCAGAGCCTGAAACTGGCGGACCGCTTTGAGCGCCTGCAGGGGATGATTGTGGGATGCTTCACGGAAATGAAGGGACTGAATTTCGGAAAGAGCGCCGAGGAGATTATCCACGAGTTGTTGGCGGATTACGCCTATCCCGTCTGTTTCGGTTTCCCCGCGGGGCATGTGGCGGAGAACTACCCGCTCATTATGGGGGCGACGATAGAGATGGAGGTGACGGAGAAAGGCACGGTGATTCATTTTGAAAATAACGGATAAGCGATGAAGAGATACATAAGCATGATAGGGATATGCCTGGCGTTTGCCGCGTGCCGTTCGGGGGCGGTGTTCGAACGGTATGTGGAGATACCCGATGAGATATGGAGCCGCTACCATGTGGTGGAACTGAAGGCTTCCATTCCCGACAGCGGATTATATGACGTGACGCTATGTGTGCGGCATACCACGGACTACGGGATGGCGAACCTGTGGTGTTTCGTCTCCACGCGCAGCCATGCCCTCATGCAGTTGCACGACACGGTGAACATGAAGATGGCGGAACCCGACGGACGTTGGGTGGGCGAGGGGCGGATAAACCGCATCGTGGAGCAGCCCGTCGGCAAGAATCCGGTCTACCTGCCGCAGGGCACGGTGATTTTCCGCATCGAGCAAGGTATGCGCTTCGAGGAGATGGAGGGGGTGAAAAGCGTGGGCATCCGGGTGGAACCGTGGGAAGAACCGGAAGAGGAAACAATGACCGAATGATTGAAAAGCTATGGCAAAAAACAAACTGGCGAAGTTTGCGGAGATGGAGCTGCTGCCCAATGTCTTCCAACCGAAAAACATGGATATCCTGCGGGCGGACTATCATCTGAAAGGGAGATGGCGGGAAGAGGTCTTCCGGAATGACGGACCGTTGGTGCTGGAAATCGGATGCGGGAAGGGGGAGTACGCTGTGGAACTGGGCAGAATGTATCCCGAAAAGAATTTTATCGGCTTGGACATCAAGGGCGCCCGCATGTGGAAAGGGGCGAAGGCGGCATCGGAGGCGGGCATGAAGAATGTGGCGTTTGTCCGCATGTATGCCGAACTGCTGGCATCCGTGTTTGCCCCCGGGGAGGTCTCCGAAATCTGGATTACCTTCCCCGATCCCCAGATGGCAAAAGCCCGCAAGCGCCTCACAGGGACGCGTTTCCTCTCCCTTTACCAAAAGATACTGGCGCCCGGCGCGCGCATCCACCTGAAGACCGACAGTCCTTTTCTCTACGCGTACACGATGGAGGTCATCCGCGAGAACCGCCTGGAGGCGGAGGTGCACACCGAGGACTTGTACGGCGGCGGATGGCAGGACGAGATACTCGGTATCAGGACCTTCTACGAGCATCAGTGGCTCTCCCGGGGCAAGAAAATCAAATACATCCGTTTCTCCGTGCCGGCAGGCGTCCCCCTGACCGAGCCCGAAGTGGAGATAGAACGGGACGACTATCACAGCGAAACGCGCTATATGGTGCCGCGAACGAACACCAACGAAGGTTGAGATGAAGCAAAAGAAAAAGGTATTGATGGCGATGAGCGGCGGCATAGACAGCACCGTCGCCGCCATGTTGCTCCTCGAACAGGGGTACGAACTCGAAGGGGTGACCTTCCGCACGTTCGACAACATTTCCCGCGCCTGCATGGAGAAGGAGAAAGGCTGTTGCAGCGTGGACTCCCTCTTTGAAGCCAAGCGGATGGCGGAAGAGATGGGGTTCGCCCACCGCATCCTCGACATCCGCCGCGAATTCCGGGAAACGGTCGTCGGCAACTTCATCGGCGAATACCTCCACGGGCGCACCCCAAATCCCTGCGTCCTCTGCAATTCGGACATCAAATGGGGCAAACTCCTCGACCTCGCGGACGAGCTGGGATGCGATTACCTGGCGACCGGCCACTACGCTCGCATCGGGCGGCAGGTGGGGCGCTATTACCTCCGCAAGGGGGTAGATGCCGCCAAGGACCAAACCTATTTCCTTTGGACACTGACGCAGGATAACCTCTCACGTACCCTTTTCCCCCTGGGCGGACTGACGAAACCCGAAGTCCGGCAAATCGCTTTCGACCACGGCTATGAAAAACTCTCCAAGAAAGGGGAGAGCCAGGAAATCTGTTTTATCCCCGACAACGACTATCGCACTTTCCTCCGGCAGGAGGTCGAGGGATATGACGAAAAATACGGTCCCGGCGACTTTGTCGATACCTCCGGCAGAAAACTGGGCACCCACCGCGGCTTTCCGAACTACACCATCGGGCAGCGCAAAGGACTGGGCATCGCGCTGGGGCAGCCCATGTTCGTCGTGGCGATACGCCCGGAGGATAATACCGTCGTCCTCGGGAAGAAAGAGGAATTGCAGGGGAAAACTTTCTACGCCAAGCAAATCAATGCCATGAAATACGCCCCCATTCCCGACGGGCTGGAGGTGACCGCGAAAATTCGTTACCGCAACGAAGGAGGCAGTGCCTGCCTCTATCCCGAAGGCGACCGCCTGCGTGTCGTCTTCCACGACACCATGGACTCCATCACCCCTGGGCAGAGCGCCGTCTTCTATGAAGGGGATGACGTCGTGGGCGGCGGCATCATCCTCTGACCCTTTATTTCCGGTTCAGTTTCTCCTCGATGATTTCCGTCAGTATATCCGTGAGCGATACGCCCATCGCCTTTACCATCTTCGGCACGAAACTGTTGGCAGTCATCCCCGGCGTCGTGTTCACCTCCAGCATCACGACCTCCTCCCCGCACACGAACCCGTCGATGCGCACGATGCCCTCGCACCGCAGGAGGTCATACACCTCCGATGCCATATCCTGAATCTTTTCCGTAATCTCTTCCGGAAAGCGTCCCGGGATAATCTCCTCGGACATTGTCGCGTCGTATTTCGCCTCGAAGTCGAAGAACTCTTTTTTCGAAATCACCTCTGCCACAGGGAACACCACCTTCTTTTCCCCCACCTTGTACAGTCCGCACGTGAACTCCGTGCCGTCCAGAAAACTCTCCACCAGCACCTCCCGGCACTTTCTGAACGCCTCCGTCATGGCAGCGTCGAACTCCTCCGCCCGCTTCACCTTCGACACGCCGAAGCTCGACCCCTCCGCGTTCGGCTTCACGAAGCACGGCAGCCCCACCGACTCCAGCACCGCCTCCTTGTCGTATGCCCGTCCCCGCGTCAGCATTACCGGATGCGTCGTGCGGATGCCGAAACCGTTCACGTAGTTCGTGCAGGTGTATTTGTCGAAGGTCATCGCTTCGCATAGCGCGCTACATGTGGAGTAGGGTACGCCCATCATGTCCAAGTAGCCTTGCAGCATCCCGTTTTCCCCGGGATTGCCGTGGATGGTGATATACGCGAAATCGATGGCTACCTTCCCGCCTCGGTGCGTGAATGAAAAATCGTTCTTGTCCACCGGCACGCTCTCCCCGTTGAGTTCCACATGCCAGTCCCTGCCCTTCAAAATCATCAGGTATTTGTTGTATCTCTCTCCGTCGATGACCGAAAACACATGGTTTCCGGACTGGATGGAAACCCCATACTCGGCGGAATTCCCGCCCGCAATGACTACAATGTTCTTTTTCATGATGCTCTATAATAATCGGCTCCAAAATTACTAAAATATCGGGAGATTGTGTTCCCGTGTCTATAAAGTAATAGGGTTACCGGACAAATGTTTGAATCGGTAACCCCATGTGGAAAAACGAACGGGTGTTTTTATTTCAACGTGTTCGCAATCTCGTAGCTTAAATACTGGTAATGCTTTTTCAAGTCGCCTTTCGAAGATTTGGCACGCTTTTCAACCACAGCCTTGACGCGCTGCAATTGTTCATAGTAGAGCGGGCGGGCGACAATCTTCAGGTCGGATTCTTTGGTATTGGTGGTCAACTGATGCTCTTCCAGCAATTCCCCCCAAAGGGCGGGATACATGTAAGGCATGGATTCCCGGTCGAGGAGTAACTCTTTCAGCCCATCGCTTATCTTTTTGGGTTTCTCTGCCACCGGTTTCAATAAATCCAAGGCATCGAACAGGTAGTGGATATACACATATTCCAACACTTTATCCGTGCGGGAAAGGGATTCGCCTCGTTCTGTCTTTCCCCACACTTCCTGATACAGGTCGTCCAGGTATTCTTCCGGAGTATAGGGGTCGGTGGACCATTTGGCGGTAAATCCGATTTTTCCTAAAGTGGAACCGTTAATCAGCCCGCGTAAGGTCATTGCCTGGTAGTCCCCGATCATGTCGTTCCCCGGATCAAACAGCCGCAGGATTTCTTTGTCCAGCATCCACTCCGGCAATTCCCGGATTTGCCGCATGATGAAGCGGAGCGCCTCCTGTTGTTTGGCTTTGGGGACGGCGTCGAAGGCGGTGGTATGATGATCTCCGGCAACGGGATAGTTCTTGAAGTTGCCTCCGAGATAGGCCTCGCAGTGTCCGATATAGCGGTTGATTTGGCGGAAAACCTCTCTATACATGTTTTTCGTGTATTGGTAGTTTTCCCCTTCTTTGGCAGTCCATGCCACCAGATTTTTCATCAACAGACGGAGGTTCTGGAATCCGTATTCGCTTGCTTTGACGGCGTCATCGCCCAATGCCTCGCTTTGTGAGGCGGGGTCGTTCAGATCGAAGAATTCCTGTTCCCCGTAACGGTACATGGGGTCATCGGATTTCTCTTTTAACCACTGGTTGAGAATCGATTTTTCCTCTTCCGGGCTGTTGGCCTCGTAGATGGGGGCGTATCCCCATTTGATGGCGAAAATGTCATATACGCCGAGCCGCGGGGGCAGCAGTTGGGTCACCCCGTCTCCCGGTTGGGCGACGTAGTTGTAGCGGGCATAGTCCATGATGGAGGGGGTGGTGCCGTATTGATTGGTGAACGAAGGCGAACGCAAGGAATCCACCGGATAGGCGTAGGAAGCGCGCATGTTGTGCATCAGGCCGAGCGTGTGTCCGATTTCATGGGCGACGATATACCGCAACAGGGCTCCCATCGTTTCCGTGTCGAACGTTTCCTGGCGGGCTTTGGGGTCGACGGTTGCCGTTTGGATGAATTTCCAGTTATGCACCAATTTGATGACATTGTGGTAGAAGTAAACGGAACCTTGCAGGATTTCGCCGGAACGCGGGTCCACCCAGGAGGGACCCATGGCGTTCTCTATCTGGGTCGGAGCGTAGATAAGGCAGGAATTGCGGATGTCCGCGGGGGAGAAATCGGGGTCGTCTGCCGGATAGTCTTTGGCGATGATGGCATTTTTAAAGCCGATTTGCTCAAAGGCATACTGCCAGTCTTCGATACCCTTTTTCAGGTAAGGTCTCCATTTCTCCGGGAAGGCGTTATCGATGTAATACACGATAGGCCTGGCGGGTTCCACGAGTTCGCCTTGCCGGTGTCTTTCCACGTCTTCGGGACGGGGAGCGAGGTTCCACCGGTTGATGTAGGAGATGGATTCCGCCCGGTCTTTATGTTCGGTATACTTCACTTTTCTTTCCTGAAAATAGCCGATACGGTAATCGCTGAACCGGGGCTGCATGATTTCTTCCGGCAACAAGATCATGGAAGCGGTGACCACGGCGGTGAACGGTTCTTTGCTCACCGAAAAGGAGAGACGGCTTGTGATGTTGATGTTGCGGGGAAATGCCTTGCAGTCGATGATGGAGGACATGTCCGATTTCAAACTCCCCGACATTTTTTGATTTCCCAGGAAAGCGTCTAAAATGCTCGCGGGAGCAAAGGGGGAGAGAGGAGCTTCGTCCGAGCAGAAATAGGCCGTCACATCGATGACGACGCCCGTCGAGTCGGGATTCACCGCTTTGATGGGGAATGCCTTCATGATCGGACGGATGTTGTTGCGTTGGAAGCCGATGTAAATGCTTTCATTCTCATCGCAGATGCCGTCGCTGACCACTTTGTGCAAATATACTTTCTCTTCGTCGGCACTCCAACTCACTTGCAACGGATCCTGAGGCATCTGTCCGGCAATGATGTCCTTGTTGTTGCTGGTTTGGGAAACCCTGCCGGAAAAGAGCATGTCCTTGCCCATCAAGTCAAAGGGGATTTCGAAATAGAGTTTCGAGTCGATTCGGTGCAGGGTGATAACTCCCTTCGAAGTACGTGCCTTGGAAGTGATAAGCTCGCTGTATCCCTTTTTGCTTTCCTGTTTCTCCTCTTTGCTGTCTTTTTTGTTTTCTGTGGCATTCTTGAGAAGGGAAGTCAGGCTTTGCGCATGGGCTTGCCCCATCAGGCAGAAGAGCAACCCTGTTGTAAATAATAGTGTGATTTTTCTCATGATTGTTTTTTTATAAATGAGGTTATTTATTGATTTCCTATGCTTTGCAGATCGATATGATATTGGGTGTTCAGGCAGTTGAGCAGAATTTCGTATTTGTTTCTCAACAATTCGTAATCGGCCATCTCGGCTTCCATCTCTGCCTGGGTATGGGAAGTAATCATGCGGACAAAGTCGTCAATATCTTGGTTTTGTGTAGGAGCCGTATTGGCATATCCTGTCGTACTCCAAAAACCGAACGCGCGGGGATCGGCATTCTTTCCTAAGGATTTCCCGTAATATTCGAGTCCCGGTTCAAAAAACTCCTGTGGGATTTCAATCAGGCCGTTGGTATAGATATTGTTGGCCCATAATTTGCCGTGTATAATCCCCCGGCGTTCCTTCAGTTCCTCGTCGGATAAGTTTTCCAAGTCCTGGCGGATTCGGCCGATAGCGAGGTAATTCCTGCCGGTAAAAGCAATGTCATCCTTATTCCCGGAGGAGTAGCTTCCATTGATGATAGTATCCGCCAACAGGATTTTGATCGGGAAATACTTTTGCTTGAATCCGTCATCATAGAATTGGAAGAGCGTTTTTTCCAGGTACTCGATTCCCAGACTGAGGGCTGCCTTGTCTTTTTGGCGGATGAAATTGTAATCTTCATTCAACAACTCGGTACTGTTCAAATTCCAGCGGTAGTCGAGTTCGGAATAGTCATACAATATGTAGACGCCGTAATTCTGATAAAATTCGTATATGAAGTGGCCTACGGGATCCTCGCTGTCTTCTATGACATACTGCGGTTCGCCGATTTCCGCCGTGATGTCTTTTTCGTGATAGCAGGAGCTCAACGCCAGGGCTGCCATCAATGCCGGTATAAATGATCTTGTTTTCATAGTCATGGATTTAAATTTATTTTCCGGGTCTGTCCGGACGTGGATTATTGATTAAATCGGGTTCATAGTCCATTACGGTTTTGGGAATGGGGAGCGTGTAGGCGGGGTCGTTTTCTTCCAAAACATAGGTTTCTACGAGCAACGGTTCGGTGGACATGGTGAATTGGTGCGTGAGGGAGGGACAGCCGTAGCGGCGTAAGTCGAACCACCGGTGCTGTTCGAAACAGAGTTCCAGACGGCGTTCTTTCCGGGTCAGGGCAATCGCTTCCTCCTGACTGGCAGCGGATAATTCGGCATACCCCTCCGTTTTCAGTCTGGCTTTCCGGATACGGTTGAGGTCGGCCATCGCCAGTTTGGCATTATCGGTTTCCGCGTAGGCTTCCGCGCGGTTCAGGTAGGCTTCCGCAGCCCGGATGGCATAGCCGTAGACACCTGTGTCATCCCCTGATTTGAAAGGAAGCAAGGATTTCCCTGAAAGGAAATTGCCTTTCATGCGCACAAAAACGCCGTTGGAAGAACCGTACCGGAGGTCGTTTTTCCCGAACATGGCGGCAAAATCGTCCGCGATAGGAAAAGTGCCGACACCCGCGGCATTATATTCGGGACTGTTTTGACCGTAGGTGAAAAAGATTTCCGGATTACCGGCATTCAGAAAATAATCCTCCTCGTCCGACATGGTATTCAGGTCATAGAGGACGGGGCGGCTCTTTATGGCCTCCGAGGCATATTGGATGACCCGGTCGTACTCTTTCAAATACAGATAAACCCTGGAAGCAAACACATGGGCGGCGTCGATGTTCCAGCGGAAGATGCTCTTGGATTCATCCGAAAGGGCAAAGGCTTTCAGCGCGTCTTCGATGTCCCGGATGATGACCTCATACACTTTCGCCACGCTGGAACGGGGATATTTCACATCCTCCATGTGGGTAAGCGTATTGATGGGCACGCCCAGATCGGAAGCGGCGGTCTCCTTATGGTACGGCTTCCCGTAGAGGTTCACCAGCATGAAGTAGGAGTGGGCACGTATCATGTGGGCTTCCGCCTTGACCTGCTGGCGCAAGGATTCGCTCCCGCTGGCATGTTCGATCTCATTCAGGACAACGTTGCTGATGAGGATCATGTGGTAATAGGTCCCCCAGGCGATGTCCTCGTTCAACGCTCCCGATATCTGGATTTCGGGCACGCGCTGCCAGGTGTGGTAGCCGTATCCCGACAAGCGGTTGTCGGGAGAAAAAATAGTGGCATTTTTACTGCTCCTGGACTCCTTGACATCGTCGGTCATGATATCCAGATAGGGGGCAAGGTCTTTGGTGTCCCGGATATAGGCCTCTCCGAACAGAAATTCGCTGTAATCCTGCGCGCTTTTGGGTATGATTTCGTCATTGGACGTCTCTTCCAGGAAAGAGTTGCATCCGCAGAGCAGGAAGAGTGCGCAGCAAAGGAAATATATATTGATGGTTTTCATGGTCATTGGATTTTAGAATGTGACATCGATTCCTAAAGTGAAAGAAGCAACGGGAGGAGTCGTCGGGCCTCCCAAGGTCAGCTGTTCCGGGTCTTGTCCGAGCAGCTTTTTGGAAGCGAACAGGACCGGATTCGCCACTTCCAGGCGCATGTTGGCGGCTTTCAGCCGTGCCCTCTGACAGAACCGGGACGGCACCCCGTAGCGCAGACTGACGTTCCGCAACCGGATGTAATTGCCCGAAACGACGCGCAGGTCGCTCTTGTTGTACATTTGCCACTTGTTGTTGGCAATCTCGATATCGCGCGGTTCGTCAAATAATCCTCCGGTCATGCCGAGTGTCTCGTTCGACAGGGTCGGAATGACGCTCCACGCCTCGTCGCCCGGTTTCCTCCAGCGGTTGACGAATTCGTCAGACATGTTCTGTTGCGGCTGCGGCAATTGCTGCCCCAGGTCGCTGTACAGGTTGTTGAGGCGGATATGGGACCCCAAGCTGTAAGAGAAAAACAGGTTCAGGCTCCAGTTCTTGTAGGTGAACGTGGTACCGATACCCCCTTGGATGTCCGGCACCCGGTTGCCCGAATACTCGAACACCTTGGCGTACATCTCCTCCTTGGTGATGCCTTCCGTCTCTTCGATATCCTTGAAGGTCGGCAGACCGTTCTCGTCCAGTTTGTCGAACTTGTAGGAATAGAAGGAATTGACGGCCTTGTCCGGGAAGATGGCGGTGCCGTTCAGGTAGTCGTTATACCCGTAATCCGAGCTCATGTCCAGCTTGGAGACGCGGTTGATGTTCTTGGCGCCGTTCAGGGACAGGGACCACGTGAAATCCTTCGTGCGCACCGGCACGGCATTCACGATGAGTTCATACCCTTTGTTCATGATGGTGCCCATGTTCAGCGACATGGAGCTCATCCCCGTCGTTTTGGAAACCTTCTTGGTGATGATTTGGTCTTTTCCCTTCTTGTAGTAGTATTCCACCGTTCCCGACAGGCGGTTCTGCAGGAAGGAGAAATCCAGCGCCACGTTGTAGGAATGGGTCTTCTCCCACTTCAGGTAAGGATTCGGGAGCTTGGACAGCTTGGAAATATATTGCCCGGAAGTGGCGTCCAGGGCGCCAAGCTGCACGATCAGGTTGGGCGTCTGGTCGTTGGAGACATTCCCTTGCAGGCCGTAGGAGCCGCGGATAGCCAGCTCGTTCATCCATTCGAGGTCCTGCAGGGCATACTCGTTCTGGATGTTCCATTTGGCGGAAACGGACCAGATAGGCAGGAACCGCGTGCTCTTATCCTGACCGAACTTATTGGAACCGTCCGTCCGGATATTGAAATTGAGGATGTAGCGCGAGTCGTACACATAGCTCAGGATGCCGAAGAAGGAAGCCACGTTCGTCAGACGATCGGTGACGATATTCGGGTTTTGCTGCACCAATTTGGCATATTGGGGCCATTCCGTGAAACTGATATCCGCGAACTTCTTCCCCCGGTGCGGGAGGTAACCGTATTGCTTGGTCTGGATGCCGCTGTCTTTGTTGGTACGGATTTCCGCGCCTGCCACGGCGGTCAGTTCATGTTTGACGGCGAAGGTGTGTCGGTAGTCCAGTTGGCCGCGCAGGGTGTAGTTCAGGTTGCGGAACTCGCTGTTGTCCAGCAATCCGCCGTAAGGCAGCTGGCACTGGTCTTGTTTCCACACGTCGTTGTCCGGCAGCTCCGTCGTGCTGTTGTAATTGCGCAATTTGGCGGCCTGATAGGAAAACTCGCTGAACCATTCGGCGTTGGAAGTATGCGACGCCCCCATGGCGAACGTTCCCGTGGCCCGGAGGCTCGGGAGGATGCGCCACTCCAGTTGGGTGGTCAGGTTGAGGGTATTGCTGACGATATCCTTTCCGGACTCCTCCATCTCGTTGATGACATTGTAAAGCAGCGGGTCGAGCACGAAGCCCACCTCCTTGGCGTAATAGCTCAGCGTGCCGTCCGGATTGTACGCCGGGATGGCGCGCGACGTATTGTAGGCATACTCGTAGGGGGCCAGCGAGGAATGCGGGTATTTCTTCTCGATGTGGGCATTGCGGAGCTGCACCGTGGCGTTCAGGTTCTTGCGGAAGTTGAACGTCAGCTTCATGTTCGCGTTCACCTGCTCCACGTTGGAGTTCTTGACATTGCTCTCGTCGTTGGCGTATCCCAGGGAAAAATAATAGTTCACCAGGTCCGACCCTCCCGAAATGGACAGGTTGTGCTTGTGGGTGAAGGGCGTCCGGTAGATGATGTCGAACCAGTCCGTATTGGTCTCCTCCAGGCGCTTCACCTGCTCCTGGAATTGGGCGAACGTGATTTTCCGGTCGTACCAGTCGTACAGCGCCCCTTCGTAGCCCACCCGCGACGGGGCGAAGGAATACGGAATCCCCCGTTGCTCGATTTCTTTCGACACGTCGATGCGCTCCTTGGAATCCATCAGGTGCAGCTTCCGGTAGCTCGGCCTTTCCGTCAGGGTGAACGTGCCCGAATAGTTCACGGACGGTTTCCCCTTCCGTCCCTTCTTCGTCGTCACCACGATGACGCCGTTGGCGGCCCGCACCCCGTAGATGGCGGTGGAGGAGGCGTCTTTCAGGATATCGATGCGTTCGATGTCCGCGGGATTCAGGCTGGAGATGGCGTTACCGATGAGGTTCACGTTGTCCAGGCTGTTCAGCTCCTCCGTGGAGATGGGCACGGGGTCTTCCAGGATGACGCCGTCCACCACCCACAGCGGCTCCCGGTTCCCCGAAATGGTCGAAGAGCCGCGGATGCGGATTTTCGTGGCCGCGCCGGGGGTGGAGGTGCTGTTCAGCACGGTCATGCCCGGCACCTTGCCCAGCAGCATATTGTCCAGCGTCAGGGCGTTGCTCTCCACGACGTCCGACCCCTGGATGGAGAATACGGACGAGGAGGACATCCGCCGGTCGAGTTGTTGGTAACCGGTATTGATGATGACCTCCGTCAACTGCTCGATATAGTTTTCCATCCGGATGGTGAGATAATCCTCGTCGCATTTCGCCTCCACGGTTTCCATCCCGATGAAGGAAAACACGAGCGTCGTGCGCTCCGGGTTGGGCACCTGGATGGAGAAACGCCCCTCCGTGTTCGTGGTCGTCCCGACACCGGTGCCTTTGAGCAGGACGGTCACTCCCGGCAGCGGATGCCCGTCCATGTCGAGCACTTCCCCCTTGACGGTCTTGCTTTGCCGGGATTGCGATTCCGGCCGGGCGCTCTTTTCGACGAGCATCACCACCCCGTTCCGGATGTCATAATCCATGTCCAGCTGGCGGCACAATTCCCCGAGCACACGCCCCAGCGGGGCCTCCTCGAAATGCAGCGACACCCGCTGCGTGCGGCTCACTTTCTGCTCGTCGTACATGAAACTCACGGAGGCGGCCTTCTCCAATTGTTCCAGCACGTTCCGCACGCTTTCCTGTTCCGCCCGGATACTCACTGTTTTTCCCGTCTGGGCCGCGGCGCTTCCGCAGAAGGCCAGCAGGCACACCCACACGAATGTCCGCTTCACGCCCCACAGGCGCCAAGCGGAAGGCTTTTGGGTTGGTTCTTTCTTCATAACTTGTGTGTTTAAGTTGATTTATTGAGAGTTGGAAAATGATTCCTGTTCGATGTAAATGGCCTCACCCTCCCGCACGAACCGCACGTGCGCCACCCGGCTGATGACCTCCACGGC
Organism: uncultured Odoribacter sp.; assembly: GCA_910578985.1. GTDB lineage: Bacteria > Bacteroidota > Bacteroidia > Bacteroidales > Marinifilaceae > Odoribacter. The sequence goes on along the minus strand of CAJTSF010000019.1, from coordinate 3,159 downwards.
GAACTCCAGCTCCGCGTCACGCAGGATGATGCCCGCAAAACGCCGGTGCATCAGCTCCTCCTGCCGGAAATGGATGTCCACGTTGAACCACCTCGACAACCGGGCGACGATGTCCTTCAATTCGGTATTGCGGAAAATATACCTCCCCTGGACCCACGACGTGTACAAATCGGCGTTCACCGGGCACACCCGTATCCCCTCCTCCCGCATCACCGCCTGCTCGTTCGGGCGCAGCACGACCTCCTCCCCCCCCCGCGTCACCTTGATGCTCCCCCCCGCCAGCGTCGCCCGTCCCGTCTCGTCCGCGTAGGCGGTCACGTTGAAGCGCGTGCCCAGCACCTCCACCCCGTAATCCTCCGTATGCACGCGGAAGGGGCGGCAGCTGTCCTTCGCCACCTCGAAATAGGCCTCCCCCGTAAGATACACCTCGCGGCTCCTCCCGAACCGCTCCGGATACCGCAATCGGCTCCCCGCGTTCATCCACACCCGGCTACCGTCCGCCAGCATCAGCCGGTACTCCCCTCCGCGCGGCACCGTCAGCGTGTGGAACGACGTGCAATTGTCCGCCTCCCCGCCCTCGCTCCTCCGGTAACTCAGCTCCCGGTTGAGGTTCGACGCGCCCCCCTGCTCGATTTCCCCCTCTTGCTCCGACAGGTCGATTTCCCGCCCGTCCGCCAGCGTCAGGAAAGCCGCTTGCCCGCCCCGTTCCGGGAAAAGGCAGGCTTCCGCCCGCACCGCGGGCTCCTCCGCCTTCGGGCGCTGCCACGTCCACAGCCCGCCCCCCAGGCACAACACCGCCACCGCCGCCGCGGACAACCGCCGCCCGATGGCCCTCCGCCGGTCCCTCCGCCGCACGCGCAGACGCTCCTGCAACGCCGCCCACGACCGCTCCGCGCGGAACGATTCAATGAATTCCCGCGTCCGGGAGATGCGGTAATAACTGAAAATGATATGCTTCGATTCCCTGTTTCTCTCTTCCATAACGGTCTTGTTCTATCGGTATGAGATAGAAAACCGGAAAACGGGTGGCAGGAAAACCGAAAAAATATGATTTTTTAACAAAAGAAAAGCAACAAATTATGCTCTTTCCTCAACTTCTTCAACGCCCTCCCCAGATACGACTTCAACGTATTCACCGAAACATTCATCCTCTCCGCCGCCTCCCGATACCTGCGGCTCTCCATGATGACCAGCCGTACGGCCTCCGCCTCCTGCCGCGGCAACCGCCCCACGGCCTCCCTCAGCCGCTCCTCCTGGCGGGCCAGCTCCTCCTGGTCCACGGCCTCCTCGGGAAACTCCACCGGCTCCTCCGACAACTCCTCCATCGACACCAGACGGTTTTTCCTCAGGTACAGCAACGTGGCGTGCCGCACCGCCTCGAACAGATACCCCCTCAGGCTCCCCTGCACCCGCTCGTAATATCGCTTCTCCCAAAAATAACAAAACGTCTCCTGCACGATATCCTCCGCCGCGGTGAACGAATCCGCCAACTGCACCACATACACGCACAACGGCATATAATACGTGTCGAACATCAGGCGGAAAGCCTGCTCCGGGTCGCTTTTGAAGCTCTCCAAAATCTCGCGGTCCTTGTCCTGCATGTCACAAATGATTTCCCGTCCGGCAAAAATAATAGTTCATATCCAATATCCATCCACCCTGCCGAATATTTCATACCTTTGCACCCGAATTTTTGACCCATGAACGCGACACAACCCACAGACCTCACCCGGGGGGGCATCTTCCGCAGCCTTTGGAACATGTCCATGCCCCTCATCTCCGCCTCCTTCATCCAGATGGCGTACAGCATGACCGATATGCTCTGGCTCGGACACCTCGGCAGCGACGCCGTCGCCGCTGCCGGTGCGGCGGGATTCTTCGTGTGGCTGTGCAACGCCATCTCGTTCATGACCAAAATCGGCGCCGAAATCACCGTGTCGCAATCCATCGGGGCGAAGGACCACCGGCGTGCCGCCGCCTATGCCGCGCATGCCATCACCCTCTCCTCCCTCATCGCTTTCTCCTACATGTGCTTCATCCTGCTCGCGGCTCCGCTCCTCATCGGGTTCTTCGACTTCGAGGCCTCCATCACCGAGCGGGCGGTCGCCTACCTGCGCATCGTGGCGCCGGGGCTCTATTTCCAGTTCAACAACAACACCTTCAGCGGGCTTTATAACGGGCAGGGCGACAGCCGTACCCCTTTCCGCACTTCTGCCGTCGGACTCGTGGCGAACATCATCCTGGATCCGATTCTCATCTACGGTGCGGGACCCGTCCCCGCCTTCGGCGTGGCAGGAGCGGCGATGGCTACCGCCGCGGCGCAGTGCGTCGTCTTTGCCGTTTTCGCCCGCGGCATCTTCGGTGGGCGTTTCCCCCTGGGGCGCATGCGCCTGTTCGTCTCCCTGAAGCGCGACTATGCCCGCCGCATCATCCTCCTCGGCCTCCCCGTCAGCGCCCAGAACGCCCTCTTCTCCATGTTCTCCCTCACCCTCGCCACCCTCGCCGCCCAATGGGGACCCGAAGGCGTCGCCGCCCAAAGCATCGGCTCTCAGATAGAAGCCATCTCCTGGATGACCGCCGCCGGATTCTCCACCGCCCTTGCCGCCTTCACCGGACAGAACTACGGCGCCCGCCGCTACGACCGCATCCGCCGCGGCTACCGCCTCACCCTCGCCATCGCCGGCAGCATCGGGCTCTTCGCCGGCCTCCTCTTCTTCTTCCTCGACCGCGAAATCTTCGGCCTCTTCGTCACCGAACCCCGCGCCGTCGAAGTCGGAGGCGACTACCTCAAAATCCTCGCCCTCTCCCAACTCTTCATGGTCACCGAGTCCGTCACCGCCGGTGCCTTCAACGGCACGGGACGCACCCTGCCCCCCGCCCTCACCGGCATCCTCTTCACCGGCGCCCGCATCCCCATGGCCTTCTTCCTCACCGCCTTCCCCGCCATCGGCCTCAACGGCATCTGGTGGAGCATCACCCTCTCCAGCATCTTCAAAGGCACCGTGCTACCCTTGTGGTACCTTCATTTCCAGCGGAAGCATCTGAAGTGACCTTTTCCCGCTTTTGTCCTTGACTTGTTCATGCCTTCTTCGATGTTTCTTCGTCACTTACCTTTGGAGAATCATTGGATATTAGACGGTTAATTCCGTGGTCGAGGGG
>CAJTSF010000018.1 GCA_910578985.1 uncultured Odoribacter sp. | reverse complement strand
TCCTCCACCACCACGATGAAATTATGCGCCTCATCACCCGCCGCCGTGTAGTACAGGCGGAATTTTTCGTTCTCCAGCAGGTAGCGGTCGTTAGGCAGGAAGGTGATGCCGTTATCCATTTTGAGCGAGCCTTCCCCCTCGAACTGGAAATAGCGGATGGTATAGAGCGTACCCGAAAAGTCGCCCTCCTTTTTCAGTTCACAGCGGATTTCCACTGTCTGCCCCTTTACTACCTTGTTCGGCACGGGCATGACCTCCACCGTGAAGGGATAGGACTGCTGGATGTCCATGTCATCGTCACATGACACGAGGGTGAATGACATGGCGGCTATCAGGCATAACGCCACTGCCTTGAATATTGATGTTCTCTTGTTTCTGTTGTTCAGTATGTTCATTGTTCTTCGATTTTTAGATGGTTGTTTTTCTGTTTTTTCGTTGTCAGTTGCAGGTACTCGTTCAAGTCCTTGCAACCGTCATAGAGGGAGGAACGGTCGGTGACACGTTCCCCGTATCGCATGGTAAGTGCGGCAAGCGTCCGCCGTCCGGCTTCGTCACGGTCGAGGAAGCAGCCGATGCGCCCGTATCCGTCCAGCAATCCCGCCGCCTTCTCCACGTTGGCGACTGAGTTCAGCACAAGACAGTCAGCGTTACCGGTTACACCAAGCGTCACGGCAGAGAGAAAGTCCATGAAGCCCTCGAACACGAGGCACTCGTCAGCCGGGATGTCATTCGCCTTTACCAGTGATACAGACTTCGGAGGTATGCAACCCTTGAAATATCGGCTTCTGACTTCATAGCCACCTGCCATGTTCGGAAAGCCAACGGCAAAATACCGTTTCCCACGCACACCGTAGTTCAAGCGGCAGCAGTGACGGGATGCGATGGCGTAAGGGATGCCCCGTTCCTCTAAATACTCCGTCAGCAGTGAGCGGAGCAGCGGAGCGACCTCCACATCCTCAAAAACGGATTCGGTCGGCTTCGAGAGATAGACGGGCTTTTCCCATCCGGCAACCGTCATATTGGCGGCTTCCGCTATGAACTTCGCTTGCTTCATGAAGTCATCGCTTTGCAGAAACTCCCCGGCAAGCGTGAAGATGTCGCCGCCCTTGCCCAAACCGAAGTCGTACCAGAGCTGTTTCGCCACGTTCACACGGAAAGAGGATGTGCGCTCGCCCCTGTACGGGGCAAGATACCACAGCTCGTTACCGCTCCTTCTGACAGGCTCATGCCCCAGCCGTGCGAGAAAATCCGCAAGCGGCATCCTTCTGACAGCATCTATTTCCGTCCTTTCCATGCCCGTGTCAGTTGATGATGAACTTGATACCGACCCCGAACTGCGTGTGGAACTTCCGTGTGTCGCCACCCCAAAGGCAACGCTCCCGCAGGTTGGCAAGCAGGGCGATACGGTCTGCCACGTAACACTCCACATCGAGCGTCAGCGCACCGCCGTAGATGAAGGCGTCCCGGTCGTGCAGCGTGGAGCCGTCATGCAGCACCTTCTTCCCCCAATTTACCGCCTCATATCCGGCGAGAGCCGAAGCCCCGGCATAGACGAAAACAATCTTTCGGGCGTCCGACAGTATCTTGAAGTAATAGCCGCCCTCCGCCGTGAACTGCGCCACGGGTATCTTGGTGTCCTTGTAGGGATTGTTCTTCAACAGGTATTCGCCACCGAACACCCACTTGTTCCCCTTCTTCGTGTAGGTGGAGAGAGCCGCCCCGAAGCTGTACCCGCCGTCCTTGCCGCCGAGATTGAAGCCGTCCGCCATGTCCGCCCTCACCTCGATGCCCTGCATCTTCGGCAGACACCGCTGGGCGTGCGCCTGCCCTGTAAAAAGGGCAAGCGACGCGATGATTATTGCGATGTACTTTCTCATGGTCAGCGTACTTGAAGTTCGTTGATGGTACCCGCGCGTACCAAATCCTCGTTCTCAATCACGAAGGACTGGTGACGGCCGCCGTTCTTCTCGTTCAATTCCACCACGAGGCACTTGTCATCGGGGATGGTGAACTTCGCCATCGTGAAGACCGTGCGCTCGCTCTTTTTGCCCGGCACGAGGGTGGCGTAGTTCTGCGCGCGGAGCGGCAGAATAATCTGCTCCTGCACGGCAGTACGCTTCGCAACCTTCTTGTCCACGATTTTCCAAGTGATGTAGTCCACATCGAAAGGCACGTTGCTCTGGTTCTTTATCTCCGTGTGGAAATAAAGCAAGCCGTTGTGCGTGTAGATGCCTTTCAACAGGTATTGGATGCCGAAACGCTTGCAGCCGATATGCTTCACCTCGCGCTTGTTCTGTTTGTGGATGGACTTCATGATAAGGCGCACCAGCATCGGGCTTTCGCTGCCCAGCTCTTTCAGATAGATTTCCTGCGCGTTGTTCGGGCGGTTCACCGTGCTGCCGTCATGGATGAAGTCGCACATCTCCACGTTGAGCAACAGCGGTTCGGCGGCGTACTTCACGTTGAAGGTGTAGAAACTGCCGTCCTCCGTGATGACGGACATATTCGTTTCGTTGGGAAAATTCCTTACGGTAGCCTTCACACGGATGATGTTCTCCGCTCCGTCGGCTTTCCCGGCAATCAGGTCGGGCGAGCCTAAATCGACATAGCGCACCTCCGCCGGAAAAATGACGTGGACGGTCTTGTCGTAGGTCACTTCCAGACCGTGCGGCGGTATCATGCGGTCGAAGGTCAGCTTGCGTGACAGCCCGTGATATAGGTCGCCGTCCGCCTCCTTCTGCGGATAGACCTCCTTCGTCAAGGTCGGTTGTTCACTTCCGTTGGTCGTTTCAACGGTTACATTCTCCTGCGCGTTGGCAGTTATGATGCCCATAGCGAGGGCAAACATGATGATTACTTTTCTCATTACTTTTGGATTTTAGTGGTAATTTTTATTGTTTTCAATATTTTTCTTGGTAAAGCATGACCCTGTACCCGGCTTTCAGATGCACCTTGACGGTTCGCATCTTTTTGGCGATGTACTGGCTCGTGCCTTGTATCAGCCCCTTGCCCAAGTCGGAGGCGAGCTGCGCCCCGGCATTGGTGGAGATGTTGATGCTGCTTCCCAGCGAGCCGCCCATGTTGGCGGCGACCTCCCGGACGGCGTTCATCTCCATCGAGTTCGGGATGAAGATGCCGGGCTGTCCGTCCGTGTCATAGACCGCAAGCTCCACGGGGATAATCGTGCCGTCGTATTCCAGCGAGGTAATCTCGATGTCGAGCCGCTCACCCTGTATCTTGCCCGTGCCGACCACCACCGCACCCCGGGGTATTGTCCTGCCTGCCACCGCCATAGGCTCCAGCAGGCGCAGCCTTACCGTCTGCCCGTCCGTCACGCTCTGCGCCCCATGCACGCACGCCGGTATGGTGTTCCTGTCCAATACCTCCGCCGTGCCGACAGCCGTGTTGAAACCCCGGTTGCGTTCCTGCGATAAGGCGGCGACAAACTCCGCGTTACTCATAGGCTGTGAGAGTGAAGAAACTACTTGATGCTCCACCTGTCTGATAGGCATTGCCTTGTTCTTCTTCCCTTTCTGCACGGTAGTTGGCTCTGCCCTCTGTTCCGCCGATGGCTGTCCTCCGTTCTGACCGCCCATGTACTTTGCCGCCAGCTCGTAGGACTTCTCCATAAGAGCCACCTGCTCGTCCATAGAGGAAGCCTTGCCCCTCTCGCTTTCCAGTTCCGACTCCAGCGATGCGATGCGCTCCAACAATTCGTCCATCTCCGCATTGTCGTTTTTCGGCTGGTCGTAGAAGTTTCCGAGCGTGGCGTTCAGGTCACGGTAGGCGGCTGCGGAGGACTGGATGGTCTGCGGCGTGGCTGGCTTTGCCCTTTCTTCCTTGCCGCCCGGATTGGCGAGGTCGAAGTCCACTCCGTTCTCCGTTCCCGCTATCTCGCGGTCGAACATGTCGCCCAGCTGCCCGATGGCACGGTTGCGGCTCTCCTGACGCTCTTCCATCTCCCCATGCTCGTAGGCTTTCAGCTTGTCGCCGATAATCTGCCGGTTCGCCTTGTCAGCGTCGGGCATCTCGGTGTTGTATCCGTCCGTTCCCGGCGGTTGCTCCTTGCCGGAGGACGGGGCGAATATCAGCCACATCGCCCCGATGAACACCAACACCATAGCGGGCAGCACGATCATCTTCTGCCGTTTCAGCCGTTGCGCCTCTGTCAGCGGTTCGCGCTCCTTTTTCGGTTTCCCCGTTTCGGGAGCAGCTTTGTTCTCTTTCGTCGGTTCATTCTTTGTCTGTTCCATATAAATAAGGTGTTAAGTGATTGCCTGTTTCCGCCGGGGTCGGCAGTTCCACCCGTCCGGCGTGTCCCGTTTCCATATGTGAGCCGTCGTTCCTGCCGATGTCATAGACGGCTCTGCCGAAGGTGTAAAGGGCAAGCACCGCGAAGGCGGCGAACATCCCCAGCACGATGCGGCGGCGTGTTTCCGGCGGCAAGCCGTCCAGATACCCTTTGAGACTTGCCGCCAAGCGTTTCCGTTTGTCGTGGAGTTTCCAATACATGCCCCACATTGATTTTCTGATACTTTTCATGTCCTGTTACCGTTTGATAGTCTGTAAATCCTTGTTCTCAATGATGGTGAAACCCTCGATGGTAAAACCGTTCGGGTTGTCATCCGACCGCGATGCGTTCAGCAGGCGGCAGGTGGTCACGAGGCTGCGCTCGGTGACGTTGCTCTGCCGGATGATTTTCTGTGTGGCGTAGGTCACGGCACGGTAGGGATAGGCGTTGAAGTCGCACACCACGCTGTCCACCTTCAGCACTTGGTTGATGTTCCCGGCGATGATGCGGTTGTAGTACCCCTTCTCCGCGAAGTCCGAATAATAGTGGTACACGCTCTTGTCCGCCAGCAGCAAGGCACGTTTCACGTTGTGTTCAATCGCGCTTTTTTCAGGTGATAGCGTGAAGAACATCTCGTGGAAACGGCGCACATGTTCCCGTGCCTCCGCCGGGCGGTTCTGCGACAAATCCTGAGACAAGGCGAGCATCAGGCTCTTGCCGTTGTCCAGCACATAGATTTTCTCCCGTTGCTTCTCTGCGAAACGGTAGGAGTTCCACACGCTCCACACCGTCACCACGGCGCACAGCGAGAGGAAGACGATACCGAACAGGCGTATCTGCCTGAACGACGATTCGATGTTTCTAAGTGATTTGAATTCCATTTATATTTTCCAATTTATGATTGCACATTGATTATTTCAGCAATTTGCCGACACGTCCGACTGCGTTTCCTGCGGCTGCACCCGCCACGCTGCCCGCCATGCTTCCGGCTCGTCCCGCCATCTGGTTCACGTTGCGACCGTAACCGCCCATGCCTCCGGCTTGGATAATCCAGCCCGCAACGGTGGGAATGGTAAAGTAGCCGATGATGCCGATGCAGAGGAATACGATATACACCCCGTCGCTCGAATCCAGCGAGAAGTTCGGGTCTGCCTGCATCCGCTCGATGTCGTTTTGCAGCATCAGAACCTGTATCTTCGCCAGTATGGTGCTGAACATGTCCGATACCGGTAGCCACAGATAGACCTGTATATAGCGGCATATCCACTGCGTGAGCGTGTTTTGGAAACCGTCCCATACCGACAGGGCGAAGGCTATCGGACCGAGAATCGCCAGCACCACGAGAAAGAAGGTGCGGACGGTGTCTATCACGAGGGCGGCGGCTTGGAACAGCAGTTCGAGTATCTCGCGGAAGAAGTCGCGGATGCTCTTCTTCATGTTGTACATTCCCCGGTCGATATACATTCCCGCCATCGTCACCATGTCGGAGGGCGACCAGCCGAGTTCCTCCAGTTGCTTGTCAAATTCCTCGTTGGACACGAGGTAGGCGGTTTCGGGGTTGCGTACCATCGCCTCGTATTCCAGTTTGTCCTTCTGCTCCCGGTATCGGTTCATGTCCAGCGTTTCCGCCTCCAGCATCTTTGCCGTGCCCTGTACGACGGGTGAGAGGATGCTGTTTATCGTGCCCAGCACCACAGTCGGGAAGAACATGATGCACAGACCGATGGCAAAAGGACGGAGCATCGGGAATACGTCTATCGGTTCAGCTCTCGCCAGCGACTGCCATACCCGGTAGGCGACGTAGAACAGCGCACCCAGCCCGGCGATGCCTTTCGCCACACCAGCCATGTCCCCACACAGCGGCATCATCTGCTCATAAAGTGAACGTAAAATCTGATGAAGGTTGTCGAACTTCATAGGCTACCAGTATCTTTCGTTCATGTTCCCGTACAGCCCCATGATGCGGTCGAGGTCGTTCTTCTTTTTCGCACGCAGGTAACTCACGGAGATGTTCTTGTTCGTGTAGTAGCTCACGAGGTTGCGGTAACGCTTCATCTTCGAGTGGCAGCGTTCCACCACGTCCATGCGCTCCTTGTCGGTCATGGAGAGCGTGGTGATGTTCACCACGTTCCTGAGTTCCGTCAACACTTCGTTGCTTTCCTCCAGCAGTTTCGTGTAGCCGAAAGCGATTGCGGAAAGCTCTTCGGGTCTGAAATTCCCGTCACGGAGCATCCGTTGGAAACTGTTCACATAGATGTCTGTGATGTCGCCCACCATCAGGATGGTCTGCTGCACCTTGCGGGCGTCCTTGACCAGATTGTTCACCGATTTGAGGGCATCGTAATACTTCTTGCCCTGCTGATAGATTTTCACCGTCTCCTGAAAGTTGCTCACCATGTTCGTGGCGGTCTTGGAGGTATGGATGATGTTTTTGGAGGCATTGATGATGCCCTGCGCTAGATTGCCCGGATCGCTTACGACCCACTGTGCGCTTGCCCTGCCCGCGAAAAGCAGGCACAGGCAGATAATCATTGTTATTCTTGTTCTCATGTTACTTTGGATTTTAGTGGTTGTTATTCTTCGGTCGGATGTCCCGGCTGCGGCTTCACCCGCACATAGTCCCCGTTTGGCGAGAAAGTCAGCACATCCGTGGCCTCGTTGTAGGACACGTCGATGCGGAAGCCGGTGTTCATGAACAGGTTGCCGTTCTCCTCCTGCAAGAGATAGGTTTCCGGCTTGAGCTTGCGGCGCAGACCGCTACGACGGAACACCGTCACTTTGTAGGCTTCGCCCTCCTTGTAGATAAGCACGTCAGGTTTTCCCTCCACGCTCTCCCAGTTCCCGCACAGCATGTCGCGGCGGTTGTCGGCCACGTCGCAGGATTGCAGCATCATGACCGCCAATCCGATAAGGCACTTGCTGACTTGCAGCATTTTCACTTTTGGTAAATTCATACGCGTTTTTCTTTTTTGGTTGATACATTCTGTTTTTTAGTTATTCCTTGTTTCTCCGCCTTTCGGCAAGCTGCCGGATGGCGGCTTCGATGTCGTCGCCCAGCTTCTCCGCCAGACGGTAAACCTCCACTTTTTCCGTTTCCTCGGTGGTGTACGCCAGATACTCTTCCGCGCTGACCTCCGTGGCATAGACCGCCGACTGCGTGCCGCCCAAGCCTATCCACACCTCCTTGTAGAGCCGTGAAGGGTTGTTCGCCATGTTGATGGAGAGTATCTGCGACTTCTCCTTTTCCGTCAGTCCGAGCAACGCCTGTATCTGGTCGAACTTGTTCATATATTTCCTTTGGTCAAGCAGGATTTTACAATCCGAGTTGTTGATAATGCTCTCTTTGACCACCGGAGAACTGATAATGTCGTCCACCTCCTGCGTCACCACGATTGCCTCGCCGTAATATTTTCTGACCGTCTTATACATATAGCGCAGATATTCAGCCATGTTCGCCGATGAGAGGGCCTTCCAAGCCTCTTCCACGATAAGCTGTTTCCGCACGCCTTTCAGCCGCCGCATCTTGTTGATGAAGGCTTCCATGATGATGATGGTCACGACGGGGAACAGTTCGCGGTTTTCTTTAATCGAATCTATCTCGAAGACGATGAACCGCTTGCCGAGCAGGTCGATGTTCTCCGTGGAGTTGAGCAGGAAATCGTAACGCCCGCCCCGGTAATACTGCCGCATGGTGGTGAGCATGTTGTCGATGTTGAAGTCGGACTTCTCCACCTTGATGTCACGCTGTGCCAGTTCCTTGCGGTAGTCGTCACGCATATACTCGTAGAAGGTGTTGAACGACGGCACGATGCTACGGTCGGATTGGATGCGCTCAATATAGGCACTCACGGCACTGCCCAGCTCGCCGCTCTCCGTCTTTGTCACCTTGTCGTCCTCCGACTTCCAGAGCGTCAGCAACAGGGTCTTGATGCTGTCCTTCTTCTCCACGTCGAAGATGTAATCGTCGGTGTAGAACGGGTTGAAGCTGATGGGCTTATCTTCCGTGTAGGTGAAATACACACCGTCCGCTCCGCCTGTCTTGCGTCGGATCATGCCGCACAAGCCCTGATAGGAGTTTCCCGTGTCCACCAATACCACATGTGCGCCTTGCTCATAATATTGGCGCACGAGGTGGTTCATGAAGAAAGACTTGCCGCTGCCCGAAGGACCCAGCACGAACTTGTTGCGGTTGGTCGTGATACCTCGCTTCATGGGCAGGTCGGAGATGTCAAGGTGCAGCGGTTTTCCCGTGAGCCTGTCCACCATCTTGATGCCGAAGGGCGAGAGCGAGCTGCGGTAGTTGGTTTCCTCTGTGAACAGGCACACCGCCTGTTCGATGAAGGTGTGGAAACTCTCTTCCGCCGGGAAGTCCGCCGCATTGCCGGGTATCGCCGCCCAGTAGAGTGTCGGGCAGTCGATGGTGTTGTGGCGCGGCACGCATTCCATGCTTGCCAACTGGCTGCCCACGTCGTTCTTGATATGCTTCAGTTCCTCCGCATCGTCGCTCCACGCCATGACGTTGAAGTGTGCCCGTACCGAGGTCAGTCCGTAGGAATGGGCTTCGTTCAGGTATTGGTCTATCCACTCGCGGTTGATGCTGTTGCTCCTTGAATAGCGAGATAGCGACTGCATGTTACGGGCGGACTTCTCGAACTTCTGCAAGGTTTCCTCACTGTTGTCTATCAGCACATACTGGTTGTAGATATGGTTGCAGGAGAGCAGAAGCCCCACCGGGGAGGCGAATGACAGTCGGCAGTCACTCCGGTCGGTGGAGAGCTTCTCGTAACGGGTGTCGGTAGCCACCTTGCCCGGCAGGTCTTCCGCGTCGGAGAGGGTGTGCAGACACAGGCGGTTGTCGCCGATGCGCATCTCCCTTGCCGAAAGCTCGATGTCCTGCAAGGTGGTGTCACCTTCCGGCATGAGCGAGAAGTAGCGTTCAATAAGTCCCGTCTTTCCCTCAGTACCCACAATCTCATCGGTGGAGAGGCGGCGCAGCCTGACAAGCCCGCTGTCGTTCATGATGCGCTCGAACTGTTCGCAGGCTTCCAAGAACTTGGTCGTGGTTTCCCTGTCCAGCTCCTTCGGGATGATATGTCCCCGGCACAGCGTGCTGAAATTGCTCTGCATCCGGTTACGCTCCTTTGTTGTCTTGGTCAGGTAGAGGTAGCAGGTGTGTTTCAGGTACGGACGCTCGTTGAAGTGACGCTCGAAAGAGCGGCTTAAAAAGCTCATGTCGTCCTTCTGAAGCTCCGGTTTGTAGCGTTCCTTGATGAACCAGTCCTGTTTGTGGACGACGGAGTAGTCCGGCAGCACCTTGATAGCCTTGCACCAGCAACTGTGTATCGCCTCGTACTCCGCACCCGTCACGGTGTAAAGTTCCGGTAGTTCCACCTCGAAAGCCACCGTGATGTCGGCGTCCTTTGAGATGATGCAGCCATGCTCCACCGCTAAAAGTGGGAACCTGTTTTCCAGTGTTGTCATTTTCGATGTATTCCTCATTGTCTTTCTTCCTTTCGTTGTCGTTTGAACAGACGGGTTATCCGCCGCCGGTTGATAAGGTATCGGGGATGGCTCCGTGCCGCTCCTAATTTCATCAGCCCGTGTTCACCGTACCGGGCGTTCAGCGCGAAGGTCTGCCATACAAGGAGGGAGGACGATGCCGCGCCGAAGCCGATACATATCCACTGGTCGATACCGACCATGTAGAGGATGACGAACAGGACGAAGAGAGCCAGCAGACCTCCGCAGAAGATGAAGAGGTACTGTGCCTTCAAGCCCTTGAACTCTACCGGACGGCCGATACCCTTGTTGATTGGGTATTCAGCCATACATTATTTATTAAAGGAAGAATGAGCGCAGGATGGTGGCGGCAACAATCAGGAAGATGCACGCGCCGAACCACGAGGCGGCTGTCTTGCTGGTGTCGGGGTCGCCCGATGAAAACTTGCCGTACACTTTTACGCCCCCGATAAGCCCGACGACTGCACCGATGGCGTATATCAGTTTAGTTCCGGGGTCGAAATAAGAACTCACCATAGAGGTGGCTTCGTTGATGCCCGCGATGCCGTTTCCCTGCGCGAAAGCGGAGGCGGTTGCGGCGATGACAAGTGCCGCGGAGAGGATTGCTTTTCTGTTTTTCAAGATGTTCTTGTTCATAAACTGTTCTTGTTTTTTGCCGTCAAAAGGGTGGATGGTCCTTTGTCGGGCGGTTGATACTTTGTTTCTTTACTTTGGTTTTAGTGGATGCCCGTTTGTTTCCACGGACGTGGGCGTGTCCGTTGCGGATGGGGATGCGCCTTGCGTTTCCTCGCCGCGTGGGTTGATGTCATTCTTTCATGTTCATTTCTTTTATTGTTGTCATACATAGTTGCGAATGTCGAACTCCTCGATGTTGTCCGGCACGACGAACTCCTTTTCAGATTTCTTCAGCCGAATCTCGATAAGCCCCTTGATGCGGATGCCTATCTCCGAAGAGCCTTCCATCATTTTCTCGTACAACTCCGTGCCCTCCATGTCGGTGAACACCTTAGCCGCCTTTTCACGTTCCGCCTGTGTCGCGTCCGGGTTTTTGGCGGTCTTGCAGGCGTCGTCAATCTCGTCAAAGCTGCTGCCCGAAGCCCGTGGCGTGTCCGAGGCGTCCTCTTCCGGTTCGTCGTCCCCGTATCCCAGTTCCTCCGGCGGTATGCTCGTGAAGGTCTCATCGAGTTTTTCCTCCGGGACTTGTGCCGGGCGGGATGCGTTTCCCGTTTTTCCGTCGTCAAAAGTAGCCTCTTCCTCCGACAGCTCAATGCCTTTTTCAATAGTGGCGGCTTCTTGCGTCGGTATGGCAGCGGTTGTCCGGGTGGATGCCATCCTGAAACGGCTCTTGCCGATGATGTCCGCCTTTTCCGCAGGGACTTCCTCGTGTGCCGCTATGCGTTTAGCCTCATTCCCGTCCAGTGACCGCCATAATCCGACAATGCCCTTGAAGAAGCGGACAATCCGCGTGTCCATGATGCGCTCGTAAAGGAGCAGGAACAGGAACCAGAGGTTGCAGCCGACCGATACCGCCAGCAGAATGTCTGTCATGCTGATTGTGTAATTCATATCCTTCCGTTTTTGGTTAGAATACTGAATTGTAATTTCGGGCATAAAGGCTCTTTATCGCATCTTCGCACTGGTTGAAGTGGTGCGTCAGCACATGGTCGATGTAAGCGGACAGCGTAAGCCGGTCATGCCCGATTACACGGGTGATACGCATGATACGCTCGTGGTACTCCGGGCGCACATACGCCATCTTCCCCTCACGTGCCTTTACTTCCGGGTCGCGGATGAACAGGCGTTCATAGTCCTTCTCACTGCATTTGCCGCTTACCGGGACAGGCGACAGTATTTCCACACTCGCCTGCACTTGGGTAAACATACCTCCGCAGTCTTGCTGTGGTCTTTTTTCATTCGGTGTCATTTCTTTTTCCATTTTCAAATCAGATCTTCACGTTGTTTCTTGTACAGTTCGTTGATTCTCTCCTTGTGCTGTTCCAGATGCTGGCGCAGCACGGTATCCACATATCCGCCTACTGAGATTTCCCCTCCGGCGATGTCGTTCACGATTCTGAGGATCTTGCCGTGGACGTCACGGCTGATATAGACACATTGGCGGGTCTTTATCTCGTTGCGGCGCAGGAATAGCTCGTTGTAGTCCTCGTCCTGCCTTTTCCGGCGTCCACTTTCCCTCTGCGCTTTTTCCCGTGTTACGGGTTGCACAGGAGATGGTTCCGGTGCGGCGGTGTCCTCTTCGGTCGGTGCAGCTGCGGGTACTTCCTGTGCGGGGCGCAGTGTCCCGTCCTGTGTGCGCCGCCCGATGGAGGCTAACAGCAGTTCCTCGTCGATGCCTTCCGTGTTCACTTTCCTGCTGCCCATGCTCACTGCGGTCTGATGATGTCGCTTATCTCTTCGGAAAACTCCCGGATGCCACTCCCTTTCAGCAGTGCCGTGTCCATCGGGAAGATGGTGGAGCGGAAAACGCTCTTGCGCTCTTCCGAAAGGTCACGGCGGAACTTCTTGCTGTCGGGCAAGCGGGTGGAAAGTACCGGAAAGCCCATTTCGGCTATCACTTCCTCGTAGATGCCGTACAAGTCGTTCCTCTCCCTGCCGTCCACCATCGTCCAGAACAGATGCAGCCCCTTTGTTTTCGCCTGTCCGGTAGTCATCAGCCTGTCGCGGAACATCGTGACGAATTTCAGGGTACTCTCCACGACAAAGCGGTCGGCACTCAGCGGAGTGAAAATGTAGTCCATCTGCGAGAGCGTCTTTATCACGCCGTTGCTTCGGAGTGTGCCGGGCATGTCGAAGAACACCACGTCGGGTTTCACGTCCTCAGTGGCAATCATCCTCTCGGCATCGTCGAGGGCGTTCACCGCATTGCTTTTGACGATGGTGTAGGCGTTCTTTTTGATCCGGCGGAAATGGTCGCAAGCGAGAGCCTTGAAGTAGGTGCTGCTGTCGATAAGCCCCATTTCGTGTTCGCGCAGCCCGTGGATGCTGTGCTGCGGGTCGTCGCAGTCCACGACGGCGACATTGTAGCCTTTCACGTTGTGCAGGTAGCTGGCGGCAAGTGCCGTGACAGTGGATTTGCCGATGCCACCTTTCTGTGTTGCGAATGCAACGAAGATTTCCTTACTCATAGTTCCATTTATTTTAATTGTTGATGATTTGTTTTTCTGTTTCCATACGGATTTGGCTGTCGCACCATCCGCTTCCGTGACTACACACGCAGGCGGGTCGTCGCGTATCCGGTTCTGTGGTGAAGCGGTGCGTCGGACAAATGGTGATTGACGACATTGCGTCATGAAGTCATTGAATCCATACGTCACCGAATTGTCGGAGAACCGGGTTTCCGACGGTTCGGGTATCCGTTTCGGCAAGTATCCGAAGAAGCGGATTTCCGGGTATTTGAATGTTCCGTTTATCATATCTTCAAATCGTTCGTTTCTTGAATCATGCTGCAAATAAACAAGTATATTTTGGAACCTGTATCACTTCTCCGGCAAGTGGCGGCACGTTGCGCCGGTTGGCAGTCATTGACCGGGTCAAGCATCTGTCCGATACCGCTTTAAGGGCGTAACTTTGCACCCGGACAGCAGGGTTCGCCGATGACGCGCGGCCCGGAGTCCTGAAAGGTATTTTCCCAATCCGTCCCCTGACGGATTTTTATGTTCACCTGAACATAGCAAGATGTCTTTTCAGCCGCTCAAAATATTTTGAGCAGCCACGAAAAGCACTTGCCCTTGCAGGGGGCGGGCTTTCCCTCCGAAGTCGGGAAGCCTTTCAGAACTGCGGTGCTGTAATCCGAAGCGGCGGCTTATGCCGTCAATCCGCTAAATCCAAAGTAATATGAAAGAGAAAAGGAAAAGCAAATCAGGGAGAAATCCCAAACTTGATCCGGCGGTGTACCGGTACACCGTCCGTTTCAACGAGGAGGAACACAACCGTTTCCTCGCCATGTTCGGAAAATCGGGTGTCTATGCACGGTCTGTTTTCCTCAAAGCGCACTTCTTCGGGCAACCGTTCAAGGTGCTGAAGGTGGACAAGACGTTGGTGGACTATTACACCAAACTGTCGGATTTTCATGCACAATTCCGTGCCGTGGGTACGAATTACAACCAAGTCGTGAAGGAACTGAGGCTGCATTTTTCAGAGAAAAAGGCGATGGCGTTGCTCTACAAATTAGAGCAACACACCGTCGAACTCGTGAAACTGAGCCGCCGGATTGTGGAACTTTCAAGGGAAATGGAGGCAAAATGGTCGCAAAAATCAGTGTAGGAAGTTCGTTGTACGGCGCGATTGCCTACAACGGGGAGAAGATTAACGAGGCGCAGGGGCGGCTTCTCACCACCAACCGCATCTACAATGACGGTTCGGGAACGGTGGACATAGGCAAGGCGATGGAGGGTTTTCTCACCTTCCTGCCACCGCAGATGAAGATCGAGAAGCCGGTGGTGCATATCTCTCTCAACCCGCACCCGGAGGATGTGCTGACCGATATTGAGTTGCAGAATATCGCCCGCGAGTATCTGGAAAAACTCGGTTTCGGAAACCAGCCTTATCTTGTATTCAAGCACGAGGACATCGACCGCCACCACCTGCACATCGTGACGGTCAACGTGGACGAGAACGGGAAAAGGCTCAACCGGGATTTTCTCTACCGCCGCAGCGACCGTATCCGCAGGGAACTGGAACAGAAGTACGGATTGCATCCGGCAGAACGTAAAAATCAGAGATTGGATAATCCGTTGCGCAAGGTGGCCGCATCGGCAGGTGATGTGAAGAAGCAGGTAGGCAACACCGTGAAGGCTCTGAATGGGCAGTACCGTTTCCAGACGATGGGCGAATACCGTGCGCTCCTTTCCTTATATAATATGACGGTGGAGGAAGCGAGGGGCAACGTGCGCGGACGGGAGTATCACGGGCTGGTCTATTCCGTCACGGACGACAAGGGTAACAAGGTGGGCAACCCGTTCAAATCCTCGCTTTTCGGGAAGTCCGCAGGCTATGAAGCCGTACAGAAGAAGTTTGTCCGTTCCAAATCGGAAATCAAGGATAGGAAACTGGCAGACATGACGAAACGCACCGTCCTTTCCGTGCTGCAAGGCACTTATGACAAGGACAAATTTGTATCCCAACTCAAAGAGAAGGGCATCGACACCGTACTGCGCTACACAGAGGAAGGGCGCATCTATGGGGCTACCTTCATCGACCACCGCACGGGATGCGTGCTGAACGGTTCGCGCATGGGTAAGGAGCTTTCGGCGAATGCCTTGCAGGAACACTTCACCCTGCCATACGCCGGACAACCGCCGATACCGCTATCCATCCCTGTGGATGCTGCGGACAAGGCACACGGGCAGACCGCCTACGACAGTGAAGATATATCGGGCGGTATGGGCTTGCTCACTCCCGAAGGTCCGGCGGTAGATGCCGAGGAAGAGGCTTTCATCCGGGCGATGAAGCGCAAAAAGAAGAAAAAACGCAAGGGCTTGGGTATGTAATCAGAGTATCAACAATTAAAAAATCAATGTATGTCACAACAAGAAGACGATTTGAGGGCATTGGCGAAAATCATGGATTTTCTGCGTGCCGTGAGTATCATTTTAGTGGTCATGAACGTGTACTGGTTCTGCTACGAAGCCATCCGGCTGTGGGGCGTGAACATCGGCGTGGTGGACAAAATCCTTCTGAACTTCGACCGCACGGCGGGGCTGTTCCATTCCATTCTCTACACGAAGCTGTTTTCCGTCCTTTTGCTTGCCTTGTCCTGTCTGGGTACGAAGGGTGTCAAGGGTGAGAAAATCACTTGGGGGAGAATCTGGACAGCATTTGCCGTCGGGTTCGTGCTGTTTTTCCTGAACTGGTGGTTGCTGCCCCTGCCGCTGCCGCTTGAAGCGGTGACGGGACTGTATGTCCTTACCATTGGAACGGGCTATGTCTGCCTGTTGATGGGTGGTCTGTGGATGAGCCGCCTGTTGAAACACAATTTGATGGAGGATGTTTTCAACAACGAGAACGAGAGTTTCATGCAGGAAACGAGGCTTATCGAAAGCGAGTATTCGGTCAATCTGCCGACACGTTTCTATTACAGGAAACGCTGGAACAACGGTTGGATCAATGTAGTTAATCCCTTCCGTGCGTCCATCGTGTTGGGTACGCCGGGCAGCGGCAAGTCCTATGCCGTGGTAAACAATTTTATCAAGCAACAGATTGAAAAGGGCTTTAGTCAATACATCTACGATTTCAAGTATCCCGACCTATCTACTATTGCCTACAACCATTTGCTGAACCACCCGGACGGCTACAAGGTAAAGCCGAAGTTCTATGTGATCAACTTCGACGACCCGCGACGCTCTCATCGGTGCAATCCCATTCACCCGGATTTTATGGAAGATATTACGGATGCCTATGAGAGTGCCTACACAATAATGCTCAACCTCAATAAAACGTGGGTGCAAAAGCAGGGCGACTTCTTCGTGGAGTCACCTATCATTCTGTTTGCCAGTATTATCTGGTATCTCAAAATCTATCAGAACGGGAAGTTTTGCACGTTTCCCCATGCTATCGAGTTTCTGAACCGCCGTTACGAGGATATATTTCCGATACTGACCTCTTATCCGGAGCTGGAGAACTACCTTTCGCCGTTCATGGATGCGTGGCTTGGAGGGGCTGCGGAGCAGCTCATGGGTCAGATAGCGTCGGCAAAAATCCCGCTTTCGAGGATGATTTCACCGCAGCTCTACTGGGTGATGTCAGACAGCGAGTTTACGCTGGACATCAACAATCCCGAAGAGCCGAAAATCCTCTGCGTGGGTAACAATCCCGACCGTCAGAATATCTACGGTGCGGCACTCGGTCTGTATAATTCCCGTATCGTGAAGCTCATCAACAAGAAGGGGATGCTGAAGTCATCGGTCATCATCGACGAGTTGCCCACAATATACTTCAAAGGGTTGGACAATCTTATAGCTACCGCCCGAAGCAACAAGGTTGCCGTGTGTCTGGGCTTTCAGGATTTCAGCCAGTTAGTGCGTGACTACGGGGACAAAGAGGCGAAAGTGGTGATGAACACTGTCGGCAATATTTTCTCCGGTCAGGTGGTGGGGGAAACAGCCAAGACGCTCTCCGAGCGGTTCGGTAAGGTGTTGCAGAAACGGCAGTCCATCTCCATCAACCGGCAGGATGTTTCCACCTCCATCAACACGCAGATGGACGCGCTCATTCCACCGAGTAAGATTTCCGGGCTTACGCAGGGAATGTTTGTCGGTTCTGTATCCGACAACTTCAACGAGCGTATCGAGCAGAAGATTTTTCATTGCGAGATTGTGGTGGATGCCGAAAAGGTGAAACGGGAAGAAAGTGCCTACAAGAAAATTCCCGTCATTACAAACTTCACGGACGAGGACGGCAACGACCGCATGAAGGAAACGGTGCAGGCGAACTACCGGCGCATCAAGGAAGAGGTGAAGCAGATTGTGCAGGAGGAACTGGAGCGTATCAAAAACGATCCGGTGCTGTGTAAACTGCTACCAGATAATGAGACTGTCTAACAAGTCCCCAAAATTGAAAATTATCCCTATCGAAGTTTGAAGTGACCCCCAAAAGTTGGATACAATTTTTTTGGGGGGCACTTCAGTTCTGACGGGTAAAATCGTAAAATTCGGACTTGTTAGACAAATACTTACGCGGTTTCAACCTCAGGTACTGAATCTATCGAATTGACAAATTTAACCAATTGCGGATCTGAATCTTTTTGTATGAGGTTTCGGAGACTCTTTTTCAATTCATAAGCATCATCCCCTGCTGTATTTATTAAATCCATATAAAAATCTTTGTTTTGCAGAATCAATGAACGGCATGCCCCATCGGAAATTACAGGTTTCACTATTTTATCAATAACGTCTCCAGCTTGACTTTTCAAATTACCATGCGATCTAAGCCATGTTTCGAAAAATTGAAACTTTATTGCATTGATAGTCTTTTTACCGATGCAGAAATCATTTCTTATATCGGTAACTGTCGATTTAATTTTTCGTTTATCCAATCTTTCAACTATATTCTTGAAACAATTAGGGAAAGGATTCAAACTTTGAGTTCCAGAAGCAATATCCATCAGAATCTTTTTGCCAAATTCAGTCAAGTTATCTGGCAAGGATTTGATTTTAGCCAGTAAATGTTTTATTGCGACAAACCAATAATATGATGTATGTGCTGTTCTTTGGGCGTATAATGTATCAACACTTATTTCAGACAACGCTTCGAACGCTATTTTATTGATATGATCGGTCAGGACATTGCTTATTTTAGTGGTCAAATCGTAAAAAGATGCGTCAGGAATTACATCTTTAATATTGTTCTTAGTGATATACTTATCCAAATCGGTATTCCACTCTGCTAAATGCTCGATAAATACCTCATCCGTTACACCTATTCTGTTCTTAATATCTTCAAATTGGGGCAATATGTCTGAGAGCAATAATTTATAGCCAAGTTTATGATTTACCATGTATTGTAGTGTTTCATTTAATAGCGGTATATTCCATCCCACACTATTTACTAATAAGTCTCCATGATCCACATAATAGTCCATGAGTTCTGCAACATATTTTATATCTCCACCCTCTATTAAGGAAACGGAATGACCATGTGCCAATTGCATGGCGACTAAATCGTAATATCCAGACTCTTTAATGTTTCGGCCATCAGTTTCTAATTCAGAATGCAACTGATTTATGTAGGTTGAATCTAACGTTACAGGTAAAGGTCTTTCTTCGTCAGATGCCAATAAACGATAGGTTGTAAATATAGCCCCTATATTATCTTTATTTACATTCTGTTCATCAATGCAATTCGTGATCGCTTGCAAAAGCGTTGGAAACGTATAGGTAGAATTATCTTTTAACGTTTTTACAATATCTGCATGGTCGAAATTATCGGGTAGTAAGTTTGCCAAATAATTATCGAGCGCCTCCGAATTTGTTGCTACTTGATAATATTTATATGCTTTAGTTGTCGCGTTATCCCGATAGGCAGCATCTGTTGCATTTGCAGCTTGAATATAATCGATAAATGTATTTGGCTTGACTGTTTTTGCTTCAATCAATGACGTAAAATCGCACGCCAACTTATTTTGCGCAATAAACCTGTCTATTGCATCTAACGTTTTGAAATAGTCGCCGCCATTGAAGTCATTGAACCGAACTATCTTCTTATATAATTGAGCAATCACATGGTTTTGGCTTTCCGTGTCTAAATGCAACAGCAGTTCTTGGTATTCGACAGGGAACACCTGCTTCTCTATGGATTCTTTTAATTTCAATTGTGCTATTCTTTGCCATACACGCAGAATAACATCGCTCTTTCGAGTTAATTTATGCAAACAATGTATAATCTTATCGATAAGCGCATTGTCCATACATTGTATAACTTCTTCTAATACAGTGTCAAATTGTTTATTAGTCTCTGCATATTGATTTATGTCGTGGTCTTCTTCTCCGTTGATGCAGCCTTCAATATATTTTTTCAATGGAATTTGTCGAGCATCTTCAACATCGACACCATATACCAAAGCTGCAATTTCGCGTTGTGTTTGCAGATCATTGTTAATTATTGTTTGAATGCCATTCAGATAGTCGCCGGACAATATTTGTTCTACTGGATTTGCCAGAATATCCGTCTTCTTCAAACAGAACAATGCTATGTTTATCATCAAAATTTCGTTACACCACTCTTGTTTAAGAGCGACCATCTCATTGATATATGATATAATTTCCCTAACATTGGCATTAGGATTTACCAATCTGAATATCCGATTTATAGTTTCTTTCGCTTCATTTTCTGTTTCTCCAAATGCTTCAACAAACAGTTTGTTGAATATACTTCGATAGTCGGTAATAACAGGAGGAGCAACACGATAAACAATAGGGAAAGTTTTATTGATAAAATACTTGGTCAGTTGTTTCGTTTGTTCGTCGGTCTCATCTCCGAATGCACAAGCTAAATGTGTTTCATCGAAAGGAATAACAGCCCAAACATTTTCAAAACCGCTATCGGCGAAGAACGTATGGATAGAAGACCATAATTCTTTTACTTTTTCAGCGGGGAGACGATCCATGTTGTCAAAAACAAGGACTAATTTACGTTGTCCTTTTTCCTTGATAAAATCAGAAATGTCTTGCATCCATGTTTTGAACTCGTAAACCGTTGGTTCGTCTTCGCTCAAAGTCTCATAGCAAACGTCCTTTTCGACTTTATCTTGATAAATAGCTAACATATAACTCCATCCATATTTATGATCTTTGCTATATGCCCATTTCCAAACGCACAATGCAATAAGAACTGGCAGTGCAGCTATGATAATAGACAATAAAGAAAACCACCATGTTGTGGGTGTAGGTTTTACTGCATACGCAATAAATGTAAATATCGGAGTTAAAACTGCAACCAAAAATGCCGCAACCATACCATTACTGATAAGGGGATATTTTTCGGTTACGGTCTCCGTTTTACGGGCTAATAAATATTTCAGCTTTTCAGACCATGATACGGTTTTCGTACCTCCACCTTTGACTTTTATTGTTGCATTTCCAGATAGGATACCATCATCAATAAGTTTGCTTGTAAGCAATTCCAATATAGAGCGGCGTTGCAAGTCCTCTTGATGTCCCCATGCGTCATACTCAAAAAAGTAATAGTCGTCTGATAATTCACGTTCCAACATTTTAACCACGTTGGATTTTCCAGATCCCCAAATACCTTCGATGCCGATAATTCGAGGTAAAGTACATTCCTCATCCAATGAATCATTCTGACAAAAATGGCGAGCAATAGTTTTTGCCAACCTTTCTTGCGAACCTCCATCGAATTTGTCAATACCACACGGTTTATTTTGGATAAACCGCGGATATTGCTGTTTGGATTGTAGTTTTGTTTCCATATACGTAATTTATTGATTATACGAACTCCAAATAATTCTCCCGATTTACCACATGAAACTCGGCATAGGGATAGGCTTCTTGGAAGGCTTTCGGTGCGGCCGGCATTTTATTTCCCCACTTGAACTCCAAGGCGGTAAGACTGTCGGCACTCTCCTCAATCAGGTCGATTTCCTGTTTGTCGTAGGTGCGCCAGAAATAGAACTCCCTGTGCAGTCCCTCATTGAAGTTCGCTTTGCGCCGCTCTCCGATGATGTAGTTCTCCCACAGCGCACCGACATCCTGCCGAATGGCCAGCGGTGAGAAAGCCCCGATAATGGCATTGCGAATGCCGTTGTCGTAGAAGTACCACTTGCCAGCTTTTGTAACCTCCTTGCGTAGGTTACGCGAATAAGCCCCCAGACGATAGATAACGAAGACCTTTTCCAATAGGTCGAGGTATTTTTCAACGGTCGTCTTGCTCATGCCGAGTTGTTTACCTAACTCTTCGTAAGAAACTTCGCTGCCCAACTGAAAAGCTATCAATCGCAGTAGATCGCGCATCTTGCTCGAATTTTTTAAGCCGTCAATTGCTAAGATATCTTTAAGCAGGTATGCACCGACAATATCACGTAGGTAGTCTGTTTTACGTTCATAGTTCTCCATCATTACTACTTCGGGATAGGAACCGTAAATCAAGCGCGCTTCGAGGTTCTGGCGGGTTTCAAGTGCCGTTTCCGTCTGTGCGATTTCCCGTTGCGAGAATGGTGTAAGGAGAAATTGCGTACTGCGGCCGACCAACGGTTCACCAGTCTTATTCAGCAAATCGAATGACGAAGAACCACTTGCCAAGACACTTATTCCCGGTATTTCATCAACTATCAACTTCAGAATACTACCGATTTGTGGTATGTTCTGTGCCTCATCAATAGCCAGCAAATCAATACCATCCAATAAATGCCGATAATTGGCTATTGAGCGATTCTCCAATAGTGCTAATGTGTCGTAGTCTTCGCCGTTGAGCATCATCGTCCTACCTGAATAGTTGTCCACAATTTTACGCATCATTACCGTTTTACCAACACGGCGAGCACCAAAAATCAGTACTGCTTTATTGGGCGCGATTCGTGCTGTAATCTTCTCTTGAAGTATTCTATTTACTGTTTCCATACCTTATAAAATATAATGCAAAGATAATCATATTTTTTTAATTGGCGAATTTTACAAAAAAAACGGGCTATTAAATGGCGATTTTTACAACCACAATCTTATGGAAGTTGTTTCATTGTTTTTAGTAATGATATATGTTCATACTATGATGACTCAATAATTTACCAGACATACGTTTCTGAAATTTGTCCTTATAGGAATGAAAAACTCACATATATTGTGCTAATTAATATATAATTAAATGAAAATAAAAAGACAGGATACGAGTATTCCTGTCTTCTCATATGTAATGGATATTTTTTTATTTTCTCATCCGCTCCAACTCCTCATCACGCAACATTCTCTCGTTCAGTTTTTCCTGCATCCTGTCAATGAAATAGGTGCGGCTTTCGTTCTTCCGGCGTTTGATATCAGTGTAGAAGCGGTAGCAGTCTTTAGAATCAACCCCGAATATCTTATAGAGAAGTGGGGCGAGCTGTTTGAGCGGCATATTGCCGTTGTTGATGCAGCCCATCACGTCTATGCCGTAGATAAGTTCCACGAGGTCGATGGCATTGCCCGTCCATTGAAGAAGGCTGGCGGTGGTTTCTGTTGCGTTGTTGGCGGATATTAGTGGTGGCACTTGGGGCGTGGCAAGGAATTTCTGCATCTTTCTTACGAAAGACAGAGCCTTGCTGACGTAGGCGGCAATCTCTCTTTTTTCTTCTGACAGATTACGTACGGGATGGTGCTGCAACTCGATTTCGATGTAGGCAAGCGCGATGACGGTAAGGTTCATGTCCATGCCGCCGTTGCACAGTTCGATCACTTGGGTGGCGAAAGCCGTGTATGCCGTTTCCATATTGCAGTCGCCGGCTTCGTTTATCAGGCGGAAAAAGTCGGTTTCCGCCAGCAAGAAATAATTCATGGTTCTGTCAATTTTGAAAATTACACTTTGTTTTCTGCGTGCGCACATGAATATAATTGGCAAAAAACGCGGCAGAAAATAAAAAATCCAACACTCAATTTTACAAAGTGCTGGATTTCAGAGGTATAAAATTCAGTATTTTTTCACAAGGACAAATTATCTCCGACTTAAATTGTTTGTAATCGGAACATTTATTCTATTCCTGAAAATAGAAATGTATGCTTGCCGCACATTTTGGCTATCTTGCTTTTTTATCAAGGATATAGATAATGCGACATACACCGTTGGGATAGCTTTTCAAAGAGGAAAGCGTCCAGTGTTGCTCTGGCAGAGCCGACTTAAAAAAATGTCGTCCGCTTCCGGATATGAAAGGAACGGTGTATAGTATGATTTCATCCACAGCGTGCATCCGCAGCAGTCCGTTTATATAGTCTGCCGTGTCCGGTGTGGCTTCCGCGAGGTAACGGATGTTTGTGCAGTCTTTTCTCCATTCGTGCAGCATTGAAATGGAATAGTCCGGTGTCACACGGTAAAAGGCTTTCTTCCTGATTTCATCAAGACCGCAACGGTCAAGGCACAAATCCTGATGTGCTTTATCATATAACTCTGAAGAAAGACATCCGTCCATCGTCAGTACGGCGAGAATCTGAACTTTACCCATAATCGTTTCCTTTCGTTAGGCAAGGGTAAAAAAGTAGCGTGCAATTCACACTACCTTCAAGCGATGGCTCTGGTAAAGCCTTTACGGAGAGTACGTGAATGCACGCTATGCGTAAGCATAGCATAAGCATCACGCAATCGTCTCCGTAGTTCCAATTTACCAGATTTTCGCTTGAAACGCCTTGCGGTCTTATCCTATATGTTGGCGGCGAAAAGCTCCTGCCAATCGCCGTTTTTCTCAAATGTTATGCAAAGATAGCCAAATTCAGTGAATTACGGGCTATGATTGCTTGAATTTATATTTAAGTCCATACTCTTCAAGTTTGCTGTATAGTGTTGTCCTGCCTATGCCGAGCAGTTCTGCGGCGACACTCCGGTTGCCGTTTGCCTGTTTCAACGCACGCAATATCCGCTCCTTATCCTCCGCGTCATTGCGCAAGGCGAAGCTGACAGTAGAGGTCGGTTTCGTCACGGCAAGTTCCAGATGCTCTTTCATGACAACACCTTCCTGCGCCTGCAATACAGCACCCATAACTTTCTGCCGAAGTTCCCGCACGTTGCCCGGCCATGCGTGTGTCAGCAACGCTTTACGTGCTTCGGAACTGAACCCGCTCACGCTACACTCCAGCTCTCTGTTTGCCATATCACGGAAGAACTCTGCCAGCGGCATAATGTCTTCTTGACAGTCACGCAACGGAGGAACGGTTATCCCGAAGTCGTGCAGGCGGTACAGAAGATCCTGCCGAAAACGCTTTTCATTCACCGATACCTCCAAATCTTCATTGGTAGCAGCGATGATGCGGACATTGAAATTCCGGTCTGCCTTGTCTCCGACCGGGCGATACCGCCTCTCCTGTATGGCACGGAGCAACATCTGTTGGGTTTCCAACGCGAGGTTTCCTACCTCGTCCAGAAACAACGTGCCGCCTTCCGCCTCATGGAAATATCCTTTCTTGGCATTGTCCGCACCTGTAAATGCACCTTTGACGTGTCCGAAGAAAGCCGACGGTGCAAGCTCTTTGGAGAGTGAACCGCAGTCCACCGCCACAAATGGCTTGCCTGCACGTTTGCTCTTGTCATGCAACAGGTGGGCAATATGCTCCTTGCCCGTGCCGTTCTCACCAAATATCATCACGCTCATATCGGTGGCGGCTACCAGCCTTATGCGGTGCATGATTTTCTGAAAGGCGGAACCTTCACGGGCGAATATAGGCATACGGCGTTGTCCTGCCTGACGTTCTTTCAGTATGGAACGGATCAGGGGGACAAGTTTATCCTCCACAAGCTGTTTGGGAATATAGTCTATCGAGCCGAGTTTCATGCTTTCCACGGCGGTATTAACTTCGGCGTAGTCGGTCATAATGATGAAGGGCTGCATCTTTCCCTCCTTTCGCATCCAGCACAAAAGGTCTATGCCACTGCCGTCAGGCAGACGCAGGTCGGCAACCACGATATCATTATCTGTTGCCTGTTGCAGATGTTTCTTCGCGGTTGAGAGGTGGTAAGCCTTCATATTGCGGTAGCCCTCCCGTGACAGCATATTGCAGACATATTCGCAATACACGATGTTGTCTTCCACCACAATTATTTTTGTCTTATTCATCTTCGTATTTTCTCCTTTCCTCTTCTGCCAACCGTATTATTTCCACTCCCTTATCCAGCACGGCAGTCACGGCATGGCTTAACGCTTCACCATCCGGGAGAGCATCGCCACGAAGCAATCCGTAAAGTACATTCAGCGGTTGGTCGGCACGGAGCACCTCCCACGAACTGCGCAGGTGGTGGATCAGGGAATCCAGCTTTTGCAGGTCTTTTTCTTTTGCTGCATCCCGTACCGCCTGCATTTCCTTTTCTGTTTCAGTTATCAACTTTTCCAGCATGACGGCTTCATTGCCATAGGACAATAAGGCGGAAAAGTCCGGTTTCCCGTCCGGTGTCGCTTTTATGGCACACCTGTCGGAAACCTCCATCAGTTCCGATATGGAGAACGGTTTGAACAGGCATCCGGCAAAGCCTTTTGCCAATAGTTCCCCTTTGTTACAACTGCCCGAAGCGGTTGCCACAACCACCGGGATTGTTGGTGAATTGCCCACGTTGGACGAACGCAACAGTTCCAGCAATTCGAAACCGTTTATATCGGGCATATTCAAGTCTGTCAGCAACAGGCTGTATTCTTTCTGGCGTATCATTTCCATCAGTGCCGCAGCATCGGTGCAAGTGTCGCAGTGTATTCCTTCTTGGGAATACATCTCTTTCAGCATCAGAAGTAATACCTCATCATTGTCAATGGCGACAACATCATGGAATTTATTGTTATGATAAACAGGTGTATTGCTTGTATATCCAAGCTGTTCTTCAGCTTCCTGCATAGAAATTTCAACTGTGAAACGACTGCCTTTCCCTTTCTTGCTGTCTAAACGGATTGTTCCGCCAAGCATCGACACAATATTACGCATTATGGCAAGCCCAAGCCCGAAACCCTCCTTTGCGGCGGCATTTGATAGACGTTCAAACGCACCGAACGCTTGTTTCTGTTCCTCTTCTGTCATGCCTGTACCTGTATCTTCAACGACCAGTGTCAGAACTCCATTATCATATTCAGTAATCAAAGAAACACCGCCTTCTTCTGTGAACTTGACAGCGTTTGACAGCAGGTTATTCCCGATTTGTATTATTCGCTCTTTGTCGGTCAATACAATGGCATCGTGTCCAGTCTTCACGGACAAGGACAGCCCTTTGTTCACGGCAACAGGCATGAACTCCGTTTCAAGTGTGTGCGTGATTGCTGAAATCCGGCAGGGTGACAGACGGGGCTGTTCCTTGCCGTTGTCCAGGCGGAAGAAGTCAAGCAAAGTGTTAAGCATATCCCGCATACGGTCGGAGGATTGCAGTATGTTTTGGATATACTGCCCGGACTTATCCTCACACTGTTCTTTCCGTATCAGTCCGGCATAGCCTGTTATTGCTGTCAGCGGTGTGCGCAGTTCATGGGTGATAGTATGTACCGCCTTCTTCCTTGACGTTATCAGTGCCTCGTTCCGTTGTACGGATTGTTCCAGTTGCCTTATCAAATCAGTTGTCTTGTGCTTGTATTGTTTAATGCTTTTTGCATCACGATGTATGATGATGTAGGAAATTAACAACAATAGAAGAACGAATCCCATTAAACCGCCTACTTGCATAAATGACTTTTCACGCATGGCAACTATTTCGTTTTCCCGGCTTTGCAGTTCGGTTTGTACCTTTTCTTCTATTTGGCAAATCAATTCTTGCAGTTGTCTGTTAAGTTCTGCATTACGAGCTGCAAGGCTGTCGGCTTGTTCCGACAATTGGCGATCCTGCACTTTCTGTTCGCTGATTACGTTTCTATTGACCGAATGAAGGATAGTGGTTGATACTGCTGGAGTTACTTCCTTTTTTTTGCCGAATATGCCTAAGAAACCTTTTCGTTTTGGCTTTTTGGACTGTTCCTGCACACTTTTCTGTACAATAACCGGAATTTGATTGGCTATCTTCTTGTTAATAGATTGTTGTTCATCCATTAACCGGACTATCTGGAACATCTGTCGTTCCTTATCCTCTAAAAGACTGCGCACACTATCGATGCGCTCTGCTGGATAGGTGGCCTTGAAACGGCAGAGCATACTGTCCATTGCCATACGCCGTGCATGGTAATGCTCGATATCTTTATCGTTCCATTCCAGTATTGTTTCACCCAATAGAGAAAATTTTATCATTTGAATATTGATATTGTTTATTTCTTTTCGGAGCTCGTCTATTTTTTTATTGCCAAGTTCTAATGCTTCTATCTCCTGCCATTCATAGAGGCTATTATATGCCATACATCCGATAAGAATGGAGATAAGTATATATCCCAACCGTATTGCCTTATAGAAATTTCCTGACCGCTCCATTATTTTAATGACATTGATTTTTGGAACATGAATAAAAGTTTATCTTTTTCGTTCATGCGGATATTATCAGAATAACCGTCTTTTGTTATTTGATACCCACATGGCTTAACCATAAAAATGCCTAAGCCCTTAGTGTACGAACTTACTTCTGAGGCATAGTCTTTACTTGTATTTAATGGAACTTTCCCTTTAATATGACACCACTCATTATTACAACTGATGTCTTCAATCTCAGACATCAGTTTTTGCAAATCTGTAATAGCTTTGGAACTCGCTACTTGGGGTATCTGCAACTCAAAACAGAGCATCGGTTCGAGAATGTCCACACCTGACTGTTGCAAAGCCAGCCTGAAGACATAAGGGGTCAGCTGTCTGAAATCAGCAGGTGTACTTACCGGGCTATAATACTCGGCTTGAGTAAAAGTTACTTTCAGATCTGTCACTTCCCATCCATGTAAACCAGATTGGCAAGACATACGAATCCCTTCAAAAACGGCATTTTGAAAAGAATGGTTCAGATAACCATAGGAGATGTCACTTTCGATTTGCAACCCTGCCCCTAACGGTAAGGGTTCAAGAGTCAGCCCTATTGTGGCCCAGTAAGGGTTGGGTGGTACTTCGATCTGAATAATCTTATTGACCTTTTTTATAGGTCGTTCTTTGTAGATAGTCTTGATCTCATCAAAATGGACCTTTACGGAAAATCGTTCTTCCAGCAATGTCTGTATGATTTCCTTTTGGGTCAAACCATATAACGAGATTTCCAATTCATCACTATATGAGTTTATGGAAAAGGACAAAGACGGGTCTTCAATCCACAATGTATTCAGAGCGGATATCACCTTGCTTCTCTCTTCGGGCTTATTTGGCCGGACGGAGGATTTGAGAGCGGGATGCTGATGAGATAATCCTTGAATCAAACAAGGTTTAGCACCTAAATAATCTCCGATTCGAAAATCTTCTATATCTTCTACAATCGCGATATCATTGGCACCCACTTCATCAACATTTATCTCTCTGCCCTGATAAATAGTCTTTAGATTTTTAATCTTGATGAATTTTTCCGAATCGTTGATTCTTACAACGTCTCGAAGTCTCAGACTTCCGTCAATTATTTTAAGAAAACTTCTTTTATGCCCTTTGGGGTCATGCTCTATCTTATAGAGATAAGCTGAAAGTCTGTTTGAGACTGATGCCGGAGGAAGTATAAAAGAAGAAATGGCGTCCAACAACTCATTGATACCGATATTGAACATTGCTGATCCATGTAGCACCGGATAGACTTTGGCTTTTGCCACAAGAGCGATTATCGTATTCCAATAATCAGCCGGTGAAATTTCGCTATCCGCCAAATATCGTTCTAATATATCGTCGTCATGGTTGCATACAAATTCTTTGTATTCTTCCTTTATATATGTTTGGGAGCAAACCGGATAAACCGATCCATCGACAACAGTTTGCATAAACAGGACATCTTGCGACAGATTTGTTTTTATATCCATATACAAACGCTCCAAATTCACACCGGCACGGTCAATCTTATTGATAAATATAATTGTCGGGATTTGCAGCTTTTGTAAAGTACTGAACAGCAACTTTGTCTGCGCTTGTATGCCTTCCTTTGCGGATAAGATGAGGACTGCTCCATCAAGCATTTTGAATGTCCGCTCCACTTCCGCAATAAAATCCATGTGTCCCGGAGTGTCAATGATATTGCATTTCACTCCATTCCAGATAATAGATGTCGTAGAAGCCCGGACAGTAATTCCTCTACGTTTCTCTATATCCATAGAGTCCGTTATGGTGTCACCATTATCCACACGGCCGCACTTTTCCGTTGCTCCACTGGCAAACAGCAGATTCTCGGTTACGGAAGTTTTTCCTGCATCAATGTGAGCAAGAATTCCTAAATTTATAATATTCATTTGGATTAAGCAATAATATACTACAGTAGATGCATTGTCGAAACGCACCTTTTAATACCTCCTCGTAGCATATGAGAACTACAGGATTACTAACTCGTATTAATATGTATATTATTACTGCCGCATAACGATTACAAAATTACACAAAAAAATATATCTAACAAAAGTGGGAGGATTTTTTAACTTTTTACCATAGACATTTTATTAGGGAAGCGTAGGTTCAACTGGCAAGTACAAATAAGTAGAAATGTTTGAACAACACCGTTTTAGGAAGTTGAAAAATCAAGTTTCTCTCTCGGTATAGCGTTTATTTTGGCCAATATCTTCTTTAGTTTAGCATTTGTGTATTTCCCATTCGTGTTCTATTTAGCTCCTTATTATGAGTATGTAGCAAGTTACTTATCAAATTCAGCCTCTTTGAGGGTCAAATATGGTTTTGCAAATGGTGACTGACAAGACATAAACAAGGTCAGCAGGAATTTTTTACATAAATGGACATGAATGTATATAACCTAAAATAAGAATAAATTTTAATAAGGGCTGCCCAAAAAGAAAAAAATGCAGTTGCCATCCTATAGATACTTGCAGAAAGGATAAAATTTACTTTTAGACCTTTTGGGATAGCCCTTATTAATACTTCAGATAAAATTCCTTAGGTTATATTTTCAATCCTTTGGACCGGGTTTCCTCCTTGGCATACAGTCCCGGACGCCCGATTATGACATGGTTGGCAACGATACTATCCGCCGGACTGCGTATCTGCGGCGGTGCATTTTCGGGATATTGCGCCTGCCTGTTCCTCACATCTTCCGCTTCCGGCTTGAGCTGTTGCCCTTCATTCTCCTTTTCTGCGACTTCGGGCGTGGGTGGCGCAAGCTCCAGCTGAATTTTTCGGTCAAGGGCGGCAAGTTCGGACTTCAACTGCTTCAGCTCGTCCTCCTTCTTCCACACCTTACCCGCTATCTCCTGTAACTGCGGTATCTCCATCTCCAGCACCTCGTTCTTCGCCTTGTACTGGTCGATGATGGAGGGTATCCTCTCCATCGCGTTGAGGAAGTTGCGGGCGGCGGCCAACGGGTCAGCCATCGCCAGATGCCCGTTGTTGTAGGTGTACTTGTAGTTCCCCTCGACCACGAAGCGGTTGTCGGTGAACTCCAATCCCTCTTTGAGTATCCTTTCGCTCACCACCTTTATCGGAAAACCGTAAAGTTCACCGACCTGCGTGTACAACCCTCCGGTCGTGGCATTCTTGGCTATCTCCTGCAAACGCTTTCCGATGACCTTCTCATCGGCGGAATCCACTCCGTCCACCTTTATTATATTAAGGCGGTTGCCCTCCTTGTCGGTCTGCACCACCGACAGGAAGCGGTTCCAGTCCTCCGTCATGGCATCTATGAAAGCCGTGTTGTTGCGCAACTCGCCGGTCTTTGACTCCAGCTTGAACTCCGAATCACGCTTGCCCTTGTTGAACGACTTGCGTTCCCCTTCGAGCGATGCGATCCGCTTTTCCAGTTTCGCCTTGTCCAACAGGTCGGTATTGCCGGAGAGCAACGCCATGTATTCCGAGAAATTCATGCCCGATTTTTCGTCCATTGCCCCCTCGTCGATGGTACGCGCACCCATCGCACCGCTTTTGAGCTGGCTTATGAAAGTCTGCTTGCAGTGCAGGAGGTTGAACTTGTAGCTGTCCAGTGACTTCTCCACCGCGTAGATGATTACATCCACGTTGTTCCCGGCGAAATGTTTGGCAATCTCATTACCTGCCCTAACTCCGCGTCCGTCACGCTGTTGCAAGTCGGACGGTCGCCACGGCGTATCGAGATGATGGATAGCCACACACCGTTTCTGGGCGTTCACACCCGTTCCGAGCATAGAGGTAGAGCCGAACAGCACACGCACCGTCCCGGCGTTCATGGCGTCTATCACCGCCTTCCGCGCCTTGTCGGTCTTGCACTCCTGAATGAAGCGCACCTCGCTTGGCGGTATACCGTAGTCCTCCGTCAGTTTGCGCTTGATTTCCGAATAGACGTTCCACCCGTCGCCCGGCTGGTATGTCCCCAAATCAGAGAAAACGAACTGCGTGCCTTTCTGGGCGTCGTATTTTTGATAATACTCCGCGATCATCTTGGCACAGTGACTCGCTTTGTTGTCGGGATGATCTTCGTAATTCGGGTCTATCATGCGCATGTCGAGTGCCATTTTCCGGGCATAGTCCGTGGCGATGAGCATCTTCGCCTTTTCTTCCGTTTCCGAAAGCGGCAGCCTGCCCAACAAGGTGGCATCGCCCGTCTTGGCGAACTGCATCAGTTTCTGTATGAAGTCCTCCTGTTCCGGCGTGGGCGGTATATGGTGCAGTATCTCGTTCTTGGCAGGACGGTCAACGCCCACATCCTCCGCCGTGCGGTAGTCCGTGATTTCATTATAGAAGGCGGCAAGCTCCGGCACTTTGATGAAGTAGCGGAAACGCTCCTTCTGGACCACATTGTTCGTCACGTTAAATTCAAAATCCGTCGTCTTCTTGGCAAATATCGCCGCCCAAGCGTCGAAACACCTTATGTCCTGCCGTTCCAGCTCCTTCGGGCGCAGGTACTTGAACAGCAGGTACAATTCAGTCAGTGAGTTGCTGATAGTCGTGCCGGAGAGGAAGGTCGCACCCAAGTCTTTTCCTGTGCGCTCCTGTATGGTGCGTATGGCAAAGAGCATGTTAAGTGCCTTCTGGCTTCCCTCGCTGTTTCCCAATCCCGCCACACGGTCGTGGCGCGTGTTGAAAGTCAGATTCTTGAACTGGTGGCTCTCATCTATGAAGATGTGGTCGATGCCCATCTGCTTGAAATCCACCACGTCGTCCGTGCGTGACTTTATGGCGTGTTCCACCTTCTCCAGCTTCGCTTCAAGGTTGTGCTTGCGCTTCTCCAATCCTTTCAGCATCGCCCGCGACACGTTCTTTCCCTGCTGCCGTAGCACTTCGAGGTTTTCCTCCACCGTGTCAAGCTCTGCTTGCAGGATGCGCTGCTGCAATTCCGGCGACTGCGGTATCTTGCCGAACTGGTCGTGCGACATGATGACGCAATCGTAGTCGTTGTTCTTTATATTATTGAAGAAGCGCACACGGTTGGCGGTCGAAAAGTCCTTCTCCGAAGCGTACAGAATACGTGCGTTGGGATATGCCGCCTGATAGGTGGCTGCAATCTCCGCAACGTTGGCTTTCAGCCCGATAATCATCGGCTTGTGTGCCAAATTCAGACGCTTCATCTCATGCGCGGCGATGCACATTATCAGCGTCTTACCGGTTCCCACCTCGTGGTCGCAAATTCCGCCGCCGTTCTGTTTCAACATCCAGACGCAATCCATCTGTGAGGGATAGACGCTCTTGATACCCCGGCTTGCCAGCCCTTTCAGGTTGAGGTCGGGAAAGGTCTGATGGGAGCCGTCGTAGCGCGGGCGCACGAAACAGTTGAACTTGCGGTTATACATCGTCACAAGCCGCTCCTTGAACTGCGGCGACTGCTCTTCGAGCCATTCGGAGAAGCCGTTTCGTATCTCGTCAATCTTGGCGTTGGCGAGTTGTATTCCCTCGCTGTCGCGCATCTTGATGTCGTTGCCATGCTCGTCCTTGCCGATGGACTTCATCATGTCAGGGCAGGTGTTGTGCAGGGCGTGTTTTAGGAGGTGCATACCGTCATAGTTCCGGTAATACCCCTTCACCAGAAACTCGTCCGTGATTTTCATGGTGCGGTAGCCGCACACCACCGAAAACTCGTCCATGCTTGCGGAATAGGCGATTTTCACCTCCGTGTCGAACAGCCGGCTCATGTAGGCGGCATAGACACCCGTCGGAATCCAGCGTTCCCCGAAATTGAAGTCCAGATCCTCGAAGGCGATGCGCTGCGGCTCGGCATCTTTCAGAGCCTCCAACGCCTGCTTCACCTCCGGCATACGCTCATTTTCGGGATTGTCACCCATCCATGCCTCTATGCGTTCCGCTTTCTCTATGACATTTCCGGCGATGAAACGGTCTTTGATTTCGTAACCGGTCACGAGCGGATTGTAGTAGATGCGCCCTTGCAGGGCAGTGAGCAAATCCTCCGCCGTGCTGTCGGTTATCTCCCGCATATAGTCGAGATTGACCGTACCATATTTGTTGAGCGACGCAGACAGGGCTTCTTCGGGAGAGCCTACGTTGGCATGGCTCTCCACCGCGAAGGAAACAGGATGCTCGAAGATGTCCGCCTTGACGAACTTTCCGTTTTCCATCCGTTCCAGCGAAAGGATGTCGCGCCCGCCCGCATCCATCATCACTAACTTCACGTTCTGCTTGGCGTTGAGGTTGCCGTAGCGCATGACAAACTCATCGTAACAGGTATTCAGATGCTCTCGCCACGGAACATTTGCCTCGCGCCGGAGCGATTCATAACGGTACAGACGCTCGTAGGCGTCACGCAGCGACACATACAACAACGCCTTTTCCTTCTGGTATCCTTTCAGGTCGAGCGGCTGGAATGTCGCCCCGTATGGCGTGATGTCTTTCAGGTAGCCGATGTTATGACGCCCCCGGTCAGCCACCAGCGACCCTTCGCGCAGGTGCATCTCCGGCGTGCGGTGGTAGGCACGCGGAGAAAGGTCCACGACTTCCTCCTTCGGCTTTTCCGCTTCGATGTCGGGGAAAAGGAAAGTCCCCACCGCTTCCGATGGGGTATCTGTAACGGCAGGTGCGGCGACTGCCTCCGGCTGTGTTTCCTCCTGTCGTGGCTGCTCACGGGAAGTTTCCGGCACGGCTTTCACTTCCGTCTTTTCCGCCACTTGTTTCTCGTTATGCTGCCTTGCCAGTTCCCGAAGTTCTTTCCTACGCTCCGGCGTCAAACCCATCATCATTTCATAGAAACCGTTGATGGGAGGATTGGTATCCCAGTCCAGTGTGGCATAGATGTCGTCCGGGTCGGCAGGCTTGGCGGTGTTCTCCGCTTTCACCTCCTTATTCTCCATTGCGGGTTTTGCAGTTGGAGCTGTCGGTGTAACCGTGACTTTCGGTTTGGGCGGAGTGGACTTTGCCGTAACTGCCTTTTTCACCGTCTTTTTCTTTTTGGAGGTTTTCGGTTGGCTGACCTCTTCCGTCATCCCCCAGAGGTCAAGCAGGGTGAGCTGCACGCCTGCGGAATATTGCGGGCGCGGTTCTATCTCCGGCTTTTCATCTGCGGGTTGCGGCTTTTCTGTCGGAGTTTCCACCGTCTGCGCCGAGGATACTGTTTCCAATTTTATGGCAGGACGCTCTACTTTATTTTGAACGGCAACTTTTTCTTCCGTTCCTGCCTGCCGGATTGAACCCGAATACAAGCGCATGGCAAGCCTGTAATGGAAATCCTCGTCGAGCATACGGCGCAAATCCCCGGCGATGCCTGCTGCCTTGCCCTCGTGCAGATAAACCATAGCGGGCTTCCCGTAGGGGTCTGTGTCAAGTTTCGCCATCGTATGCACGATGCGTTCCGGGTGGTGGATGAAATAGGCGTTGTCGGTCAGGGCGGTTTTCGTGTCCGTCTGTATCACGGTCATCAGCCGCTCGTCCTGCGACATTTCCTTCTTGCTGAGGTTCTTTTGCAGGACAATCAGGTCACTGCCCACCTCCGTGCCCGCGTTGTCCGTGAACAGGTTGTTGGGCAGGCGTATCGCGGATACCAGATTGGCCTGACTGAACAGCTCGTTACGCACGGAGGTCTTGGTGCTATTCAATACCCCTTGCGAGGTGATGAACGCCACGATACCGCCGTCACGCACGGCATCCAGTCCTTTGAGAAAGAAATAGTTGTGGATGGTTTTCTGGGCGGAGCGTCTGCCGAAAGAGTCGCTCCGCTGAAACTCCGCGTCGAACACGGCAATGTCACCGAACGGAATGTTGGACACCGCCAAGTCGAAATAATTGTTGAACGGTCTTTCGATTTTCTCAAAACCGCAGGTGCGCATTTTCTGGTCGGGATAGAGATGCCTCAAGATTGTACCCGTGAGCAGATCCTTCTCGAAAGCCATCACATCCGCATTGGGGCTGTGCCGCAGCATGGAATCCACGAACACGCCGACACCTGCCGACGGTTCGAGCATACGGGCGGGGCGGACGCTGTAATCTGCCAGCACGTCCGCGATGGTGTCGGTTATCTCTTTGGGGGTGTAGAAAGCGGTCAGCACGGACGCTTTCAGCGAATCCACAAACCGCTTGTACTCTGTTTCGTCCTTGCTGTTCTCACGGATAAGCCTGTGCAGCTCCACCGTCGGGGCGAACAGTTCGAGGTCGGATTTCGCCCACCGGACGGCATCCGTCAGTTCCTTTGCAGGGTTGAGGATACATTTCAGACCGCCGAAACCGCAGTACCTTTGAAGTATGGCACGCTCTTCGGTTGTCGCTGTCCTATTTTCCCTGTCAAGGATGAATGCCGTCCGTATCGCCTCGATGTTGTCCCGCAGTTTCTGTTTGCGGTTAAACGCCATATTCGTCTAAGTAAAGGACGGTTGCTCCCGTCAGCTCCGTGTAGAGCAGGTCGTAATCGGAAGACAGGGCGAAATTGTCATCCGAGAGGTCATAGACGGAGAACACGTTGCCGACAAGCGGCAGCAGTTTCAGGACAAAGGCTTCACGCTTCTCTTCCGGCACTTCATCGGCAAACTCGTTTTCCACGACTTCGCGGAGGATGGCGTAACGGGAATAATGCAGCCCGCGCAGCAGCGTGTCCATCGCCAGTTCCTGCGCACCATCGGCGGGATAGCCTTCAAGCCGTGCCCTCTCATACGTTTCGGCGGCACGGTCGGCCCGTTCCCGTATGAAAGCGGTGTCGTCAGCCTGTTCAAACTTGTTCGTGCGGAGATAGTCCAGCAGGTACAGACCGTAATAGGAAAAGTCGGTCTGACCCTCGTTTTTCTTCTTGTTGTTCATTACTTTGGATTTAGCGGATTGATAATTAACGGGATAATCGGTTGGAAAAAGGAAGAAAAAGGCACTCGGTATCCCTCCGAGTGCCACCACTAAATCCAAAGTATGAGTGTAATCCGGTATCGAAGAACAATTCATTACTCTGAACAAGTGGCAAAGTTAATACTATTTCTTCCGTCCTGAAAATTTCTTGTCCTTTTTAGCCTCCGGGAACACAAAAGTCGTGTTATATTCCCCGTCAAAGGCGACAACAGCATCGAAACTCTTGCCCTGTTTGCTCTTGAACCCTTTGAGCAGCTTGGTATGCCCTTCGGTGAGCAGGTCTTTGATTTCATCGTCGGACAGGGTGCGTCCCGCTTTCAGCCGGAACACGGGCAGTCCGCACTCCGTGTTGTCGCAGCGTACCACCTTGCCGTAGAACCGCATCCTGCCCGTGCCACACTTGGGACACGCGCAGCCGGAGTCACGGCTGCCGAAGAGCTTGTCGCACGAGATCAGTTCGGAGGTTATCTCACGTGTGTACGCCTCTATCTCCTTGCGGAAGGTGTCGTCGGACAGTTCCCCGCGCTCGATACGCGCCAGCTCCTTTTCCCATTCGCCCGTCATGGCAACATCGGCGATGCGCATCGTCTTGACGACGGAATTGAGGGCAAGTCCTTTTTCGGTGGGAACAAGCGACTTCTTGCAGCGTTCCATGTAACCGCGCTTGAAAAGCGTTTCGATGATGGAGGCGCGTGTGGCGGGAGTACCGATGCCACAGTCCTTCATCGCCTGCCGCAGTGCGTCGTCCTCAATTTCCTTGCCCGCCGTTTCCATTGCCGAGAGCAGGGTGGCTTCGGTATGCAGCGGCTTGGGTTTGGTCTTTCCTTCGGTAATGGACGAGCCTTTCGGTGTCAGCGTGTCGCCTTCCTGCCAGCCGGGGATGGTAATTTCCTCTTTTTCCTCGCCATAGACGGCACGCCATCCGGTTTGCTTCACGACGCTGCCTTTTACGGTAAACTCCACTCCGGCACATTCCGCCGTGACAGTGGTCACATCCTTGACGCATTTCTCAGAGAATGCCTCGACCATGCGCCCGGCAATCATCTGATAGATGGTATTGTCCTCTTTGGAGAGGAAGAGCGGTTTCTCACCCGTGACGAGCAGGGCATGGTGGTCTGTCACCTTGCCGTCGTCCACGCTGCGGCGTGTCGGGGCGGCTTTTGCCCGCACCTTGTCTTTCCATTCGGGCTGTGTGCCGATGAAAGCGAGCAGTTTGGGAATTTCGGCAAACACGTCTTCGGGGATGTAGCGGCTTCCCGTTCTCGGATAGGTTATCAACTTCTTTTCGTAGAGTTTCTGCGCGATTTCAAGCGTCTGTTCCGCCGTGAAGCCGTGCTTGGCGTTGGCTTCTTTCTGGAGCGTGGTCAGGTCGTAGAGCAAGGGAGTTTCCTCCGTCTTCTCCTTGCGCTCGGCTTTCGTGACAGTGGCGCAACCTGCCGCCTTTACCTTATTATATAGTTCCATCGCCGGTTCTTTCTCTTTCCATTTCTCGGAGGATGAGAATTTCACGACTTCGCCGTCGCAACCGTCCGTTGCGATATGGAGCTGCCAGAATGCTTCGGACGTAAAGCGGCGGTTCTCCCAGTAGCGTTCACATACCATAGCCAACGTTGGTGTCTGCACCCGCCCCACGGAATACGTGCCGTGTCCGGCGGCGATGGATAACGCCTGTGTGCCGTTGATGCCCACGAGCCAGTCGGATTCGCTCCGCGCTTTGGCGGCGAGGTAGAGGTTGTCGTATTTGCTGCCGTCTTCGAGTTTCCGCAGTCCCTCGCGGATAGCTTTGTCGGTGAGAGAGCTGATCCACAGGCGCACGAAAGGAGTGGTGCAACCCGTATAGTGGTAGAGGTAGCGGAAGATAAGCTCTCCCTCGCGTCCGGCATCGGTCGCCACGATGATATGTTCGCTTGTGTCGAACAGTCTTTTGATGACTTTTATCTGCGACACCACGCCGCTGTCGGGCTTGTAACCTTTCTCCGTCCTGACCTGACGGGGGACGAGCGTGAATGTGTCGGGAATAATCGGGAGGTTGTCACGGACAAATCCGCGCACGCCGTAGCCGTCGGGCATGGCAAGCTGAACGAGGTGTCCGAATGCCCATGTCACGGCATAACCGCCTCCCTCGAAATATCCTTCCTCTCTCTTTGTCGCGCCCACGATGCGGGCGATTTCACGTGCCACGGAGGGCTTTTCTGCAATGATTGTCTTCATGTCTTCTTCTTTTTTGTTGATACTTTGGATTTTATTTTGGATTCAGTGGCGGACACGGGATTACATTTTCATGCCCTTGCCCGTTTTCTTCTGCGGCTTCTCCTGCTGCTGTTGCTGGCGGGCGTCCTTCGGGTTGGTCTGACCTTTCTGCAACGGCTCTCTCAGATTCTTTGTAGCCTCGTTGGTCTTGCCATCGTTGTTCACCGCCACCTGCGTGCGGCTCTCGTTGGACGGAGCAACCTGCTGTGCATTGTCAGGGTTCGTGTCGTAGCGGTACGGGCGTCCCTTCTCCGGGTTGAACTTGATATACATCGTGGCATGGAAGCCCTGCTTGTCGGTCACGTTCTCCAGCTTCACGGCTTTACCCGCCACATAGTCGGCTTTCTGCTGGTCGGTGAAGCTCACGCCGCTCCATTTGCTGATGGGGCGGATGCTGCCGTCCTCGTTCGTCCACGTGTTGCGGCGTTGCTCCTTCTTGGTCTGTGCGGCATTTTCCCCGCCCTGCGCCTGACTTTTCGATGTGTCGCCTTTGGTTTCCTGTGTCTGTGCGGTACGGGGCGACTTGCCGGTTCCCGGCACGAACTCCACGCCGCG
This sequence comes from uncultured Odoribacter sp., assembly GCA_910578985.1. Taxonomy (GTDB): domain Bacteria; phylum Bacteroidota; class Bacteroidia; order Bacteroidales; family Marinifilaceae; genus Odoribacter. The sequence goes on along the minus strand of CAJTSF010000018.1, from coordinate 6,529 downwards.
CTGCTCCACGTTCACTTGCAGGGTGGTGACGAACTTTCTGCCGTCGTTGCGCTCGATGAGCTTGTCGCGTACGGGCAGTCCGGCGCGGAGCATGTCCCGCTCCTGCGTGGTGATTTCCGTCTTGCCGATGCGCTCCGGGATGCGCACCCTGCTTGCCGGAATGTCCGTGATTTCATTCGTCTTGCGGTCGATGCTGATGTAGGAGGGGATGATCTCGCCCGTTTCCCTGTCCACAATGTCCACGACCCTACCGAGATTGCCCGTTTCGCGGAGGTTCTTCCGGTCATTGTCGGAGAATTTGTGTTCCTTGTACTCATCCAGCTTCTGCTCCTTGCGGATGAAGTGCGGCACGAGGCTGATGTTTCCCTCACCGTCCTTCTTGAAGGAGAGGCGGGCGTCCAGCTCGAATGATTCGCCGCCGAAGGTCGGTTTGACCTTTACCAAGTCGGACTTGCCATAGTTGAGCATCTTCGTAAGGTCGCCGGACTTTTCAAGGTTGTCCCGCTTTACGCCCCATCTGTCCTCCAGCTCCTGCCAGTTGATTTTACTCTCGTCGATGGGCTGGTAGCCACGTTTGCCCTGCATCTGTTCGGATTTGTCCTGTTGCTGTTCTTTCCGTTGTTCCATGTTCTCCTGTTTTTGAGGTTCTTGTTTCTCTGTCTGTTGTGCTGCCATCTCTTCCTGCACCTTCTTCTCATAGTCGGAGGTGTCCACCTTGTGAGGGGCGAGCAGCTCCTTGTTCGCTTCGGGGTCTTTCAGCAGTTGCTTCATCACCTCTAAGAGATTTTCAGCTTGGTCTGCCGCAATGCGGTAGAAACCGAAGCGGCTGGGTTCCTTGCACTGCCGGAAGAAGTTCTTGAAGAAGTTGTCCAGCACGTCGCCATGTCGGTCGAATTGCAGGAAACTCTGCGCGTTCTCCGCTTTTGCGGGGGTGCGCTTGGGTGTGCCGTCCGCGTTCAGCCCGGCTACCACGCTGATCTCGCCTGTCTTCTCGTCACGGACTACCAGCACGTCCTTTTCGTCTTTTTTCTTTGCCATCTGAAAAATGTTTTAATGGGTTATTTATGAAAGAAATTATGGATACGAGCCTTGTAGAAGGCTATATCTTCCTTTTTGAAGTCCTTGATATGGTTGGAAAGGAATGTCAGCACGTCCTCCTCGCTGTAATAGGTCTTCTTGCCCAGCGTCTTGTAGGGCAATGCGCCTACGCTGCGGTAGCGTTGGAGGGTGCGTTTGCTTATCTGGAGCAACATGCACAAATCCTGATTGTCGAAAAGGCGGATGCTTTCCGTGATAGTGGGCTGTTTCCCCTCAGCCTTCATCGCCAGCAGCAGTTCGTCCTGACGGTCGAGCCGTTCCATCAGCTTCTGCATCCAGCCCTCGAAGTTGTTTCGTGTGAGCAGTTCCATGACCTATGTCCTCCTTCCTTTTGGTTTGCCGCCCGTGCGCAGCGTGTGGTTGTGGAACAGGGTGTCTATTGTCCCTTCCTCGTTCCTTACTGTGTTGTCCTCCAATAGCCGCAGTATCTCGGAAAGGCGGTAGCGGCAGCTTCCGCGTACCACCACATACTCGATACGGTGGTCGGTGCGCATACGCTGCATGGTGCGCTTGCTCACGTTGAGCATCTTCGCCGCCTGTGCCGTGTCAAGCAGCTTGTCTTCGGTTTCCCGCTTCCGTTTCTTCTCGTCCCTTGCCTCGCGGATGTACCCTGCGATGTTCGCAATCTGCGCCATCATCTCCTTGTAGGCGGAACTTTCCATTGTTATCACTTTCATGTTCAGTCCTTTCTTTTTGTTTCTGCGACAAAATTCGGCAATAAACAAAAGGGGCTTTAACAACTCACTACGTGACTCACGTAAGATTTTTGCGGAAGATGGCTCCGTAACCCGGTCAAACGGCGCAACAGGCAGCCTTTCAGCGGAAAACGATACGTCTTGTATGCCGTTTCGTTACCTTTGCGGCAAACTCTAAATGACATGAATATGGAAATAGTATCTATCGAGAAAAAGACTTTCGAGATGATGGTGGCGGCATTCGGCGCACTCTCGGAGAAGGTCGCCGCCCTGAGGCGCAAAAGCGACACGGGGCGCATGGAAAGATGGCTCACGGGCGAGGAGGTCTGCGGGCAGTTGAGAATAAGCCCGCGCACGTTGCAGACGCTGCGTGACAGGCGGCTTATCGGCTACTCGCAGATAAACCGCAGGTTCTATTACAAGCCAGAGGAGGTGAAGCGGCTGATACCGCTTGTCGGCACGCTCTATCCGCACGGCAGATGATTTGATTTATTCACCCACTGAATCCGAAGTTATGATGAACGAGAACAACGATGTTTTTACGATGGAAGACGAGCCGATAGCCTCTGTGGTGCAGGATATGCGCAAAGGCTCGAAATGGCTGTCCGCATTTCTGGAAAGCTACCGTCCTCCGCTGGACGGGGAACGTTACCTGACGGACGGCGAGGTGTCGGAACTGCTCCGTGTGAGCCGGCGCACCTTGCAGGAATACCGCAACAACCGCGTGTTGCCCTTCATACTTTTGGGAGGGAAGGTGCTTTACCCGGAAACGGGGCTGCGCGGGGTACTGGAAGCGAACTACCGCAAGCCGCTGGAGTGAGGCGGTTTCATGAAAAAGTAAACGGGTGACACCTTTTGTGGTGCTACCCGTTTACTTGTCTTATGGGGTATGTGCAATCAGCAATACCCGGCTTTTCCGTTCTGTATGAACATCACGTATGTCTGCCGTTTCTCTTGTGAGAGTGCCTTTCCCACCAGCCATGTGCGGAACAGGTGGGTGTTGTAGGTATTCACCCTGAAAGCGACCGGGATGATGATTTCAAGGGCGTACACGTCCGCGTGCAGCCCGTTTTCAAGCTGCATGTAGCGGCACACCTCGTAGTCGTTCAGCACGTCCGACTTGCGGACGGCTCTGATGGCGGCGTTCACTGCCGGGACGGTCGTATGGAACAATCCGGCTATTTCGGTGGCGGTCATCCACACGTCGTTACCGGTTACGCTGACTGCCTTGTCCTCGATGATGATTGTGTCACGTTTCATGGCTTTTCTTTTTAGATGGTGCAACCTGCAAATTCCTCGACGCCGTTCAATCTTGCGGCAAGGTTCTCCATGTCCTGATTGAGCTTCTCTTTGGTTATCTTTGCGTAAATCTGCGTCGTCTTTATGCTCTTGTGTCCGAGCATGGAGCTGACCGTTTCGATGGGAACACCGTTGGAGAGGAATATCGTCGTGGCTGCCGTGTGGCGGCTCTGATGCCACGTGATATGCTTGGTGATGCCGCAACGCTTGGCGACGGCACGGATACCGGCAAGGCACGTGTTATAATGCGGAACGGGAAATATCCTGCCGTCCCCGCACAGTCCCCGGTATTTGCCGATTATGCGGTTGGCGATGTCGAGCAGGCGGATGTTGGACACCACGCCCGTTTTCTGGCGGTTGATGTTTATCCACTCGTGTTCGTCGAAGTAGGTGCGGATATTCTCTTCCGTAAGGTTGCGCATATCCGCGAACGACAGCCCCGTGAAGGCGCAGAACAGGTAGAGGTCGCGGTACAATTCCTGTTTGGCGTTTTTCAGTTTCCCCTCCATCAGCAGGCGGATCTCATCTTTGGTCAGGAAACTGCGTGTTGTTTCCTCCTTCTTGATTTCATACTCGCGGAACGGGTCGCGCGTCAGCCACTCGTTGTTGATGGCGATGAATACCATCGTCCGTAACGGGCAGACGTACAGCCACACGGTATTGGTGCAGCAGTGCTTGTCCGTGCGCAGGAACATCTCGAAGTCGGAGATGAAAGCCGGGGTAAGCTCTTTTAGGGCGATGTCCTTCACATGGTAGCGGATGTCGAGGAACTCTTGCATGTGCTTGTAAACGGTGCGGTACTTCAGCAGCGTGCCTTTGGCTTTCATGCCTGCCTCCACCTGCTTCTCGTAGTCCTCGTTGTGCTGGCGGAACACCTGCATCAGCGTGTGGTAGCGGTGTTCCAGTCCGAGAAAGGCGTTCTTCACCTTCTCCGCCGTGACGAAGTTGTCACGCTCCATGATTTCCTGATAATGCCTGTTGATGCGTACCCGCATCTTGTCAAGCATACGGTTCGTTTCGAGTGCCGCCGTGCTTCTGCCCGTGACACGTCCACCTTTGGTGTCCCACAGTTTCGGATCGACAGTCAGTTTGCAGCTGAACTGTGTCTGGCTGCCGTCCACCGTGATGCGTCCCATGACGGGAACTGTCCCGTCCTTTTTCACTACCTGACGCTTGAGGTAGTAGATTACTGAAAATGTACTCTTCATTGTCCTTAATTTTTGGGTTTCAAAATTAGTTGGTGAAGAGTCCGGTGTTGGTACGCAAAACGGGGAGGAACGGCGCAATCTTTTTCCGTAACCTGATTTTTCGCATGAGTTATGGATAACTCACTATTCCTTAGAGCCTTGTTTCGCTATTCGTACCCGTTTGTCGCATTTTCGGGCATGGTTACGAACAAGTAACGTAGCGGCGTCAGGATTTGGCTTCGGCAGGGATTGTAATGGCTTCACGGATTATCGCCACTTCAACCAAAACCCTTGTAACTCAATTCTATCACTATATCTTTCCGCATTTCACTTTTTTGTAGTAACTTTGTATAACCAATTTAATAAATCATGTTCCAAAATCAACCCAAAGGCCTCTACGCCTTAGCCCTCGCCAACACCGGTGAACGTTTCGGCTACTACACCATGCTGGCGATTTTTACCCTGTTCCTGCAGGCGAAGTTCGGCTTCAGCTCCGTAGCCACCTCCAACATCTTTGCCGGGTTCCTGGCACTGGTCTATTTCCTCCCCATCGTCGGAGGTATCCTCGCCGACAAGTTCGGTTATGGTAAGATGGTCACCGCCGGTGTTATCGTCATGTTTGCCGGCTACACCTTCCTCGCTGTTCCTACGGGAGGCGACGCATTCGGCATCGCCACGATGTTCGGCGCCCTTTTCCTCATTGCGCTGGGAACGGGATTGTTCAAAGGCAACCTGCAGGTGCTGGTCGGCAACCTATATGACGACCCGAAGTATGCCGACAAGCGCGACACCGCGTTCAGCCTTTTCTACATGGCGATTAACGTAGGCTCTCTCTTCGCCCCCACGGCTGCTTCCAAGATTACGGAGTATTTCATGGGCAAAGCCGGTTTCAAATACCGGGGCGATGTTCCCGCCCTTTGTCACGAATACATCGATAAAGGACAATCCATGGCAGCCGACGCGCTGGCTAACCTCACCGCGTTCGCCCAACAGCAGGCAGGTTTCGCAGGTGACCTGAGGGTATTTGCCGAAAACTACATCAACGAATTGTCCATTTCCTACCACTACGGTTTCTCCGTGGCATGCTTCTCACTGATTGTCTCCATGCTGATTTACCAGGCATTCAAGAAGACTTTCAAACATGCGGATGTCAACACCAAACAGGCAGCCGCCGGCGGAAAGCAGGAGAGCATCGTGGAACTTACTCCCGAACAGACCCGTTCGCGCATCACCGCCCTCGTTCTGGTGTTCGCTGTGGTTATCTTCTTCTGGATGGCATTCCACCAGAACGGTTTGACGCTCACCTTCTTTGCCCGCGACTACACGGCACGTACCGCCGATGGCGCCTTAGGCATGAGTTTCAATGTGTTCTACTTGGTGCTCGTCATCGCATTGGTGTACAGCCTGTTCTCTTTCTTCCAGTCCAAAGCGGGCAAGACGAAAGCCATCTCGGCTGTCGTAGCCGTGTTGTCTGTCGGAATCCTGGCATACAATTACCTGACACTCAACGGTTCCTCCATCGAGGTGTTGCCGCAGATGTTCCAGCAATTCAACCCCTTCTTCGTGGTGGCGCTCACGCCGGTATCCCTGGCAGTCTTCGGTGCGCTGGCAAAACGGGGCAAGGAACCCTCCGCACCGCGTAAAATCGGCATCGGTATGCTCATTGCCGCCCTCGGCTTTGTTATCATGGCGGTGTGCTCCTTCGGGCTGCCCACCCCCCACCCGACCGACGCGACAGTCGTTCCGGAGAATATGCTGGTGTCACCCAACGTATTGATCAGTACTTACCTCGTGCTGACCTTTGCCGAGTTGTTCCTCTCGCCGATGGGCATCTCCTTCGTGTCGAAAGTGGCACCTCCTAAATACAAAGGTCTCATGATGGGGCTTTGGTTCGGCGCCACCGCCGTGGGCAACTACTTAGTTTCCGTCATCGGCATGCTGTGGGGCAAGATGGAACTGTGGGCATTGTGGTCCATACTGATTGTCCTCTGCCTGATTTCCGCCCTCTTCATCTTCATGATGATGAAGCGCCTGGAAAACGCCACGAAATAACACAAAATAAGCGGTCTCCCAACGGACCCCGCTGACATTCAGCCCGGCAAAAGCCGGGCTGATTTTTTTTCGCAAAAAATACGCCATACCCCTTGCGGGAAGGAAATAAATGCCTATCTTTGGAGCCTCATGCGGGGGTATGTTTGTTCAATGGTGTAATGGCAGCACAACAGATTCTGGTCCTGTTTGTCCAGGTTC
>CAJTSF010000017.1 GCA_910578985.1 uncultured Odoribacter sp. | reverse complement strand
CAGCACAACAGATTCTGGTCCTGTTTGTCCAGGTTCGAGTCCTGGTTGAACAACAGCAACGGGCAGTCCGACCATCGGTCGGGCTGCTTTTTTTCACCCCCCCTTGTCGCCTCGGCGGAGTTCCCATAGAGTCAAGACGGAGAGTTCACGGAACCTGCACGGGAGATCAATTGGTTTTTTCGGAGGAGAGGGCGTTGTATTTGGAGTTGTTGGAGGGATTGACGTCGGAGACGATGTTGTAGACCCGCTTGCGCTCATCGGGGAAGGCGGATTTGAAGATATGAACGATTTCATCCGCTTTGGAGTCGAAGAAGACCTGCATGATGTAGGCGTTGGGCTTCGTGCGGTTGGCTTTCTGGAGGAGTTCGAGCGCTTCGACGATGACCAGGCGCCCGTCGGTGAGGTTGTCCGCCATGACGTCAAGGCCGAGACGATGGTAGCGGTAGAAGCATTCGCGGACGGAAGAGTAGCTGCGATCCTGGAGGTTGTTGATGAGCCAGTAGCGGTTGCGGCGGTTTTCGAAGGATTTCCATCCGGCTTCGCGGACGTTCTGGCAGCGGGCGACGATATGCTCGGCGCGAGTGAAGAAGTCGTTGCCGCCCATGAGAGAGAAGCTGTCGGAGTCCATGCCGAGGATGATATTGGCGTAGAAGGCGAGGAGATTGACGAGGTTGGAGTTCTCGCCCGCTTCGTTGTATTCGAGGGTTTCGAACTCGTGGTAGACGAATTCGATGTCGTTGTCCTTGTAGTTGAGGAGGGGCGTGCTGTAGGAGGAGTTGTAAACGGGGCGGCTGACGCGCACCTGGAGGGTTCCCTTGAATTGGTCGCTACCGACCTGCTCGTTGAGGGTGAAGTGGAGGCTGCATTCGATGCGCTCGTCGTAGGAGAATACGTAGCCGGACCAGCGTTTGTTGTTGATGAATTCGTGCATGTCGCGCTGCATGTTGGAGAAGAGTTCGCGGTTGGTGCCCTGTATCTTCTGAGAGGAGACGGAGATGTTGCAGCGGAGTTCCTGAGCGGCGGCGGTGCCGCACGCGAGGAGGAGGAGGAAGAGGGGAAGAATGTGTTTTTGCATGACGGGATTATTTTGGGGACAAAGATAGGGATTTCGAGGAGATAACGGAAGTCATACGGGGATGATTTTACCGAGGCGGACATACCATACGTATCCTTCGACGCGGGGATGGCCCATGCGGCGGAGGGCAGCGCAGTAGTTCGCCACCTGGCGGAGGTAACGGGGTTCTTCGCTTTGCCCGAATTTGTAGTCGATGACGTATGCCTTGCCGCCGGAGAGGACAACGCGGTCGGGGCGGGCTTTGGCGCCTCCGGGAAAAAGGATATCGCGCTCGGTGATGAGGGTGGCGGAAGGATGAAACCATGGGGCGGCGGCAGGGGTGGCGAGGTAGGCGGCAATTTCGGCGTGGCGGCGCGGAAGGTCAGCGGAAGGAAGGAGGCCGTCGAGGGCGGCGCGGCGGAGGACATGGGGAAGGTCGGCAGGGGTGCGAATAGATTTGAATATTTCGTGGAGGAGTTTGCCTTCGTCGATGGCGGAGAGTGTGCCGGGGACAGATGGGGAGTAGTCGCGGTAACGGTAGCGGACGCTGAGGCGGTCTCCGGGATGCCAGACGGGGTATGCGGGAAGGGTGACGGTGGAGGCGGGAGGCGCCGGACGGGGAGGAACAGGAAGGGGGGTGCCAAGGCGGTAGCGGTTCCCGTCCTCGAGGGTGGCGCCCATGTCGTGGAGAACGAGGAAGAGGAAGGCGCCGATATCGGAGAGGGCAATGGAGCCGTCTTTTTTGGCGCGGGGCATGAAGGGACGGATGTAGAGTTCGGACTTGGCGCGGGTGAGGGCGACGTAGAGGAGGTTGAGGTTGTCAATGTAGGCTTTAAGGTGTTCGTCGAGGTAGTCGTCGCGGAAGACGGTGTCGGCGAGGCGGGAGGAGTAGTTGAGGGGGGCGTATTCGAGGGCGTCGAATCCTTTTTCGCGGTTACTGCACCAAATGCGGCGCAGGGGTTGTGTTTTGTCAAGTTCCCAGGAGCAGAAGGGGAGGATGACGTGTTCGAATTCGAGTCCCTTGGATTTGTGGATGGTGAGGATGCGGACGGCATCGGCGTCCTCAGAGGTGGCAAGGAGGCGTTTGTCTTGCTCCTGTTCCCACCATTGGAGGAAGAGGGGGATGTTGTTTGATCGGGAGGATTCGTATTCGTAGACGATGTCCTGGAAGGCGATGAGGTAAGGCACTTCTTCGGGCTTGTCGTGGAGGGAGAAGCGGCGGATGACAGCTTCGACGGTCTCGTAGAGGGAGCAGGAGGTAGTAAATTCTTCTTCGGCGCCGGGGAGTTGGGGAAGCAGGGTGAAGACTTCTTCCTCGGCGACGGAACGGAAGAGGGCGTGGAGGGGAAGGTTGTCGAGGGAGGAAACGAAAGCCTGGTGGAAATAGCGGATAGTGGCGCGATTTACGGGATCAAAGGGTTCGGCAAGGTAACGGAGAACGGCAACGATGAACTGGATGTAGGGGGAGGATGCGACGTAAAGGGAGTCGTTGGAGATGAAGTCCACAGGGGTGTCGGCGGTTTTGTTGTATTCCATGAGGTGGTCGGCGACGGCAGCGCCTTCTTTGCCGCCGCGCACGAGGATGACGATGTCTCTCTGTTTGCCGCCGCGGCGGAGAATGTCGCGGATGATGGCGACAGTGTCGCGCAGGATAGTTTGGGGGGCGTCTTGTTCGGATTTCTCGGGACCGAAGAGGATGTCAACGTATCCCGCCCTCTCCCTACGCGGGGTCTGGCGCAGGCTGCGGTACGCCTCGGCAATGATGGGGGCGCGGGTGTCGTGCTCACCGGCGTCGCAAGCGTAGAGGGTGGCGAGGGTGATGGTGGCGGCGGTGAAGAAGTCGTTGTTGAAACGGACGATTTCGGGGGCGCTGCGCCAGTTGTCGGAGAGGGTGCGGGTGGAGACGCCGAGGTGGCGGAATTGTTCCTCGACGTCACGGGCGAGAAGTTGCCAATCGCCGTTGCGCCAGCGGTAGATGCTCTGCTTGACGTCGCCGACGATGAGCGCCTTGCCACCCTCGGCGAGGCTGTTGGTGACTAGGGGACGGAAATTATTCCATTGCATTGAGGAGGTGTCCTGAAATTCGTCAATCATGAGGTGTTTGTAGTAGTTGCCGCATTTCTCAAAAAGGAAGGAGGTGTCATTTCCGGCAATCAGGAGGTTGAGGATGTGGGTGGTGTCGCTGAGAAGCATGACGCCCGCGTCGCGGCAGTAGGCGCGGACTTCCTGGTAAAGGTCGTTGAGAATGCCGAGCTGGTAAAGATTTCCGGAGAGCTGGTCGGCGGAGAGGTAGCGGGTGATGTAGGCGTCGTGGTAGTCGAGCGCTTGGCGCAGGAGATCCGTGAGACGGGGCAGGATACGTTCTATCCTTTCGCGGGCGGGGGATTTCGAGGTAAACCAGGCGCCGTCGTCCTCGACTCCCTTGCGGACGGTGGCGGTGGGGCTGTCGAAGCAGCCGCCGGCAAGTTTGTAGAACCAGGAGGCGCATCCCCTCACGCCGCCCTTGAAGTCGCCGAGATCCAAGCCCTCGCCGCGGATGAGTTCCAGGGCGGAGGCGGCGAGGGCGGCGAGGGCGGTCTCGTAGCGGGCGACGGTATCGTGCAGGAAGTGACGGTAGTCCTGAAGGAAGCGACGGTCGCTAAATTTGTCTTGTACACGTTTGTCCATGAGCATGTAGTTCTCGCGGAAGAGTTCGGCGCCGAGGTCTTCCATTTTCGCTTTGACACCCCAGGATTTGCCCTCTTCAACGCTGGCGCTCATGAGGTCTTTGATCCAGTTTTTAAGGTCGGGCTTGGAGCGAACGCTCTGCATGACCCTGCCGACTGCCTCGGTGAGGACGAGGGAACTGTCGAGCTCGACGTTGTAGGCGGGGAAGATGCCCAGTTCGCGGGTGAATGCTTTGATGATTCGTTGGAAGAAGCGGTCGATGGTGGTGACGGAAAGGCGCCCGTAGTCGTGGAGGAGCAGAGTGCGCAAGAGGGAGGCGCGGTTGCGCAGGCTGTCCGCGTCCATGCCAAGCGTCTCGCGGAGTTTAACGCCGTAGTCGCTGGGCTGCCCCTCGGCAAGTCTGTGGAGTTCGTTGATGATGCGTGATTTCATCTCTTCGGTCGCCTTGTTGGTGAAGGTGACGGCGAGAATGTTGCGGTATTCGGACGGGGCGGCGAAGATGATTTTGAAGTATTCCAGCGTCAAGGCGAATGTCTTGCCGGAGCCGGCGGAGGCTTTGCAGATGTCAAGCATAGGCGTTTTCTGTGGTTATTCGGCATAGTATTTCAAGAGGAACCACTCCAGACACAGGAGCAGGAGGAGAAGCAGCCCGAGCCACTTGACACGAGTAAGGTCGGTGAAGCGGGTTTCCGTTTTGTAGACCGGTTTACCGCTACTGTCTTTCAAAACCTTCACGAGGCGGTCGAGTTCCGACGGGATGTATGGGGAAACGCCATCGGGAGCCATTTCCCGCAAGAGGGGAGCATTCGCCACGAGGTCGTTCCACTCCAAGTTATTGCTCCGCACGTAGAAAGTACCTTTTTTCGCGAGTTTCTGCCCCTTGAGGTCGGCGGAAAGGCGAAAGGCATACTCTCCCGAGGCAAGATTACCGAGGCGGAGGCGGTATTTGTCTCCGTTGCGGTTAAGCAGGTAGTCGAAATCCTTGCCGTCGTGGGAGAGTTTCAGGTGCATATCGGGCGTATTGACGCGCTCGTAGCTGTCGTTGTACAGTTCCACGTTCAGCACCATCTCCTCCGCTTCATCGTAGACGGGGCGGAAGTCGTGCATCAGGCGCTCGTTGCCTTTCTGGCTGGCAAGGTAGCCGACCGTTTTATTGACCAGGGTATTGAACAGTTCATGGCTGCCCGTCTCGCGGTAAGAGTAAAGCCTCCATCGCCAAAGCCCCTCGCCCCAGAAGTACGCGGTGCGGACGCCTTCCTGCTCGTAGAATGCCAGCAGCCCGTTGGCGGTCGCCGTACCTTTGATTTTCTGCGTGAAAAGGACGCGCCCCGCCCCGGTATTCAACGTGCCGAACGGGAGAAGCACCGGCGGATAGCCGGCAAAGCCCGCCGCCTCGGCGTCGGTGAATTCGAAATAGGGAAAATGGGGATTGACTGCGGGCGTCACGTATTCTTCCGCCATGCCTCCGGGGAAGTCGGCGGAGTAATGCCTGCCGTAGCGGGCGAAGTCGGTGATGGCTTTGGGGGTAGTGAGGAGGTACCACACGGAGAGCTTCCTCTTTGCCGCCATCTCCATCAACCTGCGGTAGCCGGCATCGCCGGAACGGGGATTATGCAGGACGAGCAAATCGGCTTTGAGGGTGTCCGCAGACTCCGTGAAGTCATGCAGGCTGCTCCGGTATATCCCGGAGGCGTCCACCGCCTGCGCGACCGCCGCCACGTCGGGATGGGGTGCCGCGGAGAATATCGCAACGTTCGCCGTGTTGTCCAGGATGTGTATCCAAGTCTCCGCCCGGTTGTTCTCCACGGTACGCTCCTCGGCGGCGCTCTCCAAGGTAACCTCGTAGCGGGTAACCCCTTTGCGCTTCGCCTCCACTTCGAACACCACGTCGGCAAGGAAATGCTCCCGGTCCACCGCCACCACCCGCTCGTCCAAGACCTTCCCCTCCTGTCGCAGCACGCACTTCACCCGCTCCCCTTTCTGCCCGATGGCGCCCACCTCCACCTTGACGGGGAAGATGGAATGCAGGAAGTTGAATTTGTCCGCTTCCAACGAGCGGATGTAGAGGTCGGGATAAGCGACCGTGTCGCCGAGCAGGACGGGATAGACCGGAAAACCGGGCATCCCGTAGCGGGGATTCACCCCGCTGTTGTAGATACCGTCCGTCAGTAACACCATTCCCGCCGGGGTGCGCGCCACGTCGTTCCGGGCGGCATACTCCAAGACCTTCGACAGGTCGGTGCGGCCTTCGGTGAAATCCGGCACCTCTCCCCGACCGACCTCCCCGCCGAACAGCAGCACCTCCACCTCGAAGTTCTCCCGCAACTCCGTCACCGCACGGGCAAGGAGCGCCGGGTATTCTTCCCGATAGTACAAGGAGTCCTTCCCCTTCCCTATCGACGCCGAATTATCCTGCGCCACAATCAGCAAGGGTTTCTCCATGAGCCGCCGCACCAGCGACAACGCCGGGTTCAACAACAACAACGAAAGCGTGAAGACAACCAGAAAACGGAGCAAGGAAGCCCCCCACCGCACTGCCCGATGCACATCCGGCAATTTTGCCAGTTTCCTGTATTTCAGATAAGCGACCGCCGCGGAAACGGCCAAGGCGGGGAATACCCACCAAAGAGAGTGTTCAAATATCATCCCTGTACCTATTTACCAATATACCAATGTACCAATGAAACACATTCGCATTGGCACATTGGTACATTCGTATATCGGCACATTCGTAAATTACATGTTCATGCCGCCGCACACGTGCAGCACCTGTCCCGTGACATAAGCGGACAGGTCGGAAGCCAGGAAGAGGCATACCTTGGCGATGTCCTCCGGCGTTCCCCCTCTTTTCAACGGAATCTTGGCAGCCCACTCTTTCCGCACATCCTCCGGCAACTGCGCCGTCATGTCCGTGATGATGAACCCGGGAGCCACCGCATTGGCACGGATGTTCCGCGAGCCCAACTCTTTCGCCACGCTCTTCGTGAAGCCGATGATGCCCGCCTTGGACGCCGAATAATTCGCCTGTCCCGCGTTGCCGCTCACGCCTACCACGGAGCTCATGCTGATGATGGAACCGCTCTTCTGTTTCAACATCACCGCGGAAACGGTCTTCGTGTAATTGAATACGGACTTCAAGTTTACGTTAATCACAGCGTCCCACTGCTCCTCGGACATACGCATCAACAGAGTGTCTTTCGTGATTCCCGCATTATTGACCAGCACGTCGATGCGGCCGAAATCCTTGATAATCTCATCCACCGTCGCCGATGTCTGCTCAAAGTCTGCCGCATTCGAGGCATACATCTTTGCCTTTACGCCGCATGCCGCAATCTCTTTCTCCGTTGCCTGCGCAATTTCGTCATACCTCAAATCCGTGAAAGCGATATCGGCACCTTCTTTTGCAAATGCCAGCGCCACCGCCTTGCCAATACCTCTCGATGCACCCGTAATCAGGGCTGTTTTACCTTCTAACAACTTCATAATTATCTGTTTATCATTTAACTTACAAACCAAATAAACGGTTCATTCATCTTAAATCAGCGGACAAAGATAAACAAAGTAATCAAAAATGAAGACCGATTCCACATTTATCGTACATTTGCCCATCAAAAAAGACAGCCACCATGGAAGAACAACCCACTCTCAACGCCCACAACAAAGAGGAATATCCTCCCATGCATACCGCAGAGCATATCCTCAATCAGACGATGATACGCCTTTTCGGATGCAGCCGCTCGCGCAACACACACATCGAAAAGAAAAAGAGCAAAGCCGACTATTTCCTCCCGCAGGAACCCTCCCGGGAAGAAATCGCCGAAATCGAGCGCCTCGTGAACGAGACCATCGACCGCCACCTCCCCGTCACCGCCAGCCTCTGCCGGCGCGACGAGCTCCCGCCCCAAATAGACCTCTCCAAACTCCCGCCCGAAGCGGGCGACACCCTCCGCATCGTCGCCGTCGGCGATTACGACCTATGCGCCTGCATCGGCGCACACGTCGGCAACACCGCCGAAATCGGCAGGTTCAAAATCACCACCGCCGACTACGAAGAGGGACGCCTCCGCATACGGTTCAAGCTCGAACCGCCCGCCCAAACATCATAATATTTGTGAATTTTAGCGCAAACTCTCTTGTAATTAAAATATTTCATATAAATTTGTCCGTATTTTAATGGCAAAGAATATCAACTAAAAAACATCTATATGCTGAAATCTTACAACTTTCCCAGCGTCTATGAGGCTACAAACCAAGAGCTTAAGAACGTAGCTGAAAACATTTTGGACGGTATTAAAATCAACCTGGACGACAACGAATACATCATCGGAAACCTGGCATTGGTCGAAGGTCACTCCCCGCACAAAAGCATCAACGCCGCACCATCCGATGCGGAATACAAACTCCTGAGCGAAGCCAGCCTGTTGCTGACCCAGCCCAAAGGCGAGGAAGAAATCTACCTGACCACCGGTTTCCCCTTTGCCACCTATATGCTTTACCGCGACAAAGCGACCGAAGTACTCCAAGGACGCCACATCATCAACTACGATGCGGCAACGTTCGGCGGACCCGCCAACACCAAGCGTGAAGTGAACGTAGGGAAAGTGGAAGTCATTCCTGAAATCCAGGGATGTACCATAGCCATCCGCGAAGGCGAACTCCAGGAGAAGGACAACTTCTTCATTGTCAGCCTCGGATACGGCACCTGTGAAGCTATCGTCTCCACCCGCGCCGGACTCATCAACCGTTCCGCAGTCAGCACCCACGGCATCCGCCACGCGGTGAACCTGCTGTCCAACGAACTGGCAAAAACCTTCTACCTCAACATGAAGACCGAGCACCAGATCGATGTCGCTTTCCAGAAAGGAAGTATCACCGTAAACCGCGTGAAACACAATATCCTCGACCTGCGTGAGAAAGTGCTCCGCATGTACTACAAAGAGGTCATCTCCCCCAACCTTCGCCGGGCATTCACCGACGACGACTTCAACAAATGTTCCAAAATGTACCTCGTCGGAGGTGGCGCGCTCTATCCGGAACTTGTCAATTGCGTGAAAGAGGAATTCGGGGACATCGTAGAAATCGTCATCTATCCCGAACCCGACAAATGCGCTTCCCACGGCTACTGCCTCAACTCCAAAATCAAGGCACAAGCCACCAAGTCCAACATACCGGGCAACATCGAGACGGAAGAAATCAAAATATTCAGAAACCAGCAACTCGCTGTCGGTATGGATATCGGTAACGCAAACACCTGCGTCACCTTATATAAGGAAACCGAATAAATGCCAGAATAAAAAACTGAACAAAGCCGCATTTTTGATGCGGCTTTTTTCTTTTTTATACACATCATTAGTACATTTGCCCTCTCAAACGATAAATCAATTTAAACACAAAATACCATGGGACTTTTAGAACAAATCAAGGAAAACGCTAAAAAGCAAAGCAAAACGATTGTCCTCCCCGAAGGTACCGAAGAACGTACCCTTCAGGCTGCCGACCAGATCATCAGCGAAGGCATCGCCCGCATCATCCTTATCGGCAACCCCGATGAGATACGCGCTCTCGCCGCCAAACACGGACTGAAACACATCGGAAGCGCTACCCTCATCAACCCACAAAACCACGAGAAGAAAGAAGCGTACGCCGACCTCCTCGTCGAACTGCGCAAAAGCAAGGGCATGACCAAAGAGCAGGCGCTGCGTCTCGTGGAAGATCCCCTCTACCTGGCAACCCTGATGATTAAGAGCGGTGACGCGGACGGCGAAGTCGCCGGCGCCAAGAACGCCACAGGCGACGTGCTCCGCCCCGCCCTGCAAATCGTGAAAACGCTCCCGGGCATCTCCGTGGTATCCGGCGCTTTCCTTCTCTTGACCAATAAACCGGAATACGGCGAAAACGGGCTGATTGTCTGCGCCGACTGCGCCGTACTCCCCACCCCCACCGCGGAAGAACTGGCTCAAATCGCCGTCTCCACGGCAGGTACCGCACGCGCCATCGCACGCATCGAGCCGCGCATCGCCATGCTGAGTTTCTCCACCAAAGGCTCCGCCAAGAACGAACTCGTGGACAAAGTGGTTAAAGCCACCGAACTCGCCAAACAGATGGCTCCCGACCTCGTCATCGACGGCGAAATGCAGGCGGACGCCGCCCTCGTGCCTTCCGTCGGAAGCAGCAAAGCGCCGGGTAGCGCCGTTGCCGGAAAAGCCAACGTGCTCATTTTCCCGAGCCTCGAGGTGGGTAACATCAGCTACAAACTCGTGCAGCGCATTGCAGGCATCGAGGCGGTAGGTCCTGTGCTGCAAGGCATGGCTGCCCCCATCAACGACCTCTCCAGAGGATGCTCTGTGAGCGACATCGTGAACCTCGTCGCCATTACCGTTAATCAAGCTGCGGCTAAAAAATAACAGAACACCAACGATATGAACGTATTAGTACTCAACTGCGGCAGCTCGTCCATCAAGTACCAGCTGCTCAACATGGACACCGAAGCCACCCTGCTGGCAAAAGGCATCGTAGAGAAAATCGGGCTTGCCTGCGGCAGCTTCACCTATAAGCCGGAAGGCAAGGAAAAGAGTGTCATCGAACAGCCCATCCCCGACCATAGCGCCGGCATGGATCTTATCCTGAAAGCGCTCGTGGACCCGCGCAACGGCGTACTCGGCTCCCTCGCGGAAATCAACGCCGTAGGACACCGCGTGGCACACGGCGGCGAATACTTTTCCGAGAGCGTGCGCGTGACTCCGGACGCCAAGGAGAAAATCCGGGCGCTGAGCGAAATCGCTCCGCTGCACAACCCCGCCAACCTCAAAGGCATCGAGACCATGGAGCGCCTGCTACCCTCCGTACCCCAGGTGGCGGTGTTCGACACCTCTTTCCACCAGACCCTCCCGGAGAAAGCCTACGTGTACGGCATTCCCTACGAATACTACGAGAAATACGGCGTGCGCCGCTACGGCTTCCACGGCACCTCCCACAAGTTCGTCGCCGAGAAAGCCTGCCGCCTCTTAGGCTGGAACATCGCCGAGAAGAAAATCATCACCTGCCACCTCGGCAACGGGGCATCCATCACTGCCATCCAAGGCGGCAAATCGGTGGACACCTCCATGGGCTTCACCCCCGTAGCGGGACTGGTGATGGGTACCCGTGCCGGTGACCTCGACCTGGGCGCTCTCCTCTACGTATGCGAAAAAGAGGGTTATGACCTTGCCCAAGCCAATACCTTTATCAACAAGCAATCCGGCGTACAGGGCATCTCCGGCGTATCCTCCGACTTCCGTGAACTCTGGAGTGCCGTAGAGGTGGGCAACAAGCGCGCCGGGCTGGCACTGGACGTATTCTCCTACAACGTGAAGAAATACATCGGCGCTTACGCCGCCGCATTGAACGGCGTGGACCTCGTCATCTTCACCGGCGGCATCGGTGAGAACGACCAGCCCATCCGCGAAGCCGTGTGCGAGGATATGGACTTCTTCGGAATCCGCATCGACAAGCAGCTGAACGCCTCCATCAAAGGCAAGGACACTGTCATCAGCACCGCTGATTCCCGCACGAAAGTCATGGTCATCAGCACCGACGAGGAACTGGTCATCGCCATGGACACCGTACGGTTATCCAAATAAAGGCTCCGAAGCCCTGAAACAAAGCGAGCCGCCCGGTCATGAATCGGGCGGCTCGTTTTTTATAGCTGTTGTCAGCTTCACTTGGCAGCACTGCCGTAAGTTCCCGTCACAAACTTCTCTGAAGTCACCATCAACAAACTTTTATTCACTGCAGCAATGGCAATCTGGAATCTCTCGTCTTTCAGCAACTGGACAGACAAGGTACCGGTCAATCGTCCCTCCTTCTCACTCGGATAGAAACGTCCGTTGGGATACTCAAGCCACATATTGGAAGCACTGCGGCGGTACATCAAAATATAACATTCCGCATTCTCCACTTTATCCCACGTGGCAGTCACCTTGTCATCCTTATATTCCAACTCATCGGCAGTAAACGCTCCCAAAGACTTAGCCGAGGTAAACGTATTGGAAAAAACAGCATACTCCGATTCCTCCGTTTCGGACACTACTTTGGACTCTGCCTCTATCTTGAATGTCCAAGCCTTTACCGTATCCACGGGAGAATTCATAGAGGAGGTCATTTCCAAATAATAACCTGCGCTTCCGCTTACTTCTTCAAAATAGTAGTTTTTTTCCTCGAATTTGCAGCGGGGCGACATCATCGTATGCGCAATCGGTTTGTTCCCAAACAGATAAATATGAGGGGTAAAACGTGCGTTCTCGCCCGTTCCTTCTTGTAATATGTATGCAACAACAGGAGCCACTTCAAAATTCGGCTCGGAAGTCTTGAGGCATGAAGTCATACCGGCTCCCAAGAGCAGGACGACAGCCATTGTTTTCAAAAAATGGAATGTTTTCATGGTAAATTTATTCTTTTATGTGTTTTTCATGACGCATACAAAGGTCATCATTTTTTCCGAGAAAATCAAGTTCTTTCATGATTCCCTCCATGGCTATGCCTATTTTCATGTTTTTCAGCACTTTTCTTGCGGATTCCGGTTTTTTAACTATTTTTGCGCCCCTGAACAATAAACGGATAAATGATGAAAAGATTTGTAGCCCTGCTTTTCGGCGTCTGCCTCATGGGATGGAATGGCGCACAGGCACAGGAGAAGGCGGAAAAAGAGATTCCGGAAGTGGAAAAGACCTTGTTCGAACGAATCATGGGAAAGACGGCACGGAGCCGGAATTTGAGCGTGGACCTGAATACGCGCCTGGCATTTTATGTCGGGATGGGGGAAGCGGAGAAGGGGGCGGCGTTCCGGGCGGATTACCTGCGGTTGCAGGTGAACGCGAGGATAACGGACTGGATTACCGTGCGGTGGTACCAGCACCTGAACAAGAGTTTCCGGACAGGAAGCGTGGACGGGATGCCGGCATCGGTGGACTGCCTGGGCGTCGGATTCGAATGGACGCCTACCCTGTCATCGTTCATCGGGAAGCAGTATGCGGACTTCGGCGGATTCGAGTATGACGCGGACCCGGCGGAGGTGTATGAATATTCGGATTTCGGGAATGAGGTGACCTGTTTTCTGTTGGGGGCGAATCTGATGTGGCAGGTGACGCCGACGCAGGAGTTGCGGGTGCAGGTGGTGGACGGGCGGTCGGACAGCGCGGAGGAGACGTATGGGGTGCTCCCGGCGGGATTCCGGGCGGCGAAAGTGCCGTTGGGATATACGCTGAACTGGAACGGGGCGTTCTGCGGGGAACGGCTGACGACACGGTGTTCGTTCACGGCATTCCACGAGGGACGGGGGGAAAACGTGTGGATGGGCGCCTTGGGGGCGGCATGGCGGGAAGGCAGGTTCGGGGCGTACGTGGATGTGATGGGCTCAGCGGAGGGGATTGACAAGCTGGGGCTGTTGTCCGAAGTGTCGCAAGGGACGGAGACAGGTGCGCGGGCGACGGATTGCGGGTATGTCACGGTCGTGAGCCGGCTGGATTTCCGCCCGTTGCCGAAGTTGAACGTGTTCGTGAAAGGTTCATACGAGACGGCGGGGCTGTACCGCGCGGGCAACGGCATGGAGCGGGGCAATTACCGCCGGACGTGGGGCGTGCAGGGCGGCGTGGAGTATTTTCCCATGACGGAAAACCTGCGCTTTTTCGCCCGCTACGGAGGCAAGGAGATTCGTTTCACGGACCGAGCCTTGGCGTGGGGCGTGGCGGGAAGAGGACGGCACGGGGTGTCGTTCGGGGTGTTGTACAAGATTCCCGTATTCTAAAGCGTTCCGGAATTTTCCAATTTGATTTTAATGTCGCGTGAGGCTTGCTCGTAACCCGGTTTACCGAGCAGGGCGAACATGTTGTTTTTGTAGTCTTCCACTCCGGGCTGGTCGAAGGGGTTCACACCGAGCATGCAGCCGGAAATGCCGCATGCCAGTTCAAAGAGATAGAACAACTGCCCCAACGTGTGGGCGTTGAGTTCGGGCAGGCGGAACGCCATGTTAGGCACACCGCCATCGATGTGGGCGATGCGCGTGCCGAGTTCCGCCATTTTATTGACTTCGTCCACCCGCATGCCTGCCAGGAAATTGAGGCGGTCGAGGTTGCCGGGGTCATGTGGGATGGCCATACGGCGGCAAGGGGAAGAGACGGAAATGACGGTCTCCATGAGGGTGCGAGGTCCCTGCTGGATGTATTGCCCCATGGAATGGAGGTCGGTGGTGAAGTCGGCACCGGCGGGAAAGATGCCGCGGTGCTCCTTGCCTTCGCTTTCGCCGAAGAGTTGTTTCCACCATTCGGTGACGTAATGCAATTTGGTATGGAAATTGGCAAGAATCTCCACGGAGTATCCCTTGCGATAGAGCGCCGTGCGTGCGGCGGCATACCGGAGGGCGGGATTGTCGGGACAGTCGGTACAGAGGCTCCGCATGGCGGCGGCTCCGGCGAGCAGGGCTTCCGCGTCAAATCCGGCGGCGGCTATGGGCAGCAGCCCGACAGGGGTGAGCAGGGAGAAACGCCCGCCTACATTGTCGGGGATGGCAAAAGTGCGGTAACCTTCCTGCTGCGCTAAATCATGGAGCGCTCCGCGGGCGGCATCGGTGACGGCAACGATGCGGCGACGCGCCTCGTCACGCCCGACCTGCTGTTCGAGATACGCTTTAAGAAGGCGGAAAGCGATGGCAGGCTCTGTGGTGGTTCCCGATTTGGAGATGACACAGAGGGCAAAGGATTTGTCCGCGAGGAAGTCGAGGAGTTCCGCGTAATAGTCTTCCCCGATGTGGTGCCCCGCGAACAGGACTTGCATCCCCTCCCCGTCAGGATGGCGGAAAGAAGAGGAAAGGGCTTCGATGACGGCACGCGCGCCGAGGTAGGAACCGCCGATGCCGATGACCACGAGGTAGCGGGCACAGGCGCGCAACTCTTCGGCAGCCTGCCGGATACCGGCAAAGTCCGCCTGCAAAGGCAAATCGAGCCACCCGAGGAAGTCGTTCCCGCGACAGGTGGCGCGGAAAAGGCTTTGCTGGGCAGTGAAAGCTTCTTGTCGGACGGCAGTAAATTCATCGGGGGAGACAAAGGGATGAATGTGAGCGGAATCGAAAGTGACGGTCTGCATGGGCAGGCGGAATTATTGTTGTCTTTTTTTGATGATGTCCTGAATTTTGGCGGCAGTCTCATACTCTTCCCGTTCGACAGCTCTGTCGAGGAGGTGCAGGAGGTCTGGTATGTCGTAGCTCTCCAGGGGCAACGGCCCGTATTCGGCGACCACGGAAGAGGAAGTGTCCGCAGGCATGTCCGTTCCTGCCAGGGGCCTGCCTATCTGCTTGAGGACGGCAGGCGTGGTGTAAATCGGGCAGCCGTTGGAAACAGCCAGCACGACGGCGTCGGAAAGGCGGGCGTCGAGGGTGATTTCACGTTCGGGGGTCCGGAAGAGAAGACGGGTGAAAAACTGCTGGTTTTCCACTTTATGCAGAAAAACTTCCTCAAGTTTCGCCCCTAACTCGTGGGCAAAGTTGTTGAGGAGCTGGAACATCACAGGGCGTTCCCAGAAAATGCTTTCCATGAGCATGGCAACCGCCTGCGCTTCGGCAAGCCCGACGGTCAGGGGAATTTGCATCTGTTCCTGCGCGTCGGCAAGGACCAGGGTGTAGGCGTTGTTCTGGGAGATATTGCGGGCAAGCCCAAGGAGTTTCAATCTGATTTTTTCCATGGTTTATTTTTTGTTTTTGTTCAATTTGCGCATGCAGACGCACGCCAAGCCGCCAAGGCTTGTCTCGCGGTATTTGGCTTGCATGTCCAGTCCGGTTTCCATCATGGTTTTGACGACTTCGTCAAAGGAAACCATGTGGCGGCCGTCGGAGAAAAGGGCGTACAAGGCAGCCTCACGCGCTTTCTGCGCCACAAAGGCATTGCGCTCGATGCATGGAATCTGTACGTAGCCGAGCACGGGATCGCAGGTCAGCCCGAGGTTGTGTTCGAAGCCGATTTCCGCAGCATATTCGATTTGGCGCGGCGTGCCTCCCCATACCTGGGTAGCCGCCCCGGCAGCCATGGCACAGGCGGTGCCCAGCTCGCCCTGGCACCCCACCTCCGCACCGGAAATGGAGCCGTTGCTCTTGACAATATTACCGATAAGCCCGGCGGTAGCCAACCCGCGGATGATGCGGTAGTCGGGCATCTGCTGGTCGTGCTTCATGAAGTACATGAGGGCAGGCAGCACACCGGAAGCGCCGCAGGTCGGGGCGGTCACCACACAGCCTCCGCCGGCATTCTCTTCGGAAACGGCAAGAGCGGTGGCGAAAAGCAACCCCATGGAGCGGGAAGAACCGGTGAACTGCATGGCTTTCACGTTGTAGGAACTGGCTTTGCGGGCGAGTTTCAGTTCGCCGGGAAGCACTCCTTCGGTGGAGAGCCCGCGGGCAACGGCTTCCTGCATATACTGCCATACCTCTTCAAGGTAGGTGAAGATTTCTTTGCCTTCATATTTCTCTACATAGTCCACAAAGGTACAGCCTTCGTCAAGACACCATTGCATGATTTCCTCCATCGTGGTCTTGGGATAGACTTCTCCCCCGTCGAAAGTACCCAATTCGTCCCATAAGGCACCGCCGCCTATACTGTACACCGTCCAACTCTCGACGGTCTCCCCTCCGTTCATGGCTTCGAAGAGCATGCCGTTGGGGTGTTTGGGCAGGGAGATGTCCGGACGCCAGACGATTTCCGTGCGCTCGGGATGGGATACGACCTTCAGGATGGCGGAATCCGTGCCGTGCCCCTTTCCGGTGAGTGCCAGACTGCCGTAAAGGGTGACCCGGAGGTGGTCCGACTCCCCGTATTTCTCGTCAAAAAATTTGGCGGCACGACTCGGTCCCATGGTATGGCTGGAAGAGGGTCCGTAACCGATGTTGAAAATTTCGCGGATTGATTTCATATGTGAAGTTTCTTTTTGATGTGTTCGTAAAAAAATAGCAGGCCTGTAAGCCGGGTTCTGTACCTTGCGGTTTCTATCATTTATCTACGCCGCCGATCACTCGACGGCTCCAGCAGCCTACCCCCCGGCATGGATCGGGCAAATCCAATGCGCCGGTATACATGGCCTTGCAACTCGTGAGGCGTACGGCTGTCCCGGTCACCCGGAACACCGGTGGGCTCTTACCCCGCCTTTTCACCCTTGTCCGCCGGGAGTCTCCCCACCGGCGAACGGTCATTCTCTGTTACGCTACTACGCCCTTGCGAACATCTTCCCGTTAGGAAGCACGATGCCCTGCGTTGCCCGGACTTTCCTCTCTCCCTTGCGGGACAGCGATAGAACGGCCTGCTATTTTATATTTCGCACAATTATTCGTACTTTTAACGCGACAAAGTAAGTAATAATTTTCGAAATGACGCGCATGTTTACCGCTATCCTCTTATTATTTTGTGCGCTGGGCAGTCAGGCACAGAAAAGGGAGGTGGTGCGCGCTGCCATCCATGGCGGGGATACCATCCCGCATGTGAGACTGGCGGAGGCGACGGTGGTCGGAAAGGGTCGGCATGCCACCCGTCACCGCCGGGAAGAACGGCGCAATGCACGGCTGGAATACAATGTGCGGAAAGTGTATCCTTACGCCCTTCTGGCGGCGGAAAAGGTACAGGAAATCGAAAACCGCCTGACACCCGTCCGACATGAGGCGGAGCGGCGGAAAATCATCAAGGAGGAATATAACCGACTGATGAAAACGTTCAAAGCGCCTCTGATGAAACTGAGCGTGAACCAAGGAAAAATACTGATGCGGCTGATTTACCGGGAAACGCAACACACTTCATTCGCCCATATCCGGGAATACAAAGGGGCGATGAACGCCTATTTCTGGCAGTCGGTGGCACGCCTGTTCGGGCACAACCTGAAAGCCGCCTACGACCCGCAGGGAGAGGACGCGGAAATAGAAGAAATCGTGCAGAAAATCCTGCAAGGGAAGTGAAAAGTTTTACTAACTTTGCTCTCGGAATATTTGGATTGGGAGAAATGACATTCGAAGAGATCAGAAAAGAGATAAAAGCCGGCAGGTATAAACCCGTTTACTTTTTTTGCGGCGAAGAGCCTTTTTTCATCGACCGCCTCACTGCCTTGCTCGAAAACGGGGTGCTGACCGAGGAGGAAAAGGCGTTTAACCTGACGGTGATATACGGAAACGACACGACGATGAGCACCGTGGCAGATACGGCACGGCGGTTTCCCATGATGGCGGAACGGCAGGTGGTCATCGTACGGGAAGCGCAAAATATCAAGGACTTCGACAATCTGCTCCCCTATCTCGACCATGTCCAACCCTCCACCATTCTGGTGCTGGCCTACAAAAACAAGAAGCCCGACAAGCGGAAAGGAATGTTCAGGAAATTGGGGAACTCCGGAGATTGCGTTTACTTCGAGTCCGCCAAGTTGTACGACAATAAAGTGCCGGAATGGATTATCGGCTACTGTAAGGAGAAGTCCTACGGCATCACGACCAAAGCGGCGGGCATGTTGGCGGAGAGCCTGGGTACGGACCTCAGCCGGGTTGCCAACGAGATAGACAAACTGGGGCTGCTGCTCCCGAAGGGAGGGGAAATCACGGAAACGCTCGTGGAGGAACATACGGGCATCAGCAAGGATTTCAACAGTTTCGAGTTGCTGAATGCCATTGTGTACCGCGATTTCCTAAAGGCGAACCGTATTGTGAATTATTTCGAAGCCAACCCGAAAAACAATCCGATAGTGCTGACCATCACAGCATTGTTCCGCTATTTCCTGAACCTCCTGACCTACCACTATCAGAAAAAAAGCACGCCGAATGTGCAGGAAATGGCTAAATTGCTGGGTGTACATCCCTTTTTCATGAAAGACTACACCGACGGAGCACGGGTTTATACCGCCATGAAATGCGCGCAAGTGATTTCCCTGCTGCGGGAATACGACCTGAAATCCAAAGGAGTAGGAAACGCAGGCAGTTCGGACGGTGAGCTATTAAAGGAATTGGTCTTTAAAATCATGCACTGATTTTATTGGAAAAATCACATGCCCCTTGGATTTCTCGCCGGAATTGGGTAATTTTGCTCAATTTTTAAACCGATAGTATATGGCTCACTACATCAAAGAAGTATCCCGCACATTTGGAGAATATTTGTTGATTCCGTCACTCACCACCAAAGAGTGTACACCGGATAACGTTTCTCTGCAAACCCCTGTTGTCAAATTCCGCAAAGGAGAGACTTCATCCATCCGGCTGAATATCCCTTTCGTGTCTGCTGTCATGCAAGCGGTGTCTGATGACGGATTAGCCATCGCTTTGGCACGCAACGGAGGCTTGTCGTTTATTTTCGGCTCGCAACCCATCGAAAGTCAGGCGGAAATGGTTCGTCGCGTCAAGAAATTCAAAGCCGGCTTCGTAGTGAGCGATTCCAACCTACGTCCGGATGCCACGTTGCAGGAGGTGGTGAACCTGACTCAAAAGACAGGGCATACCACCCTCGCCGTTACGGACGACGGCACGCCGAACGGTAAATTGCTCGGCTTGGTCACCAGCCGTGACTATCGCCTGAAAACGGATGCCCTGAACAGACCGGTCTCAGAGTTCATGACTCCTTTCGAAAACCTGATTGTAGGCAAACAGGGACTCACGTTGAGCGAAGCGAACACGATTATATGGGACAATAAACTCAATTGCCTGCCGATTATCGACGAAAACCAAAAGTTGCAGTATTTCGTGTTCCGCAAAGATTATGAGAATCACCAGGAGAATCCCGATGAGTTGTTGGACAGCCATAAAAAATTGGTCGTAGGCGCCGGCATCAACAGTCGCGACTACAAAGAACGGGTACCGGCATTGGTGGAAGCCGGAGCAGACGTATTGGTAGTGGACTCGTCGGACGGATTCACGGAATGGCAATACGAAACTATCCGCTGGATTAAAGAGACCTACAACGATGAAGTGAAAGTCGGAGGAGGAAACGTGGTGGACAAGGAAGGATTTCTCTATTTGGTCAAGGCGGGTGCGGACTTTGTAAAAGTGGGTATCGGCGGAGGTTCCATCTGCATCACCCGCGAACAGAAAGGCATCGGACGCGGACAGGCAACCGCTTTGATTGAAGTATGCCAGGCACGGCAGGAGTATTTCGAGGAGACGGGCATTTATGTGCCTATCTGTTCGGACGGCGGACTGGTGCATGATTACCACATGACGTTGGCGTTGGCGATGGGTGCCGACTTCCTGATGATGGGACGCTATTTCGCCCGCTTTGATGAAAGCCCGAGCAAGAAGTTGTCCATCGGAAATACCTATGTGAAAGAGTATTGGGGGGAAGGTTCCAACCGTGCCAAGAACTGGCAACGCTACGATATGGGAGGCAACGTGAAAGCCGCCTTGAAGTTCGAGGAAGGCGTGGACAGCTACGTGCCCTATGCCGGTAAGATGAAAGACAATCTGGAACTGACTTTAGGGAAAATCAAATCCACCATGTGCAGCTGCGGTTCGATTACCATTGCCCAATTGCAGGAAAAAGCCAAGATTACGTTGGTTTCCTCTACCTCCATTGTGGAAGGCGGTGCACATGATGTAATTCTGAAAGACACAAAGATTCAATAACAAAGCAAGGAGGCGACAAAACGACTGCTCTCCTTGACCGGAGTCAAAGATAAATAACCGGATTTTATCCGGTTATTTTCATATACTGCCGGGTATTCGCGAGACAAACGCCCGGTTTCCTCGCATGCTTCCCCGTCCCGGTTATAAAACGAAACGGTAAACTCTCCCTCCATTCCTTCTGCTACGTATTTCCGGCTTAAAAACAAGGCAACAAGCCCCATATTGAAACGCAAATTGATTTCCACACAGGGATACACGCGTAACACAGATTCACTATCTCTGTACACCATCATATCCACCCCAAGATAGCCCCGGTAATCGGGAAGCAATGTTTCCAGCATTCGCGGAAGGTGGCATTTCAAAAATTGTACGGTTTCCTCCCCTATTAAACGGACCAACTCACACTCCATTTGAGATTGCGGAGCAATCATATTCCCATGGTATTCTCCATGCTCCCCCGTCGTAAAAAAAGACCAACCGATAAACTCCATGCCTTTCCCCGTTGCCTGAAACTCCATGGCAAAGTCCCGGACTTTATCCAGATACCGTTCCAACATGACATAGCCCTGCTTTTTGAACACCCCGTTTATCCACTCTTGAACTTTAGGAATAAATGCTCCTTTGCCTCGCAATTGTCCTTTCCCGGACGAAGACCAAGGTGCTTTTATGAGCCACTCCCCTTCGGAATCTGCCATCCGACGCTTTATCTCTTCCAAAGAAAAACATACCTGCGGAACAATCTTTTCTTCTAAAGGCATCCGTTCGGACAAATATACTAACCCTCTCCGGGCAGTCCTGCGGCTGTACCACTCTTTCCATTCCTCCTGCCACTCCTCTCCCATCCCCCGCTCCGCCAGCCAATGACACATTCTGGGACTTCGTCCCCAAGGCACCCCCACCACATTTGCCGTTTCCCCTGCCAATTCCTCTTCCGTCACACAACGCACCCGGATACCCAGCTCTTTTCCAAATGCTTCATCAACCGGCTCCTTCACCAGCACCCAATCCCCCTCTTCCGCCCACCAGGCAGGCAGAAAAGCCAAATCCGACGCCATACGCATGACATTAGCGGACGGCATATAATGCCGCCCGCCATTAGCTATTGCCAGTTCGCAATCCGGGTTAAACAGATGCAACCGGGTATTCTCTTTCATTTCCGGCTTACTCAACCGTCACAGATTTTGCCAAATTACGCGGCTGGTCCACATCGCGCCCCTTATTGACAGCAATATAGTACGCCAAGAGCTGCAACGGAATAGAAGCGACTATCGGCGTCAAAGGCTCCGCCGTACGAGGTACCTCGATGCAATAGTCGGCAATATTGTGCACGGTCTCATCCCCTTCCGACACAATCGCAATCACTTTCCCCTTCCGTGCTTTAATTTCCTGTATATTACTGATGGTCTTTTCATAAATACTGTCCGTCGTTGCAATGGCAACCACAGGCATCTCCGCATCGATGAGCGCGATAGGTCCGTGCTTCATCTCCGCTGCGGGATAGCCTTCGGCATGAATATAAGAAATCTCTTTCAACTTAAGCGCACCTTCCAATGCGGCAGGATAATTGTAACCGCGCCCGAGATAAATGAAATTGTGCGCGTAGGTGAATGTCTTCGACAAATCCCGTATCGCCTCCGCCTGCTCCAGCACTTTGGCAATCTTATTGGGTA
Source organism: uncultured Odoribacter sp. (assembly GCA_910578985.1). GTDB lineage: Bacteria > Bacteroidota > Bacteroidia > Bacteroidales > Marinifilaceae > Odoribacter. The sequence goes on along the minus strand of CAJTSF010000017.1, from coordinate 26,491 downwards.
TATCCTGCAACTCCTTGACCAACCGGGTAAAAGTATCCACATCAATCGTATCTTTCTGACGGGCAATGGACAAAGCCAGCATGGAAAGCACCGTCACCTGCCCTGTAAAGGCTTTCGTCGAAGCCACGCCGATTTCCGGACCCACGTGGATATACGAACCGGAATGGGTGGCACGCGGAATGGAAGAGCCCACCGCGTTGCAGATGCCGTAAATAAAAGCTCCTTTCGACTTCGCCAACTCAATGGCAGCTAACGTATCGGCAGTCTCTCCCGATTGGGAAATGGCAATCACGATATCGCCCGGCAATATCACCGGATTTCGGTAACGGAACTCGGAAGCATACTCCACCTCCACCGGGATACGGCAAAGGTCTTCAATCAGATGCTCGCCGATCAGAGCGGCATGCCATGACGTACCGCACGCCACGATGATAATGCGTTTCGCCTGCAAAAACTTCTCCCGATTGTCGATCACTCCGGAAAGCACCACATTGGTCCCCTCCATATTGATTCGCCCACGAATGCAATTCTGCAAGGTGCGCGGCTGTTCATGAATCTCCTTGAGCATGAAATGGGGAAAACCGCCTTTCTCCAACTGGCTAAGGTTCACTGCCAGTTTCTTGATTTCAGGCGTAATCTCCACATTGTTCAAATTCAACACCTTGAGCGCCTCGCCCCGTCTCAGTATGGCAATCTCCTCATCGTTCAGGTAAACGACACGGTCCGTATATTCCACTATCGGCGTGGCATCGGAAGCCAGAAAAAACTCATCCTCGCCGATTCCCACCACCAAAGGGCTGCTCTTGCGTGCCGCGATAATCTCATCAGGATTCTCTTTGGAAATCAGCGCAATGGCATACGCCCCAACCACCTGATGCAACGCCAGCTGCACCGCCGTACAAAGGTCCACACGGTTGGTCTGCATAATATACTCAACCAAATACACAATCACCTCCGTATCCGTATTGCTGCGGAAAGTAAAGCCTTTGCTCTCCATCTCGGCACGAAGCGACGTGTAATTCTCAATGATTCCGTTATGAATCAACGCCAGACTGCGGGACTGCGAGTAATGCGGATGCGCATTGGCATCGTTCGGTTCCCCGTGGGTTGCCCAACGGGTATGGGCGATTCCTATATTTCCGCTGATATCTTTCGACTCGGCAAAACGTTCCAGGTCGGCAACCTTGCCTTTCGACTTATACACATTCAATTCATTGTCCCCGGATATCAAAGCGATACCCGCACTGTCATACCCGCGGTATTCCAAACGATGCAATCCTTTGATCAACACCGGATAAGCATCCCGGCAACCCAAATAACCAACAATTCCACACATACAATTCTGCTTTTATCTATTCGCCCACAAAATTACAAAATGATATTCATAAAACAACGGGCACAATCAAATTCCAAACGAAAACGGTGCTTGCCATTGCACAGCGTCAAAGGAAACCGCAAATCCTCGTTCGCACATTGCCGGCGGCAACGTCCCAACTCATACAGAATGCAATAACGGGTACGCATCAACGGCAAAGGCGATGCCGGCAACCGCTTTTCCAATCCCGGCTCCACCTGCGCCACGCCATGCTCCCGATAAAAAGCGGCAGCTTTCCCATTCACCGCATTCAAGCGCCAATCGGCCTGCCCCGGATACTCCGCCGTCCCGTCCTCTTTTCCGGGCAGAAGGCGTACCCGCCTCTCCTCCCGGACAGCACGAAGCGCCTCCAACAACTGCCGCCGCAAGGCATTCGCCGCCGCGGCAGGCACGAACAACACCTCATCGGACAAAAACACCACCTCCTCACACACATACTCCGTATCGCCGCATTTCATCAACTGCACCTTCAACCTCTCCCGCTGCCCCGGATTCGACGCCGCCTCAAAAACCTCCCCGGAAACTACGCTTGCCTTCACCCCTCCGAATACCGTCACTGCCTCCAGCACCAACCGCCCCGCCCGGACATCCACCGTCATCGAAACCGGGATACGCCTCTCCGACTTAGCACGCTCCAACTGCACCGCAAACCCATGGTCATAATTCCGATAAAGCAGAGTACCCGCCGGCACGCTCAACTTCTCATTGCACTCCGCCCACCCGTCCGCCACGCGGTTCACCTTCACCCCCTTCAACTCCCCTGCCTGCAGGTAGCACAATCCGTCCCCGTTATGCAACTCCTCCGTCCCCTCCGCCCGCAAACGGTTCCCCTTCACCTCCGCCACACGCCCGAACGCCTTTCCCAGCGACTTCGGCGTATCGGGATTCACCAGCCCCCTCTCCCGCTTCCCGATAAAATAAGCGGAATGTCCCCGGTTAAAACTCCGTTCCGGCTCCGGCTCGAAAGCATACGCTACACGCCCTGCCCCCACCCGCTCCACTCCCGACAGCGCATCCAACAACGAAGAATAATGCGCGGTCACATTCGCCACATAACGCTCATCCTTCAACCGCCCCTCTATCTTGAAAGAATCCACCCCGACATCCACCAAATCCTTCAGGTAGGCGGTCAGATTCAAATCCTTCAACGACAGGATATAACGCTCATCCACCAGCCTCTTTCCTCCCGCATCCTCCACCGACCACCGCATCCGGCACGGCTGCGCGCACTCACCGCGGTTCGCCGAACGACCGAACATATACTGCGACAGGTAACACTGCCCGCTCAGACTCACGCACAACGCCCCGTGGATAAACACCTCCAGTTCCGCCTTCACCTCCCGCCGTATCTCCCGGATCTGCTCCAGCGACAACTCCCGCGCCAGCACAATCCGCCGGAAACCCATCCGCTCGATAAACTTGATACGCTCCAAGTCATAATTGTGCATCTGCGTGCTCGCATGCAGGCATATCGGCGGCAAGTCCATGCGCAGGATACCCATATCCTGCACAATCAACGCATCCACCCCGATGGCATACAAATCGCGTATCATCCACTCCGCCGACGCCAGTTCATGGTCGTACAGAACCGTATTGAGCGTCACGAACACCCGGCAATCATACCGGTGAGCATACTCCGCCAACACCCGGATATCCTCCAGGCTATTGGCTGCCGCCTTCCGTGCCCCAAAAGCCGGCGCCCCGATATACACGGCATCCGCCCCGTTGCGGATGGCCTCCACACCCACCGCCAGATCCCTTGCGGGAGACAACAATTCCACCCGTCGCATATCCCTTATCACCGTTTAAAGTTCCAACCTCGCACTTCCCCACTTGCCCCCCTCAACCACCGGCAACTCCAGCAGGCGGCACTCCGGGAAATGCCTCTCCAAATAACTGCGGATAATCGTTATCGAATCGTTCTTAATCAGTTCGCTGTCATTCGGATACTCGTTATACACCACATGGCTCACCTCCACCCCGCGCAAACGGCACAACTCCAGGCTCATCAACGTATGGTTGATGCTCCCCAGTTTCGACGAAGCCACCAGAATCAACGGATGCCCGTACTCCTGCACATAATCGATGGTCAGGTAACCGCGCGTGACGGGCACATAAAGCCCTCCCGCCCCCTCCAGCAACACCACGTCATACAACTCCTCCAACCGCTCCGTCGAACGGCGGATGCGCCGGATGTCAATGGACACCCCGTCGATTTCCGCCGCCAAGTGCGGCGAAGCCGGATAGGTCATCACATACGGGCAGGTCGTCCCGTCCCTGTCCACCTCCTGCGGAGCGATGCCCATAATTTCCCGGTGCTTCAGGATGTCTTCCGACAACCCCGTGCATCCCGTCTGGATGAACTTCTGAGTAATCACTTTTACCCCGTCGGAAATAAAAGTACGGGCAATAATGCCCGTTACTATGGATTTTCCGGCATCCGTATCGATGCCGCTGATAAAATATGTCGCCATATCGAATTACTCTGAAAGAATCGCAGCCAAAGCAATGGAATTCAACTTCGTATCCACGCTGTCTCCCCGGGATGACAACACGCTCGGCACCTTGGCGCCCATCAGGATTGCCCCGATTCTCGCATTGCCCAGCTTGGAATTCGTCTTATAGAACACATTCCCCGACTCCAGGTTCGGGAACACCAGGCAATCCGCATCGCCTGCCACCACCGAACGAATCTTCTTGATTTCCGCCGCTTCCTTGTCGATGGCTACATCCAAAGCCACAGGCCCTTCAATCACCGCTCCCGGAATCTGTCCCCGCTCACCCATTTTGGCAATAATGGCGGCATCCACCGCCGACTGCACTTTCGGAAGCACCTGTTCCGTCGGCGCAATCATCGCCACCTTCGGCGTCTCGATGCCCAATGCCCGTGCCGTCTTGGTCACATACTTCACAATCGCGATTTTCTGATCCAAGTCGGGACAGGGAATAATAGCACAGTCGCTCACAATCAACAGCTTATGATAATTCGGATTCTCCATCACCGCCACATGCGACAACGTCGCCTTCGGAGGCAGCAGTCCTTTCTCCTTGTTCAGGATGGCACGCATATACTTGTCCGTGCTCACCAACCCCTTCATAATCACGTCCGCCTCGCCGTTACGCACCAGCTCCACCGCCTTCTCCGCACACTTCACGTCATTGGTCTCATGCACAATCCGGAAAACCGAAGCATCATACCCGTGCTCCTCGCAAACCTTCTTGATGACCTCCGTGTCGCCCACCAGAATCCCCTCGACCAGACCGGCTTTCACCGCCATGTGCACCGCCTCGATGGAATGGCTGTCATTGGCATAGGCAACCACCAGCCTTTTCTTCGCGGCATGCCCTTTCAACACTTCGTAAATGTCATTTATCTTTTCAATTCTCATAGCGCATCGATTATTTTAGTTACAATTCGATGCAAAAATAGGCATTAATCCGTTTATCCAAAAGAATATTGCACACTTTTTTCTTTTATGTGCAATCTTTCCTCCGCAACGACTTTTATTCCTATCTTTGTCCCTGCAAACGAACACACAAGTGAGCACACTCCAAAGAAATATCACGGCGCTTTACTGCATCAAGGTCTCCAAATGGTTCTCCCTGATCATGCCCATCATCGTGCTTTTCTACCAGGAAAACGGACTGGGCTTGAAAGAAATCTTCCTCCTCAAAAGCGTCTACTCCATCGTCTCCGTTGCTCTGGACATCCCCACCGGCTACCTCGCCGACGCCTGGGGACGCAAGAAATGCCTGCTCGCCGGCTGCCTCATCGCCTTCGGGGGAACCGTCACCTATTCCCTCGCCTACACCTTCGGCGCCTTCCTACTCGCGGAAATCCTGTTGGGCATCGGACAGAGCCTCGTCTCCGGCGCCGACTCCGCCCTCCTCTACGACACCATGCTCCGCCACCGGCGCGAGAAAGACTACCTCAAATACGAAGGACGGGTCATCATGGTCGGCAACTTCTCCGAAGCCCTTGCCGGCATCTGCGGCGGATTGCTCGCCGCCTCCTTCCTCCGCCTGCCGTTCTACTGCCAGATGGGCGTCGCCTTCATCGGCATCCCCGCCGCCCTCTCCCTCAAGGAATACAACGCCCGCACCCGCATCCTCCACCCCCTGCGCAACATCCTGAACATCCTCCACTACTCCCTCGTCCGCAACCGCACCCTCCGCTACGACATCCTCTTCTCGGGCATCATCGGCGCCTCCACCCTTACCATGGCATGGTTCGTGCAGCCTGTCCTCATGCACATCGACCTCCCCACCGAGCTCTTCGGCGTCGTGTGGACCGTCCTCAACCTCGTCGTCGGCATCGCCGCCCTCTACTCGGACGCCCTCAGCGCCCGCTTGGGAGAAAACAAGACCTACACGTTCATCCTCCTCTTCATCGTCGGCGGCTACCTCGCCGTCTCCTTCTGCCTGACCCACGCCGCCCTCGCCATCCTCTTCCTCTTCTACATCGTCCGCGGCTTCGCCACTCCCATCCTCAAAGGCTACATCAACCGCCAGACCTTCTCCGAAATGCGCGCCACCGTCCTCTCCATCCGCAACTTCATCATCCGCCTCACTTTCGCCCTCATGGCACCCTTCATCGGCTGGCTCAACGACGCCTTCTCCCTCGCCCTCGCCCTCCAGATCACCGCCCTCGCCATCTTCCTCCCCGGACTCCTCTTCCTCCTCCTGCAATGGCGGAAAGAATAACATATTTACCTCCCTTTGTCACTGACCAAACCATGAACAAAACCTCTTGTAGGCAGTGCTGTAACCTGGAAACTATACAAAGGCAATCAATGGTGGAAATTGGCAGGGTATCTGTTTCTGTCCACAACAATTCTTCTTACAATCGTGTTATTCAGTTTTGTATGGGATTGGAATTATAATGCTACTATGGTCAATAATCGCCCCCATACTCTCTTGTATCATTTCATTCCTTACCAAATATTGGTTTATAAGACGAAAAGACAGATCGTAAACTCACCGCAACCGTTCCCTGTGACGACAAAAAAAACGGTTCCATCTTCTCTTTTTCATTTTATTTCTTTAATATTGCATAATCATTCACGCAAAATTCAATATTATGAAAACAAACCTAACCTCCATCGTCAGTACAGCCATTGGATGCCTGTTTATCCTCAGTTTGGCAAGTTGTCTGAATCAGCAACAGGCTGCGCTCACTCCTGAGCAACTGCTCGAAACCTACAAAGATTCCGCTTTTCTTGCCATTGACGGTGATTTATACAATCCGGAACTCATTTGGGGAGAAGTTCATATTTACCTGCCTGCTTTCAACCGTCTTTTTCGCCACTCCCACATCGAGAACAATCAAATCGTTCTTGACGTCACTTCGGGAAAACAGGTACGCATTTCCGAAAATATCTTTGAATATGTCCGAGAAAGTTTTGAATTGCAAAACAAGACTGCCCGCGAAACCAAAAGGAAAATCAAAAGACTGAACAGCGGCTACGCATGGGAGAACCAAACAAAAAGTAAATCACTTAGCAAAACTGACAGTGGAATTGTATTGAAAAGAGGAGAACATCCTCAAAATTTCATAAAACTATCCAAACTATATAATAACATTCCAAGTGGAAATCATCTATCCGACTACATCAACTTCAAATATTCAGATATGCAAGGCAATGGAGTAGGAGATGTTTCTATATATGCAACAATGAATGCTCTAGAATATTTAGGAAAAGGATTCGAAAATTATTTCCCGTCATACTATTGTTGTAATGCCTGTGCTTATCAATCCAGTTTCAAATGTGAATTCAATATTGTCACAGATTATTCTTACAATATTTACACAGAAAATAATATTGATGTATCTTATTCATCTATTCGAAATCCAAATAGATTACCTTTAGTTACTATCAAACATATTAAATTATATACTATATTTGAAGAGTACTATTCATAAAATAAGCTGTATAACATGTTATCCCATATCTTCTTTATACTATAAAATACAAAAAGATAGCGGCTCGGGGAGTATGCGGTGCCGTCCTCGCGGGCGAAGTAGATGTAAATGTCCCACACCGGTTTCTTTTCGAAAGCTATCGTGAACTCGCCGCAGCCGTCGGCGCCCGCTTGGGAGAAAACAAGACCTACACGTTCATCCTCCTCTTCATCGTCGCCGTCTCCTTCTGCCTGACCCACGCCGCCCTCGCCATCTTCCTCCCCGGACTCCTCTTCCTCCTCCTGCAATGGCGGAAAGAATGATGCAAACAAGTCCCAGTAACGGCAGGTTGCCGCCTAATCCGCTCCGTGGTTCCTTGCCCCCTTCTTCGCTGCTGCTTCGCTCCTCCCTCGATCCTCGGTCGCTTCCGAGCGACCGAACTCCGTCTCAGTCCCGACAAAAGTACGATGGAAAGAGCAAGGAACCACGGAGCGGATTAGGCGCAACCTAAAAAAAAAGAAGCAAACAACATGAAAAAGCAAAAGAGCGGGGAAAGGCTTGGCGGTTTGTGATTTTTGACGTACCTTTGGGGCGAATTATCGGAGGGGGTGCCTTAACACGACGGGCTGAGATTATACCCTTGAACCTGATCCGGGTAGTGCCGGCGTAGGAAGTTTAATTTAATGTATTTGACATGCAGATATTTATGAACGATGCCGCGGTGGCGTGTGCCGAAGGCACAACCGTCGCGGAGTTGTTGGCGCAGGAAGGGATTGCGCCGGTGAACGTGGCGGTGGCGGTGGAGGACACGGTGGTGCCCAAGGCGCAATGGGACAAGACGGCGCTCACGGAAGGGGCACGGGTGATTGTTATCAAGGCGGTGCAGGGGGGATGAAACGGAAATAGCAAAAAACATTCGATATGGAACAATTTAATGTAACAGCGGGTGCGTTGCCCGGCTCGGAAAAGATTTACGTGGAAGGGTCGCGCCCGGATGTGCGGGTGCCGATGCGCCGCATCATGCTGTCGCCGACGGTGGACACGGACGGGAGCAAGATTGAAAACGAGGAGGTGGTGGTGTACGACACATCGGGACCCTATACGGACCCGGAGTATACGGTGGATCTGTACAAGGGGCTTCCGAAAGTGCGGGAAGCATGGATAGAAGAACGGCAGGATACCATACAACTGGACGGATTGAGTTCGGAATACGGGCGGATGCGCCAGGCGGACCGTTCGCTGGACGAGCTGCGGTTCGAGCACGTGAATACGATGCCGCGGGTGGCGCGCACGGGAGAGCGCATTACGCAGATGGCGTATGCGCGGCGGGGCATCATCACGCCGGAGATGGAGTATGTCGCCATCCGCGAGAACCAGTTGGCGGACCGCATCCGGGAGAAGTACCGGAAGGAGAAAGGCGAGGCATTCGGGGCGGATATTCCGGAGTACATCACGCCGGAGTTCGTGCGGCAGGAGGTGGCGGCGGGACGCGCGGTAATTCCGGCGAACGTGAACCACCCGGAGTGCGAGCCGATGATTATCGGGCGGAATTTCCTGGTGAAAATCAATGCCAACATCGGCAACTCCCCCGTGACCTCCTCCATCGCGGAGGAGGTGGAGAAAGCGGTGTGGGCGTTCCGCTGGGGCGCGGACACGGTGATGGACCTCTCGACGGGGAAGAACATTCACGAGACGCGGGAGTGGATTATCCGCAACTCGCCCGTGCCGGTGGGGACGGTGCCCCTCTACCAGACGCTGGAGAAAGTCGGGGGCGACGTGGAGAAACTGGATTGGGAGATTTTCCGCGATACGCTCATCGAACAGGCGGAGCAGGGGGTGGACTACTTTACGATACACGCGGGGTTGCGGTGGAAGCATGTGCCGCTGACGTTGAAGCGGCTGACGGGTATCGTATCCCGCGGCGGTTCCATTATGGCGCACTGGTGTACGACGCACAAGCGGGAGAGTTTCATCTACGAGCATTTCGAGGAGATATGCGAAATTCTGGCGCGCTACGACGTAGGGATTTCGCTGGGCGACGGATTGCGCCCGGGCTGCATCGCGGACGCCAACGACAAGGCGCAAATCGAGGAACTGAAAACCCTCGGGGAGCTGTGCGAGATGGCCTGGAAGCATGACGTGCAGGCGTTCATCGAGGGTCCGGGGCATGTGCCGATGCACAAAATCAAGGAGAACATGGATTTGCAGTTGGAATACTGCCACGGGGCGCCGTTCTATACGCTGGGACCGCTGGTGACGGACATCGCGCCGGGGTATGACCACATCACGTCCGCCATCGGGGGGGCGATGATCGGGTGGTTCGGCACGGCGATGCTGTGCTATGTGACGCAGAAGGAGCACCTCGGTCTGCCGAACCGCGACGATGTGAAGGAGGGGGTGATTACCTTTAAGTTGGCAGCCCATGCCGCCGACCTAGCGAAAGGGCATCCGGCGGCCTGCTTCCGCGATTACGCGATGAGCAAGGCACGGTTCGAGTTCCGGTGGAAAGACCAGTTCCACCTGGCGCTGGACTCCGAGAAGGCGCTCCGATTCCATGACGAAACGCTGCCCGAGGAGGGACACAAGGAGGCGCATTTCTGCTCAATGTGCGGCGAGCATTTTTGCTCGATGCGCGCCAGCAAGAAGCTGAGGGATAAAATCAACGAAGAGAAATAGCCGCCATGCAGTTCATTGTCATTACCCCGCCGACGGCGGTACCGGACGAAACGGTCATCTGCAACCTGCTCTTCGCGAACGGGCTGGAGACGTTGCACCTGCGGAAGCCGGGCGCCTCCGCGGAAGCATACGAGGCGTTTATCCGGAGGATAGAGCCGCGATACCGCAGGCGGGTGGTGATACACGCACATTACGCACTGGCGGAGAAATACCAGTTGCGTGGCATACATTTGCGGTCGGGAGAGGCAAGCGAACACACCCGCTATGCGGGAATGCAGGTCAGCGTCTCGTGCCACAGCACGGAGGAAATCCGGGCGTTGCCGTTTACGCCGGCATACTGTTTCCTTAGCCCGGTGTTCGACAGTATTTCAAAAGCGGGATACACCGCCGCTTTCGGCGGGATGCCGGATTTGTCGGGCATCGCCGTGCCGGTGGTTGCCTTGGGGGGCGTGACGCCGGAGCGGACGGACGCCTGCCGGCTGGCGGGGTTCGCGAGAGTGGCGGTGCTGGGCTACCTGTGGGAACGCCCGAAGGAGGCATTGCCGCGGTGGAGACGCCTGCGCACACCGTTCGTGATGAGCATCGGAGGCTTTGACCCCTCGTCGGGCGCAGGCGTGAGCGCCGACCTGCGGGCGGTGGAAGCCGCCGGCGCCTACGGGCTGGGGGTCTGTTCGGCACTCACGTTCCAAAACGAGGAGAGGTATGAGGGTACCCGGTGGATACCCGCGGAGGAAATCATCCGGCAGTGCGGCGTGCTGTTCCGGAAGCACCGCCCGGAGGTTGTCAAAATCGGCTTGGTGAGGGATTTCGAGGTATTGGCACAGGTGGTGAAGTATGTGCGGGAGGAGGTTTCCGACGTGAAAATCATCTGGGACCCCATCCTGAAAGCCACCGCCGGGGAGGTGTTCCATACGCAGGCGCCGAAAGGGTGGCAGGAGTTGCTGGACGGGATATACCTGGTTACCCCGAACACGGAGGAGTTGCCGCTCCTTTTTGGGGAAAACGCCAATATGGAAGCCCTGCAAGGCATTGCCCGCCGCCACGGGGTGTGTATTCTGTGGAAAGGAGGACACAACAAGGGGAAATTGTCCACCGACCGCTTAGTGACACCGGAAAAGATATACCGGTTTACGGTGCAGAAAAGCACCGGAACGAAGCACGGCACAGGCTGCCTGCTCTCCTCCTCCATCGCCGCCCGCCTGGCGCAAGGAACAGCGCTGCCGGAAGCGTGCCGAGAGGCACAGACCTACGTAGCACAAATCATCGGGGGTACAGAAGGATTGCTGCCTATGCCGCCGGCACCTTGTTCCGCTTCCCTCCCGCTCCCCTCGGAGCTGCCCCTGCAATACATTACCGCCCCGAAGGAGGGAATGACGCTATGCGAACAGGCGGAGGCGGTGTGCCGGGGAGGTATGCGCTGGGTGCAACTCCGCATGAAGGGCGTCTCGCCTGCCGAATTGCTGGAAACGGGACGGAAAATGAAGGAGGTGTGCCGCCGCCACGGCGCCCTGTTCATCGTGAACGACAGTCCCGAAGCGGCGCGGCAACTGGATGCCGACGGCGTGCACCTCGGCAAGGAGGATATGAATCCGACGGAGGCAAGGCAGCTGTTGGGCAAAGGGAAAATCATCGGCGCCACGTGCAACACGTGGGAAGATATACAGCTCCGCCACCGGCAAGGGGTGGATTACATCGGACTGGGACCTTACGCCTATACCACGACGAAAGAACGGCTCAGCCCCATACTCGGGATGGAAGGCTACCGCCGTCTGATGGGGCTGATGCGGGAGCACGGCATCCGCATACCGGTGTTCGCCATCGGCGGCATCACGGAAAAGGATATCCCCGCCTTAATGGAAACGGGTATCCGGGGCATCGCCCTCTCCGGTGTCATCAGGAACAGCGACGACCTCGCCGCCAAGACTCGGGAGATACTCAAACAATTAACCATGTCATAAACATTATACCATGAAACCTTTAAAAATTGCAGATAGAACCTTTACTTCCCGCCTGTTTACGGGCACGGGGAAGTTCGCCTCAAACGAGAAAATGGAAGCGGCAATCGCCACATCCGGTAGCCAGATGGTGACGGTGGCCATGAAACGCATCCGCACGGAGGACAAGAACGACGATATGCTGAGGCATATCCTCCGCCCGGACATCCAGCTGTTGCCCAATACGTCAGGCGTGCGGGACGCCAAGGAAGCGGTGTTCGCCGCCCGATTATCCCGGGAAGCGTTCGGTACGAACTGGCTGAAACTGGAAATCCATCCCGACCCGCGCTACCTGCTTCCGGACCCGGTGGAGACCCTGAAAGCGACGGAGGAACTGGCCAAGCTGGGCTTCATCGTCCTCCCCTACTGCCAAGCGGACCCGGTGCTGTGCAAGCGACTGGAAAATGCCGGCGCCGCTACCGTTATGCCGCTCGGCGCCCCCATCGGCACCAACCGGGGGTTGCAGACGCGGGAGTTCCTGCGCATCATCATCGAGCAAAGTAATATCCCCGTGGTCGTGGATGCGGGCATCGGCGCGCCGAGCCACGCCGCGGAAGCCATGGAGATGGGCGCGGACGCCGTGCTGGTGAACACTGCGATTGCCGTCGCAGGTGACCCTGTGGAGATGGCAAAAGCATTCAAAACAGCAGTCGAAGCCGGACGCATGGCATACGAAGCGGGACTCCCCGGACAGGGATTCACCGCCGAAGCCAGCAGTCCCCTGACGGCGTTCCTGAATTGAGAATCCTTATCATCAAATCTATGTTTTCAGAAGAATTAGACCGATATTCCTGGGAAGACACCACCCGGCGGATTTACGCCAAAACCGCCGCCGATGTGGAAGCCGCCTTGAGAAAAAGCCATTTGGACGTGGAGGATTTCATGGCGCTGATTTCCCCCGCTGCCGCTCCCTATCTGGAGCAAATGGCGGCATTAAGCCGGAGATACACCTTGCAACGGTTTGGAAAAACCATGTCATTGTATATCCCGCTTTATATCACGAACTCATGTACGAACTTCTGCGTCTACTGCGGATTCAACCACGATAACCCGTTCCAGCGCACCATCCTCACGGAAGAAGAGATAGTGAACGAACTGCACGCCATCAAAAAGTTAGGCAACTTCGAGAATCTGCTTATCGTGACCGGCGAGAACCCCAAGGATGCCGGCGTAGACTATCTCGAACGGGCTTTGAAACTGGCGCATCCCCTATTCTCCAACCTCACCATCGAGGTCATGCCCCTCAAGGCGGAGGAATATGAACGACTCACCCACGCCGGACTGCACGGGGTAGTGTGTTTTCAGGAAACCTATAATCGCGCCCGCTACAATGTGTACCACCCGAAAGGCATGAAGTCGAAGTTTGAGTGGCGACTCAACGGGTTCGACCGCATGGGACAGGCAAACGTCCATAAAATCGGCATGGGCGTGCTCATCGGTCTGGAGGAATGGCGCACAGATGTCACCATGATGGCGCACCATCTGCGCTACCTGCAACACCACTACTGGCAAACAAAATACAGCGTCAATTTCCCGCGCATGCGCCCGTCGGAAGGACACTTCCAGCCCAACGTGGTGTTGGAGGACCGGGAACTGGCACAATTGATTTTCGCCTTTCGCATCTTCGACCACGACGTGGATATCTCCATCTCCACCCGCGAAAGCGCCGTTTTCCGAGACAATATCCTGCCTTTGGGCGTCACCTCCATGAGCGCAGGTTCGAAGACCGAGCCGGGAGGGTACTACACCTATCCGCAGGCACTGGAACAGTTCCACATCAGCGACGAACGCACCCCTGCAGAGGTCGCTGACGCCATCCGTGCCAAAGGCTACGAACCCGTATGGAAAGATTGGGACGGCTGGTTGTAATCCCTAAACTGCGCGCATCATGACGGAAGAAGAAAAAGTAAGATATTCACGCCACCTCCTGCTGGAGGAGGTCGGAGAAGCCGGACAGGAGAAATTACTGCAAGCCAAAGTATTGGTCGTCGGTGCAGGAGGATTGGGCTCCCCCGTGCTGCTCTATCTGGCAGCCGCCGGCATCGGTACGCTCGGCATCATGGACGATGATACAATTTCGGAAAGCAACCTCCAACGGCAGGTATTGTACGACAGCCTGTGTCTCGGTGCACCTAAGGCGGAAACCGCCCGCCGCAAGTTACAAGCCCTCAATCCGCACTGCACCGTCCACACATACGACGAACGCCTGACCGCTACGAATGCCCCGCAAATCATTCCGGCATATGACATCGTAATAGATGCAACCGATAACCTAGCCGCCCGCTACGTCATCAACGACGCCTGTGTGGCTGCCGGCAAACCTTTTGTGTACGGCAGCATCTGCGAGTTCGAGGGGCAGGTGTCCGTGTTCAACTACCGGGGAGGTCCCACCTACCGGGATTTGTACGAATACCACGACGGCGTACCTGACTTCCGCCAGCCTTTGGGGGTCATCGGGGCGCTGCCCGGCGTCATCGGTTCCATCCAAGCTTCGGAAACCGTCAAGGTCATCCTCGGAAGCGATTCCACCCTGTCCGGAAAACTTCTCCTCATCGACCTGCTGCACGGCACTTTCCACACCATCCGCCTGTCTGTCTGAACGCACGCAGAGGCACACAAAAAAAAGATGCCCCCGTAAAGAGCATCTTTTTATCATCATAAAGAAATGTATTTATTTCTTCAAGGCTTCTTTCACCTGGTCAGTTGTGACCATCTGTTCTTTGAAAGTATAAGCGCCTGTCTTTTCAGACTTCACCATTTTGATTACTTTCGCATATCCCCTACCGTCACCGGTTTTCAGAGTTGCAACTACTTTCTTTGCCATAGTTCAATTATTTAATTTCGCGGTGTAACGTTACTCTTTTCAAATAGGGATTGTACTTTTTCAATTCCAATCTCTCAGGCGTATTCTTCCTGTTCTTCGTGGTAATGTAGCGTGACATTCCCGGTACGCCGGACTCTTTCTGTTCCGTGCATTCAAGAATCACCTGTACTCTGTTTCCTTTACCTTTCTTTGCCATCGTCAGTGATTTTAAATGGTTTTAATCAAGCCGGCTTCGGTAGCCTGTTTCAGGCAAGCACTCAAACCGATCTTATTAATCAAACGAAGCCCCTCTGCTGAAACATTCAGGCGAATCCATCTGTCTTCCTCGGGCCAATAAAAATTTCTCTTGAACAGGTTGATTGAAAATGTTCTCTTCACTCTTCTCTTAGAGTGAGAAACATGGTTTCCACCCATTGCTCTTTTTCCGGTTATTTGACAAACTCTTGACATCTCTCTGTACTTTATTTATAAACGCTTTCCAAACAGGATGCAAAGGAAATACTTTTTTTTCAGATAAACAAATCTGTTTGAAAAAAATTACGGTTCATCGAACAATCTCTCCAATATTCAGGCACATATTTCTGTTCGTCTGGCAAATTCTTCAAGCGATGGTACAATTTCATCTGTTCTTCATAATCGGTTGCCGTCACCATTTTTTTCAAATAGGGCTTTCACTTCGGGCAGATAATGCCCCTCTTCTTCTGTCATTTGGGACAGCAGGGGATAATACTCATTCTTTACGGATTGAGCATACCCATCGGCTTCTCTGGTTATCCGGTTCAATTCCTTGCCTTGGATAACAGGTATGCTGTCCTGATGCCAGCATATTTTCACATCACCCGCTTCGGCAAAAAACTCGATGTGCCGGAACGACCGCCTCGCCCACTGATTCCACGGAATAAGCCCATAGCCTGCAACTCCCCTTGCAAACGGCACACCGGCAGGCACCGGACGGAATCGGGCAGTTGAAGCCTTATCCCCTGCACGCACAACGATTCATCCTTACCGGTGACAACATCGAACGCCTCCTCCTCTTTTCCTATCGGCTCGAAACAAAGCGTCATCGATATATTACCGGTCGCCCCGAACACATGATGTTTCCCGACCTCCAAGCCGGCAGAACCGCGATACCCGTATTTACGGTCGCTTTTACGTCCCAGCAGGTACATCCCTTCTTCTCTGTCGCTTCCCAGCGTACCCCATCGCCTTCCATGCCGCAAGCCACGATAGAGAGCACCGTCGCCGTATCGGTCAATTCCACCCGAGTCACATAAAGTGTCTCCCATTTTTCACACCAAGGGTCGGGTACGCCCGCAAGCACACAAAAGCAGCGCACCAAATAATCCCACGACAAATCTCATCATATCAACAAATGTATTTCGTAATAAAAGCAAATATACGGAAATTCACATAAAGAATCCGGAGAAAATTTCTATTTTTGGGCGCTAAATTCAAAGCAAATACTAAGGAACATGAAAGCAAAGCACTATATCGGTTTAACCGATGACGAAGTTATAATCAGCCGCCAAAAGCACGGAAACAACACCCTCACTCCTCCGCCACGTACTCCCCTTTGGAAACTGTTTTTAGAGAAATTCAAAGACCCCATTATCCAAATCCTGCTGGTTGCTGCCGCCTTGTCATTGGGCATTGCTATAATGCACAACGAATACGCCGAAACCGTCGGCATATTGGCTGCCATTTTTTTAGCCACAGGCGTAGGATTCTGGTTCGAGATGGATGCCGACCGGAAATTCGATGTGCTGAATCGGGTCAGCGACGACCTTCCTTTCAAAACCATGCGCAACGACAGCATCCGGGAGATTTTCCGCAAAGACCTTGTGGTCGGTGACGTGGTCATGTTGGACAGCGGCGAAGAGGTGCCGGCAGACGGTGAACTGCTGGAGGCGGTATCCCTGCAAATCGATGAGTCCACCCTGACCGGCGAACCAATGACTGAGAAAACCACCTCTCCGGAAGCATTCGATCCGGAAGCCACCTACCCCTCCAACCGACTTCTCCGCGGTACAATCGTCCTCAACGGTCATTGCACTTTCCGCATTGATAAAGTGGGGGACGCCACGGAATTGGGCAAGGTTGCGGTCAAGTCCACGGAAATCACCCACGACAAGACCCCGCTCGGCAAACAATTGGACGGATTGGCAAAGTTCATCAGCATCATCGGCTTCACGGTGGCAGGCTTGGTTTTCATCACTTTATTAATCAAAGACATACTCCACGGTGTCCTTTCCGCCGACAACCTGCTCACGCTGGACACGGCGGCACGCATCCTGCAATATTTCATGGTGGCGGTGACGCTGTTGGTGGTATCCGTGCCGGAAGGGTTGCCCATGAGCGTCACGCTCAGTCTGGCGCTCAGCATGCGGAAGATGCTCCGCACCAACAACCTCGTGCGGAAAATGCACGCCTGTGAAACGATTGGGGCAACCACCGTCATTTGCACCGACAAGACGGGTACCCTTACCCAAAACCGGATGCAGGTGTACCAAACCGATTTCTATGCCCTTCCCTCCCAGCATCTGGACGACAGCCCGGCAAGCCTCTTGGTTCGTGAAGGCATTGCCGTCAATTCCACCGCCTACTTGGACAGCAGCCGGGAAGGTCATCTCCTTCCCTTGGGCAACCCCACGGAAGCCGCTCTTTTGCTCTGGTTGCATGCCCGGGGCATCGATTATATGGCATGCCGGGAACAGGCAGAAATCATCGAACAATTGCCGTTTTCCACCGAACGGAAGTATATGGCGACCATCCTCCGCTCTTCGCGGGAAGGCAAGCCGGTTCTGCACATCAAAGGCGCCCCTGAAATCATCTTTTCCAAGTGCGACAACGTATTGACCGCCGACGGCATTCTGCCTGCCGGTCCGTTGCGTGAAAAGGTGGAAAGCCGCTGGCTTGAGCATCAGAACCGCGCCATGCGCACCATCGGGTTCGCTTATAAAATACTGGACGGTGAAACCTCCGCCCCCATAGAATCCCTCACCTCCGGAGGCTTTACCTTCCTCGGTGTCGCCGCCATTTCCGATCCCGTGCGTGAGGAAGTCCCCTTAGCCGTGGAGAAATGCCTGCGGGCGGGCATAAACGTCAAAATCGTTACAGGCGATACTTACGCCACGGCCCGCGAGATCGCCCGTCAAATCGGCATCTGGCAGCCCGAGGACGCAGACGGGCAAATCATCTCCGGCACCGAGTTCGAACGCCTGACCGATGAAGAAGCCTTAGAACGCATTCCGAAGTTGAAAATCATATGCCGCGCCCGTCCTTTGGACAAGCAGCGCCTGGTCGAACTGCTCAAACAATCGGGTGCCGTTGTTGCCGTTACCGGTGACGGGACCAACGACGCCCCCGCCCTCAACTATGCGGACGTCGGGCTGGCAATGGGCTCCGGTACTTCCGTCGCCAAGGAAGCCGGCGACATCGTCCTGCTGGACGACTCATTCCACAGCATCACCACTGCCGTGATGTGGGGGCGCTCCCTCTACCACAACATCCAGCGCTTCATCCTTTTCCAGCTCACCATCAACCTCTCCGCTTTACTGCTGGTGCTCATCGGCACCCTGACGGGACACGAACTCCCCCTGACCGTCACGCAGATGCTATGGGTGAACCTCATTATCGACACTTTTGCCGCTGCGGCGCTCGCCTCCCTTCCTCCCGACGAAAAAGTGTTGCAGGAAGCCCCGCGCAAGGCAGACGCCTTTATCATCACTCCCGCCATGAAGCGTAGCATTCTCGGTATCGGCATCACCTTTGCCGCCGTCTTATTGGGTATATTGATGTGGTTTACACATACGGGCGGAGACATCACCCGTTACGAATTATCGGTGTTTTTCACTGCGTTTGTCATGTTGCAGTTCTGGAACCTTTTCAATGCCAAAGCTTTTGCCACCCACACCTCCGCGTTCAGGTGCCTGAAGCGCGCCACCGGTTTTCTAGTGGTCATGTGCATCATTCCCCTCGGGCAATTCTGCATCGTACAGTTCGGTGGCGAGGTCTTCCGCACGGTTCCCCTCTCCTGGCAGGACTGGGGCATCATCGCAGGAGCCACCTCCACGGTACTGTGGGTAGGTGAGCTCCTCCGGATGCGCCATCATCATTCCATGTAAAGTTTCAATTCCTGCGGACGGTCTTTCAGCGTGACGGTCACCTGCTTCATCCCGCCGGTGCCAGCCACGTAGCTGACCGTATAGGTGCGGTTCTTTTCCAGCATAAAGGTCAGCACGTCGTTCATATCCTGCGTAGGACCGGAAGTGCGTCCCCCTCCCATCTGGAGTTTCCCGCAGAACACATCCAGATTTGTAGCCACCCGATCCTCCGAATGGGTATTGTGGCGTTTGTCCTTGAATGCCATCACCCGCAGGGGCACATGGTTCCCGTCCTGCGAAATGGAGGCAAGATGTGCCTTATACAAATCCGTATAACGGTCCGTCACATTCTCCGCTTGCACATAGCGGATATCCTCGTCCCACACCAACGGAAAGGAGATGCCCGTCGGCTTGAACGAAGAGGCATAAATCGCCTTCTCCCTGTCCTCTTTCACTGCCTGTCCGGCATCGGCGAAAAACCACGCGTTATCCAACTGCCCGGGATAGTAATACTCTGTAAAATACCACCTGCCGTCCGCCCATACCTCCGTCCAGTTGTGGTTTCCGCGTTCATCGTGCCAGTTGGGCGTACCGGCAACGCGCGACGGGATACCCACCGCACGGAAGGCGTCCGTCAAGAGGATGGAAAGCCCCGTGCACGATGCCATGTGCTGCCGTATGGATTCGAAAGGCGACTGGTCGGGCTTTTCGCGGCGGGTGTTATAGTCCACCTGCACTTCATCGCGGATATGGCGGTTCACCGCCTCTATCGCCTCGCGAATATCCTTGCATCCCTCCACATACTTGCCGAAACGCTGGTAAAAATCGGGACGCCATGCCTCCCGCTTCTCGTTCAGGCTCACATAGGGCAACACATCGTTCAGGAAAATGCTGTCCGGCAGTGCCTTTGCCCAAGGATACTGCTCCCGGGCACGGTAAGCGTATGAATTATTGATGAGCAGGAATGCCGCATTCAAGGTCTTCAAGTCCCGCTCGGGCATATAGGCAATCAGGTATGCCATCCCCTCCTTTTCTCCGTCGGGTGCGGTCCTGAGCGCCTCTTTCAATTCTGCCGCATTCTCTCCCGCCCGGGCGAGCGCGCTGTCCAACAGGTCATGGTACCGCTCGGGTACGCCTGCATACTTGTTCCCCGTACACGCCAGGCAGCACAAGGTAACCCATAACAAAGTCAGATTTCTCATCGGTAATGCTTATTTACGGTCACTGAAATATTTCATGAATTGGGCACGCTCGTAGCGGTCCGCATGGGCTGCATCGGCATAGGAAAGGGTACCGCGGAAATCCTCGACGGAGCGGAATCCCTTTTTATCCATCCACCCCGACACGAAAGCATTCATATCGCGGATAGCCTCCACCCCTTTCTCGTAGAGCACCGAGCACACCTGCACCGCCCCCGCGCCTGCCAGCAGCAGTTTCACGGCGGAAGCACCCGAATGCACGCCGGTGGAAGGACACAACGCCAGCTTCGGGTCCTTGCCGCACAATATCCCCGTCCAACGGAGCGTCGTGCGCAGTTCCGCTTCGCTGCTGAACACCGGTGCCGCACCCATCTGCATCGTCTCGATATCGATGTCAGGCTCATAGAAACGGTTGAAAATCGTCACCGCATCCGCCCCATACGCTTTCAGCTTGCTCACAAAAGCAGGCAGGTTGGTGAAATAGCGTCCGATTTTTACGATGACCGGTATCTTCACCTCCGTCTTCACGTGCTTCAACAAATTGAAATACAACTGCTCGATTTCCGCACTCTCCGTAAATTCATCCGTTGGCAGGATAAAAGCGTTCAACTCCAGGGCATCCGCTCCCGCCTGTTCCAACTCACGGGCAAAACTGAGCCACTCCCCATCGCGCAGGCAATTGATGCTGCCGATAACCGGTATGGACAGGCGGGACTTCGCCTCCTTCACCAAGTCGATATACTTCTGGATGGTATTTGCGCGGACATAATTCCGGATGTAATCCGTCTCCTCGGGATAACCGCTTTCGCTGATGTGGGACGAGCTCTCCGCATTGATTTGCTCCTCGAAAACGGATTTCAGGATTACCGCTCCCACGCCGTTCGCCTCCATCTCCTCCAATTTCTTGATGTCGGCAGTCAATCCGCAACTGCCGGCAATAATCGGGCTTTGAAGTTCCAGTCCGATAAATCGGGTCTTTAAATTTGCCATCATTTTATCTGTTTAAATAAAGTTACTTTTCGATTATACGCCGTCATTTCTCCTGCGGATACGTCCGTTCGCCGAAAATCGAACTCCCCACCCGCACCAGCGTGGCACCCTCCTCCACGGCAATCGGATAATCGCCCGACATCCCCATGGAAATCTCGCGGAATGCCGGTTCGTTTGCAAAGTACCGCTCGCGCAGCCTTGTAAATATACCCTGCAACCGCCGGAATTCCCCCCGCACCTGCTCCCGGTTGTCCGTATGGGTGGCGATGCCCATCACCCCGACAATGCGCACGTGCGCCGCGCTGCGGCAGGCTTCGTCCTCCAGCAGCGCCTCCGCCTCCTCCACCGTCAGTCCCGACTTCGTCGCCTCCTCCGCAATATGGAACTCCAGCAGGCAGTCGATGCGGCGTCCGTGCTTGGCGGCTTCCCGCTCGATTTTCAGCAACAGCTTGAGGCTGTCCACCGAATGAATCATAGTGACGAACGGCGCAATGTACTTGACATTCTTCTCCTGCAACTGCCCGATCAGATGCCACTCGATATCCTCCGGCAGCACCGCATGCTTCGCTGCCATTTCCTGCGGGCGGTTCTCTCCGAAAATGCGCTGTCCCGCGTCATACGCCTCCCGCACAGCCTCCGCCGGCTTCGTTTTAGACACCGCCACCAAGCGCACCCCCGCGGGAAGGGTGGCGCGTATGCGGTTCAGATTCTCTTTTATAGGCTCCATATCTGTTCTCTCTTCGTCCACAAATATACGGCAAAATAGTTTACCGTTTTGCTTTTGCCCCCTATCTTTTTTCCCGTTCGGCATTTTATGCGTACCTTCGCCCGGAGAAAAGAGCATCGACGTGAGGTACTTCATCGAATTGTCATACAACGGGAACGGCTACTGCGGCTGGCAGGTGCAACCCGGAGAACCCACCGTACAGGGCGACCTGAACCGCGCCCTCTCCACCCTCCTGCGCCGGGACATCGCCGTCGTGGGCGCCGGGCGGACGGACACGGGCGTCCATGCCTCCTTTTATGTCGCCCACTTCGACACGGACACCCCGGTGGACAACCCCGACCGGCTTGTTTACAAGCTCAACCGCCTCCTTGACCGCCGCATCGCCGTGAAACGGATATACCCCGTGCCCGACCGCATCCATGCCCGCTTCTCCGCCCTGTCGCGCACCTACCGGTACTACATCGACAAGCACAAAAACCCCTTCACCTGCTCCTCCGCCTGGAGGACATGGCCCCTCCCCGATATCGAAAGGATGAACGAAGCCTGCCGCGTACTCTTCGAATACGAGGACTTCACCAGTTTCTCCAAGCTCCATACCGACGCCCGCACCAACCTCTGCACCGTCATGGAAGCCCGCTGGGAAGACACCGGCGAGCAACTGGTATTCACCATCAAAGCCAACCGCTTCCTGCGCAACATGGTGCGCGCCATCGTCGGCACCTTGGTGGAGGTGGGACAAGGCAAGCTCACCCCCGAAGACTTCCGCCGCATCATCGAATCCCAAGACCGCTGCCGTGCCGGAGGCTCCGCCCCGGGGCACGCCCTCTTCCTCTGTAACATCGAATACCCCGCCGGGGTACAACCCAATCCATAAACCATGAAAAAGACCCTTTTTCTCTTCCTGGCAGCCTGCCTCCTCTGCGGGCAAGGCAATGCCTTCACCCTCTCCCCCGAGGCGGAAATCAGCCTCCTGACCTGTTCGCCCGGCAATGAGCTCTACTCCCTGTTCGGACACACCGCCATCCGCGTGAAAGACCCCGCGGCACGCTTCGACCGCGTGTTCAACTACGGCACTTTCGACTTCGGCACCCCGCATTTCTACCTGAAATACGCCCGCGGGCTGCTCCCTTACCAGCTCTCGCACACTGACTACCGCTATTTCCTGCACGCTTACCGCGAGGAAGGACGCAGCGTCTACGAACAGCGCCTCCGCCTCGACTCCCTCCAGAAACAACGGTTGCTTGACATACTGACAGAGAACTACCGCCCTGAAAACCGTTCTTATCTTTACAACTTCCTCTTCGACAACTGCACCACCCGCAGCCGCGACGTCATCCTGCAAAGCCTTGCGGACACGGTGGACTGGCACGCCCCGCAGCCCGTCAAAAGCTTCTGGAACCTCCTCGACGAATACCTCTTCATCTCCCCCTGGGTGCAGTGGGGCATCCACACCATCCTCGGGCAGGGCGGCAACCGCACCGCCACTGCCATGGAAGCCATGTTCCTCCCCGACTATCTCATGCACGGCCTGGAACACGCCACCCTCCACGACGCTCCCCTGGCGGACCCGCCCGCCATCCTCCACCAAGCACCCGCCAACCGTCCCCCAACCCACTGGTACCTCCTCCCCGCCACCCTCTTCACCGCGGGCTTCCTCCTCACCCTGCTCCTGCTCCGGACCACCCGCAGCCGGGCACTCTCCCACGGGATAGCCACCACCCTCTTCCTCTTTTCCGGGCTTGTCGGCTGCCTCATTGTCTTCCTCGGCGCCTTCACCGCCCATCCCATCACGGCGCCCAACTGGAACATCCTCTGGGCAACCCCCTTGAACCTCCTGATGCTGCCTTTCATCTGGCGCCGCACCGTCCCGCCCTTCGTCCTCCTCTACCTCAAGGCATACATCGGCATCCTCACCATCGCCCTCCCCGCATGGCTCATCTGCCGGCCTGCCGTTCCCATGGCCTCCCTCGTCCTGATTGTATGGATGATTTTCACCGGCCTCCTCCTGCTGGCGGAAAAAACCGCAGGCAAAACACATAAAAAAACAACGTAATATTTGCAAATCCATAAAAATGTCGTACTTTTGTCCCCGAAAATGATGGTGTCATAGCTCAGTCGGTAGAGCAAAGGACTGAAAATCCTTGTGTCCCTGGTTCGATTCCAGGTGATACCACAAAAAAGAAGCAGCCGCATAAACGGCTGCTTTTCTTTTTCACCCCTCTTCCGGCACCAGATACAGCGACCTGGAAGCCCGTGTGCCCCCCGCACTTATGGCAAAGGCGTAGAACACCAGGTTTTCCTGCTGCCAGTAGTCCGGCAGCGTCACCGTTTCCATCGCCTCGTCCCCGCGCTTGCACAGCTCCAGGGAACGGCAGAAGCCGTCCACGGGGTCGAAGACCACCACCATCACCCTGTCATTCCCCTGCATCGAAGCGGTCCGCTCCGCCATGGGGCGGTTGGTGAACACAATGCCGTTCGCGTCCCGGCTCACCTGCACGAAAGGGGGATGCAGGCTCCCCTTGGCGCACAGCATCTCCTCGTAATTCAAGGAGACCTCTCCGCCGCCCAGCTCCCGGCAAACCCGCTGGTTCTCCTGTACGAACGCATTCACGCCGCTCTGCGTCCTTTTCCGTTGCGGAAAACCCACCTCCACCACGTCCCGCATGCTGCACCCCACCGTGTTCAGCAAACCGAACTTGGACTGCTGCAACACCTGCGCGTCCGAGAACTGCCGGTTCTCCCCCTGCACGCCTTTCCTTCTGGCGAGATTCTCGCCGTAACGCATGTAATAAACTGTTCCACCGATGGTGCGCGTAAAAGCACCTGCCAAATCCGGATGAATCTTTCCCATAACTTTAAAATTTAGAAAGTGAATAATTAATTTGTCACGGCAAAGATACCCCCGCCCTTCCCCGAAAACCGGTTCAGCATCCGTCCAAAATCGGTTCATTTTCGGTTCTTCTCCTCCCACCTTCTTGCAAAACGGAAAAAATGTATTATATTTGTGGAAAAATAAGCAAGCTTATGAAAAACATCGACACCCACGCCGCCGCCCTCATGCAGGAAATCATCCGCAACCTCCGCATCGACCTCACCCGGCGCGGAGCCCTCGACAAGCTGCAACAACAGATGGAAACCATCCTCGACGACAAAGGCAACCGGAACTGCGGCGGCTTCTCCGTCTCCACCCTCAAACGCCTCCTCGGCAAAGTATCCTCCAGCGGCCGTTTCGACCTCAACACCCTCGACAAACTCGCCCTCATTGCCGGCTACGCCGACTATGCGACCTACCTCGACCGCCAAAACCGCACCGTCCTCCTCTCCGGCACACGGGAAACCCTCGATTTCTCCGGCTGCGTCCCCGATTCCGTCATCACCATCCGCGAAGGCGCCAACAGCCTCCGCCTGCAAAACCTCGGCGACGGCACCCTCCTCGTCATCGAATCCCACGGTTCGCCACTCACTGCCGGTACCCGCCTCCCCGCTTCCCTTCTGGAAAGGCACACCGCCATCCGCCTCAACGGCAAATCCCTCTGGAACACCCCCGCCCCACAGCGCCACCCGATGCCTCTCCGCCGCAAACCGCTTATTCCCGACCGCCCCATCCCCTCCCCGGGGAAATCCCTTTTGACTTCATGATTCCTCTCCCGACACGCCCTCCTTCGGAGTCATGGCGTCCGGCACCTGAAAATCGACCTGCAATGTCATGCTGTGCCTTGCCGGCATGCCCTTGTTCTTCCCGGGTTCCCACTTCGGCATGGACTTGATGATACGCACCGCCGCCTTCCGGAGAAATTCATCCGTGGCGTAAATCGCCTTGACATCCGACAGCGC
The DNA here is from genome assembly GCA_910578985.1 of uncultured Odoribacter sp. Lineage (GTDB taxonomy): Bacteria > Bacteroidota > Bacteroidia > Bacteroidales > Marinifilaceae > Odoribacter. The sequence continues at coordinate 867 of CAJTSF010000017.1, read as the reverse complement.
CCCGTTCTTCTCAATGACGAATGACACGAACGCCCTGCCCGTCACCCCACGCCGTTTCGTCGGAAATCCGGCATACGCCTCACGGACCTGCATCCTGATCCACTCCTCCACATCCCCCTCCGGAAAACGGGGCTCCACCTCCGTCACCGCATACACCATATCCTCATACACACTCCCCCCTGCCGACCCCTCCATTCCGTCGGACAACAGGAATCGAATCGGTTCCGTCATCTGCACCCGCACCGCTTCCCCGTTGTGCTTTCCCGGCGTCCACGCGGGCGACTGCATGAACACCCGTTCCGCCTCCCGCCGCAACAGCGCATCCGCGTCCTCCTTCGCCTTCACTCCCGTGACCCTCCCGTCCGTCTCCACCACGAACTGCACATATACCGTCCCCGAAATCCCCCGCTCCATCGCCATCACGGGATAAGTCACACGCCGCGCAACCCACCGCTGGACATCCCCCGTAGGGAACGCAGGCATCTCCTCCGTCAGGATATACAACCTCTTCCCTTCCACCTCCATATACACCGCCTCCCCGTCCTTGTAATACTCCACCGGGACCGGCTCCTGCGCAACCGTGTTCCCTTTTTTCTTCTGTCCCGCCGCTCCCGTCGCCACCAGGCAACAGAGCAGCCCTAAAATCACGTTTTTCATAAGCAATCGTTTAAATGTAACTATTCTTGATAGGGTAAACATAGCGGTTTCAAAGGACAAAAACAAGCCATCGTATCTGTTTTCTACGAATAAAATCTTATCCACTTGTTTTTCAGTGCATTTCTTCCTGTTTCCTTCGGGTATTCTCCACCATCAACTCCTTATCATCTCCTTATTAACTCCTTATCATATTCTTATAAAATAAGGAAA
>CAJTSF010000016.1 GCA_910578985.1 uncultured Odoribacter sp. | reverse complement strand
ATTAGTGAAAAAGAGTCGCATAGAGAAAAAACATTTAAATATAAAAAAAGGAGATGTGCCTTAGTTTTGACACATCTCCTTTCTATTTCTTCCGGCTCTCTTCCAGCCGCCGGTACATCTTCAAAGCTCCCCAGGCATCTGTCGCCGCATAACGGATTTGTGCCTCGGACAATTGCGGGGCATCCCAGTTCGTCACCCGCTGGCGCTTGGAAATCCTCACGCCGAAAATAATCGCCATCAACTTGGAAAAAGACTTGTCCTCAATGCCGAACTGCACGGCATAATCCTGCACATCGATGAAAGCGGCAGGCTTATAGGCACCGTTCTTCCTCAAATTCATCAAGTCATCCCGAACCCCCACTCCGATTTTCACCACCCGCTCATTCCCCAGCAAACGGCGTATCGGTTCGCAAAAACCGCACTTGTTCAGGCGGAAAAGGAACACCCGCTCATCCGTTGCCAGTTGCAGCAACCCCACCTTATAGCTCTCCCCTTTCCGGAATGCGGGCCGCGTCTCCGTGTCGAAACCGATATGCCCGCACCGGCTCAATTCCTCCACCGCCGCCTCCACCGCCGCCGGCTCCTCCACCACAATCACCTCCCCCGGAAAAGCATACAGAGGCAACCCCTCCATCTCCTCTTTCGTAATACTCGCTTTCCAAACAGCCTCCATCATTCCTTTTTTATGCTTCTTCGCCCTCCTGCAATTTGAATACCGCCTGATGCACCGCCCGCAATACCCCGGCACAGGATTTGCCCCAATAAAGCTCGAAATTGTTGTTCAGCACCCACAACGCCTCCTCCATCACCTCCGCCACGCCGCAACGGTACGAGGAAATGAAATTCTTCAAATCCTGGTAAATGTCGCACACCTTCTCCGCGATGGAATGGACCACCGGCGTCTCGCTGTACTGCATATTCTCATCGAACACCTCCAGATACTCGTCCAACTCCCCCATCAGCGCGAAAATCTGGGCATGGAGGTAATTGTAATTCTCCTCCGTCACGAAATCCTCCGTCATGCCGCTCTCCTCCGGCTCGCTCATCGGTAACAGCGCACCCTTCAGGTAAATTAAAGGGATGAACTTCTGCAACCGCGGCAGAAACTCCTTGTCGGACATCTGCGGCGCCGTTTCCACAAAATCACAAAACTCTTTCGCCACCGCCACGAACTCTACCACCTCTTTCGAATACACTACATGTTGAAAATCTTCCATACCGGCAAATTTAAAAAAAGAGGTTAAATACTAACCTCTTTTTCAATGAAACTTTGTCAAGAGCCAATTGCGAGACTCGAACTCGCGACCTACGCATTACGAATGCGTTGCTCTACCAGCTGAGCTAAATTGGCGATAACGGGTGCAAAGGTAATTATTTTTATACAACAACAAAAATAAAACAGGGAAAAATAACCGCCTAATCCTCGGAAAAAAGCGAATCCACAAAATCCTCCCGATGAAACACCTGCAAATCTTCCATCTTTTCCCCCACACCGATGTATTTCACCGGAATCTTGAACTGGTCCGAGATACCGATGACCACCCCCCCGCGGGCAGTGCCGTCCAGCTTGGTGATCGCCAACGCGGTCACCTCCGTCGCCAGGGTAAACTGCTTCGCCTGCTCGTAGGCATTCTGTCCCGTCGAGCCGTCCAGCACCAGCAACACCTCATTCGGCGCCTCCGGCAGCACTTTTTTCATCACATTCTTGATTTTCGTCAATTCGTTCATCAGATTGACCTTATTGTGCAAACGTCCCGCCGTATCGATAATCACCACATCCGCCCCGTCGTTCTTCGCTTTACTCAAGGTATCGTAAGCCACCGACGCCGGGTCGGCACCCATCCCCTGCTTGACGATCGGCACACCCACACGCTCCGCCCACACCACCAACTGGTCCACCGCCGCCGCCCGGAACGTATCCGCCGCCCCCAGCACCACCTTCTTCCCGGCAGCCTTGAATTGGTAAGCCAGCTTACCGATGGTCGTCGTCTTCCCCACCCCGTTCACTCCGACCACCATAATAACATAAGGCGCTCCGCTCTCCGGCAGGTCGAAAGTATTCCCGTCATTCACCGTATTCTCCCGCAACATGGCGACGATTTCCTCACGCAGCACGCGGTTCAACTCCTCCACTCCCAAATACTTGTCACGCTCCACCCTCGCCTCGATGCGCTCGATGATGCGCAACGTCGTATCCACCCCCACATCCGAAGAAATCAGCACCTCCTCCAGATTGTCCAACACCTCCTCATCCACCCTCGACTTCCCCACCACCGCACGCGCCAACTTCTTGAACACGCCCTCTTTTGTCTTCTCCAACCCCTTCTCCAACGTCTCCTTTTTTCCCTTACCGAATAAACCGAATAATCCCATAAATATCAACTTACTGTCTTAATCCCATAAATAACCCCACAAAAGTAAAGAATAAACCGACAACTCCCAAGAAGATGAGTTTAGACTATTACATTTTTAACACGATTTCAACCCGGATTCCCCAAACATTGTAGCCAAAAGCCTATCCTCCCGTCACATTCCCCATACTCCTCCGATTTTCGTTCGTCCGCGATGGGCTGAATATGGGAGGAGTATGGGGAGTGAATGGGAGGTGTTCCATGAGTAGGCCGATACCACTCTGTTATCCGGCACTACTCTCTCATTTCCCACCTCTCCTGCAAACGACCGAGCAATTCTTTCTGCTCCGGACACAAACGCTTGAATGCTCTGATAAAACAACGTCCGTACTCCCGGGCTTCCGGAAATGCTGCGACTTTTTCCACACTTTTGTTGAATTACATTAAACACTATTCTCCGTTCCCGGAGAGTTACTAAACACGAACAGCATGTAGGACCAGTACATGCTGTTTATTCTTTGACTATAATCGTCCGACCGTTGATGTCAAATTTCACCCGGCCTGTCTTTTCCACTTTCGACAATACCATCGCCACATCATCGTAGCGCTTGATTTCCAAGGAAAAATGAACATTTTTAAGGGAAGGGCTGGCAAAAAAGACATCCACATCATACCAAAGCGACAGTTTTTCCATGATATCCTCCAAAGAGGTGTCGAAAAAATAGCACACGCCGTCTATCCAGCGCACTACCTCGGAGGCGTCCACCTCGCGGACGGACCACTTGCCGTTATCCAAAACCACTTGCTGGTCGGGCTTCATCGTGTAGCCCGAATTCCCTGCCGACACGTGTACCTGCCCCTCGACCAAAGTAGTCGCCACGACGCCCGTTTCCGGACGGGCTTCCACATTGAAAAAGGTGCCCAATACTCTCACCGCCACTCCTTGTGTCTTGACAATAAAAGGCATATTTTCGTTTTTCGCCACTTTAAAGCAGACTTCCCCTTCCATCTCCACCTCCCGGCACGAGCCGGTAAACTGCGCGGGATACACTAACCTGGAACCGGAATTGACCCACACCTGCGTCCCGTCCGCCAATACCAGTTCAAATTCCCCGCCACGCGGGACGATGAGCGTGTTGCGGGATCCCGGAGCGGAAGCAGATACTGCCGAGTCCGACACTTCGTAGGTCATTCCCTTCCCGGAAGTGGTCACCCGCGTGCCTTGCGCCACATCGATAATGTGTTGTTCTTTGTCGGTAATATTCCACTCGTTCCCGTCAGCAAGGATAAGTTTAGCTTTATACTCCTTGACATTGTGCTCCACGGACTGCGTCATCCGTACGGGCTTCTCCTCCTGCAGGAGGAATATGCCGCCTGCCGTTATCCCAATACCCGCCGCCACGGCAGCAGCATATGCCCAACGCCGGAAAAAGTTCCTGCGGGGCAGCCTTTTCTGAAACAGACGCCACTCCTCCTCCGCCTCCAATTCACGCCCTTTCCGCAGGTCTTCCGTCAAACGCTGCTCCATCCGCTCCAGACCCTCCCGTCGGGCAGCGGACTCCTCCACCCACTCCTCTAACGCTGCACTCTCCTCCTCCGTCATGGACGAAAGGTACTTGAGCGCTGACAAGCGGGCAATCCGAAAACACTCTATCAATCGATTCATCATTTTATTCCCTTTGTAACGCTATAACGACTGAAATTTAAAAGCGGGTGAATCAAGTAGGAAAAAAATTATCTATATTTGTCCTCAACAAAATAGAAAACGATGAATAACATACTGACAAACAACCAGGAATACAAAGCTTTCTTTCTGAAATATTTTGAAGCGGTATTCCAATTTGTCCGAAAATTCATCGGCAACACGGAAGATGCGCGGGACATTACCCAGGAGGCTTTTATCAAACTGTACGAACGGCGGAAGGATTTCGATGCCATGGAAAAGGCGAAGGCGTTCGTTTATGCGACAGCACATAACCGCTGCCTGGATTATTTGAAACACAAGAAAATAGAACAAGAATACGCTAAAAAGATATTGGAAGAGAACGAGGAGGCGGAGTACCCCGCTTTTTTGCAGGAGGTGACCTATCAGGAGACTCTCCGGATGCTCCATGAAGCCATCGACCGCCTCCCGGAACAAACCCGGCAGGTGATTCTTGAAAGCCTGGAGGGAAAAAGCAATGCGGAAATCGCCGAAGCGCTCCGAATTTCTCCGAACACGGTGAAGACATTGAAGAAAAATGCCTACCAGTTCCTTCGCGATACCCTGGGATCGCAATACTACGAGATTTTACTGTTTCTTCTTTTCAATTATATGTCATGAGAAGTTTTTCCAACAACAACATTCAGGATTTTCAAGATTTCTTCACGCTGGTGGGGGATTTTGCCAAAGTCGGGTTTGCGCATTTCGATGCCGTGACGTGCGAAGGATATGCTCTCAGCCATTGGTACCGGAATGTCGGGGAAAAGGAAGGAAGACCGCTGACAGAGATTATCAATGTGTACGAACACCTGCACCCGGAAGACCGGATAATATTGCAGCATTTCCTGAAAGAGGCGGTGGAAGGCACGTCCGACGCCTTGAAACAGGATGTCAGGATATTACACGAGGATCGGCATATCACCTGGACACGCATCAACATGATTGTGCGGAGACGTTGCCCCGAAAAGCATATATTCGAAATGCTGTGCATCAATTTCGACATTACCCAAACAAAAGAAATCGAAGCCAAATTGATTAAGGCCAAAGAACAGGCGGAAGAAGCGGACACCCTGAAATCGGCTTTTATCGCCAACATGAGCCACGAGATACGCACCCCGCTGAATGTGATTCTCGGATTTTCGGAGATTATGGCAATCACGGACAGCCAGGAAGAACGGATGAAGTATTTTGAACTGGTGGACAGGAACAGCGACCTGCTGCTGCAACTGATTTCGGATATCCTGGACATCTCGAAACTCGAATCGGGCAGCATGACTTTCAAAGAAGAATTCATCGACGTGAAAGAGTTGTGCGAGGAGGTGACGAACGATTTGAAGATAAAAAACCCTGCCGGCGTGGAATTGATTTTCCGCCCGGAAGAGGCGGAATGCCACATCGTCAGCGATAAGCAAAGAATACGCCAGGTTTTGACGAACATTATAAGAAATGCCCAAAAGTTTACCCATTCCGGAGAGATTGTCCTGGGATACCGCATGGAAAAAGATGGTATCGAATTTTACATCAAAGATACCGGTATCGGTATTTCTGCAGAAAACCGGGAAAGGATTTTCGACCGCTTCGTGAAGTTCAACAATCTCATTCCGGGCTCCGGACTGGGACTTGCCATTTGCAAAAACATCGTCGAAGAACTAGGAGGGGAAATCGGTGTGGAATCGGAAGTCGGGAAAGGTTCCCGGTTTTGGATCAGGATGCCTTTGAAACTTTCGCGCAAAAAGAAAACATAAAAAAGAGGAACTTTTCAGTTCCTCTTTTTTCTCGGGGGTGGAAGATCGGGCTCGAACCGACGACCTTCGGAACCACAATCCGACGCTCTAACCGACTGAGCTACATCCACCGGGTTGCTTTTGCGGTGCAAAGATAGGCAATATCTGTCATTCTGCAAACAAAAGTCTAAAAAATATTTTCCTTTTTTCATCAACGTTCCGGCGGCACCTGTATGCTGCCCGTTTCTATTTCATGGGCGGCATACTCCAATTGGCGGAACCACTCCTCCCCGTAGCAATCAATCAAGACGTCACGCAAAAAGCGGTACACGGGTATCCCTTCCCGCTCTCCTTTCATACAGGCACACCGGCAAATGTCCCACCGATGGTAATTCAGCGCCCGGAACTCCCCGAAATCGGTCACCCGAATCGGATAAAGTCGGCAGGAAACAGGCTTGCGAAAAGCGGATTTTCCCTGCCCCCACGCCTTCTCGATGGCACACAGGCAAACGCCGTTCTCTTGGATGGAATAAGCACAATCCCGCTTATCAATTAAAGGAGTGCCCAAATCCCCGTCCCCGTCAATCACCGCAAATCCCTGCTCACGCACCGCCTCCCGCCCCTCAGGACGCATAAAAGGGCGGATACCCTCATAGTTGCGCTCAATCTGCTCCGGTTCATCCTGCCCCAAAGGCGCTCCGGAATCCCCCTCCACGCAACACGCCCCCCGGCAGGAGGCAATGTCGCAACAGAACTTTTTCTCAAATATGTCGAAACTGACCAGCGTATCTTCTATCTGTATCATGCTTCTTAGCGGATTAAACATTTACCGGTCATTTCGAAAGGCTGGGAAATTCCCATGATATGCAGGACTGTGGGAGCCACGTCCGCCAGGACACCGTTCACCAGCTCTTTACCCTTCGTGTCGGTCACCCAAATGCAAGGTACCGGATTCAAGGAGTGGGCGGTATTCGGCGTTCCGTCGGCATTGACGGCATGGTCGGCATTGCCATGGTCGGCGATAATCAGCACGTCATAGCCGTTAGTCCGGGCTGCCGTCACCACCTTTTCCACACATTTGTCCACCGTCGCCACGGCTTGCTGGATAGCTGCATACACTCCCGTATGCCCGACCATATCCCCATTGGCAAAGTTCAGACAGACAAAATCCGCCGAACGGGCATTCAACCGATCCACCAGCAGGTCTGCGACTTCGGGAGCGGACATCTCCGGCTGAAGGTCATAGGTCGCCACTTTGGGCGAAGGAACCAATATGCGGTCTTCCCCTTCGAACTGCGCCTCACGGCCGCCATTGAAGAAGAAAGTGACGTGAGCGTATTTTTCAGTTTCGGCAATACGCAATTGCTTCAATCCGGCTTTACTGATGACCTCACCCAAGGTATTCTCCACATTCTCCTTGTTGAACAAGATATGCAAGCCTTGGAAAGTGGCATCGTACGGAGTCATGCAACAGTAATACAACGGCAGAGTGCTCATACCCTGTTCCGGAAGGTCGCGCTGGGTGAGCGCAATGGTTAGTTCCTTCGCACGGTCGTTCCGGTAGTTGAAGAAGATGACCATATCGCCCGGCTCGAGAACACCCTCCGGTTTCCCATCCGCACCGACATGTACGATCGGCTTGATAAATTCATCGGTGACACCGTCAGCGTATGACTGCCGCACCGCCGCCTCGATATCCTCGGCAGGAGTACCGGTTCCCTTTACAATCAAGTCGTAAGCCTCCTTGATACGCTCCCAACGGTTATCGCGGTCCATGGCATAGTAACGTCCGATGACGGAAGCGATGCGTCCAGTGGAGTGCGCCATATGCTCTTCCAGTTCCTGCAGGAAGCCCAAGCCGCTTTTGGGATCGGTATCGCGCCCGTCCATAAAACAATGCACCAAGGTCTTCTCGATGCCGTATGCCTTAGCCACATCGCATAGTTTTTTCAAATGCTCCAAGGAACTGTGTACTCCTCCATCGGATACCAATCCCATAAAATGAACCTGTTTCCGGTTGTCACGGGCATAAGTAAACGCTTGCACGATTTCAGGATTCTTTAATATGGTGTTTTCGCGGCATGCCTTGTTGATACGCACCAAATCCTGATTGACCACCCGCCCCGCACCGATATTCAAATGCCCCACTTCCGAATTGCCCATCTGACCGTCCGGCAATCCGACATTTTCCCCGCAAGTCAATAAAGTAGAATGCGGATATTGCTCCGTCAAAGCGGAAATAAAAGGTGTCGGGGTATTGAAAATGGCATCCGAACTGTCATGTTTTCCAATTCCCCAGCCATCCAAAATCATTAATAAAACTTTATTCATATCTTTCATTTTTTCGATGATTGTTCATACGCATAATGACAGACAAAGTTAATGCTTTCCGCAAAAATATAATGAGATTGTAAAATATTTAGTACTATGTATTGCATAGTATATAAATTATACATAGATTTGTGCCGTTGATTCAATCCGTATATCGTATGATGAATATAGAAAACACTCAAGCCCAAATGCGAAAAGGCATCCTTGAATATTGTATTCTGCTGCTCATTGCAGGAGAGGATTCGTATGTTCAAGACATCATTAACAAACTGAAAGCCTCGAAAATATTAGTGGTCGAAGGAACACTCTATCCATTGATGACCCGTTTGAAAAATTCCGGCTTGCTCTCCTACCGGTGGGAAGAATCCCCCCAAGGTCCTCCTCGGAAGTATTATAGCATTACTTCGGAAGGTCGGCGTGCCTTGGAAACACTGGACAACTCCTGGCAAGAGTTGAAAAATTCAATTGAAACTGTAAGAACTTGGAATAATAACCCTGAAACTGTATAACTATGAAAAAGACCACACACATCAACGTAAACGGGCAGGTATTCTGCATAGACGAAGATGCTTACGCCTCCTTGCAGTCTTACATTGAGACGCTCGAAAAACATTACCTTGCGGAAGAGGACGGAAAGGAAATCATGGCGGATATCGAAAGCCGTATCGCGGAATTACTACGAGCTTCACTTCAAAGCACACTCAAGGAAGTCATTTCACAAACAGAAGTGGAACAAGCGATTGACATTATGGGACAACCGGATATCATCATCGATGAAGACCGGGAAGCATCCGGTATCACCCGCACGACAGTCAAGCGGAAATTGTACCGCGACACGGAATACGCCATGTTGGGAGGAGTGGCATCTGGGCTTGCCGTCTACTTGGACATTTCAAGGGTATGGGTACGACTGGCATTCATCCTGTTCGTGTTTGTTTTCGGAAGTACGGCATGGGTATACCTCATTCTATGGATTGTGCTTCCCAAAGCGGTGACTTCAAGGCAGAAACTGGAAATGCGGGGCGAACGGGTCAATGTATCGAACATTGAGAAAAACATCCGTGACGCCTGCCGGGAAGTCACCAGCAATTCAAAACTCAGGAACCTGACCATCCGCGCAGAGCAAGGAATCAAAACATTTTTCCGCACCTTGGAGCAAATCTTGGGACGTATCGCACATGTCGCCCTGATTTTCATGGCTGTGGCAGGAATGTTGGCAGGCATTTTCTTCCTGCTTGCCATCCTTTGGGGAATCATCGCTTGGAGTTACTATACACCGGAAGAGTATCAACTTTTCTCGGAATACATTTTCGGACCTGCCGGAAGTCAAGGCATCAAATGGCTGGCAACGGGCATCGGTATCATACCGTTCGGAATATTGACCTACCTCTCCATCTCCTGCTTATTCGGGTTCCGGAAAAACCGCGGAATGGTACTCTTGATTGCCGGAGGAATTTGGCTGGCTTGCTGTTTTATGGCTTTAGGCATCGGAACACACTATTTTTTTCGTTATCTCTACCCGTATGAAACCGCGGATACGTACAGCCCGGAAATTTTTCGCGAGAAACAGGAAATCACAGTGAAATTCCATGCCCTCATCGCCGACCGAAAAACCACCAACGACCACATGCTGACCAGTCGGGTAGATGATTATGTGCTTAGCAATTTCAAAGTGCCGAACCCCGAAAACAGGCGTCTGTATATCCGTCCGGAAATCCGTTTCCGAAAGAGCGAAAAAAGCAACCCTGAAATCATCATACGAAAAAGTGTCCGAGGATTCTCCGATACGGACGGTGGCAAGCATCTGGAAAATATCCGCTACCATCACGAATGGCGACAGGACACTTTGGTATTGGACAATTTTTTCACCCTGCATGAACCGCAGTGGCAATTAAATAATGTGAGCATCACAATTTTACTGCCGGAAAACTATCGGATAAATCTGGTGAACACTCCGCCTTACTGGCATCCCCGGAGAAAAGACGGAAAGTACGTCATGCAGGACGGTACCTTGACTCGCTTGCTTTGAAATTCATAATTTCCTGACTGTCGCGCCGGCCTTCCAAATCAATGTACGGAGGTCGGCGCCTTCTATGATGGCAACCTCCGCGACGGAAACTCCTTGAGCATATAAAGTGTCCAACTGCGAAAGGAACGGTTGTTCCGGCCGAAGACACGCCACCTTCCCGCAAACCCCGGCAGGGACGAGCATTCCGCCGTAAAATTCCAACCCGGCGATTTCCCGAAAAATTCCTCCCGTATCCACCACGCGCCATGATTGCCCCTCCAAACATTCCAAATAACCGTTCTTGATTAGCGGACTGCCGGGCCAATAAATGTAATTCGCTCCTATTTTCCGGTTGCCTGCCTGTCTCATTTGCGTCGGATGCTTTGCTTCAAACGATTTTCCGTTCCACGCGGCGTATAGGGACGGAAAAGCTGATTGTTCCAAGCTCTGCCGTGAAAGGCTTTCAAATCCACCGGCTGCTCTTTTTTCGCCGGCTTTGCCGTCCTGTTACGCGACCGGTTCAGACGTTCGTGGCGGGGCAACACGTCCATGTAGCGAATGACCAGGCGCGAACAAAGCGAATCGGCATACTGCGACCAGTTGTAACTCCTTCTAATCGTGTCCAACCCGACGGAAATATGACGCGCCCACAAGGTATCCCGGTCATCCTCCGATACGAAATAAGAAACGATGTAACGTGTACGGTTGGAAGAAATGGAATCGAATTGCAAGGTGGTACTGAATTTATACAACCCCGGCACGATGCTGTCGATGGTCACCGTCACGACGCTATCCAACCGCAGGGTGTCCGAAAAAAGGGAATCCGACAGAAATATCCGGGGAAAGTAATTCACAGAATCATTGACTCTTAAATCTTTCAATACTTTGTCTGCCAAAGTCAATTCTTTGTTCAGGCTATCGACTACAAAATCATACATCTCCGAAAACAGGTTTGTCTGAGCCGAATAATAATACATGCAGGTATCGAAATCCTCCCGGGATATTCCGTATTTTTGAAAAAGGTCGTTGTAATAAGCGTAGTTTTTCAGTTCGTTATTCCCCCGCATGCCCCGATTGACCGCCAAAGTGCCGTCCACTTTGTGTAGGTCGATCAACAGGGAGCGAAATTGCTCCGTGTCCAAAGGGACGGCTGGCTTCTGGCAGGCATACGCCAGCAGCAACCAAAGGCTGAACCGCACATAATGCCGGATATTCCGTATCATAATATATTCTTTATTTTTTTATACAATTCGGACGAAAAGATAAAATCGTTCAAGTATTTATTGTCCGTATGCGCAATCTGGGCTTTGTCGCCTTCCCATTCCTTGCATCCTTCATGGATAAAGACGATTTTCTCCCCGATTTCGAAAACGGAATTCATGTCGTGGGTGTTCACAACAGTCGTCATATTGTATTCATGCGTAATCTCGCTGATCAAATTGTCGATGACGATGGAGGTCAGCGGATCCAGTCCGGAATTGGGTTCATCGCAAAACAGGTATTTCGGTTCCAATACAATGGCACGGGCAATCGCCACCCGCTTTTTCATACCGCCACTGATTTCCGAAGGATAGAGTTTCTCGGCATCGTGCAAATCTACCCGATGTAGGCAGAAAACCGCCCGTTCCACCTTCTCTTTTTCCGACAAGTCGGAAAAAAGGTTCAAAGGAAACATCACATTTTCCAATACGGTCTGGGAATCGAACAAAGCTCCCCCTTGGAATACGACTCCGATTTCTTTCCGCAGGTTTTTCACCTGCTCCTCTCCCATCTCCACCAGATCCCGGTCGCCGTAATAGATATGTCCCCGGTCTATGGAGTGCAAGCCGATTAACGATTTTAACAATACGGTTTTGCCGGAACCGCTCTTGCCGATAATCAGATTGACCTTACCGGAGTCGAAAGAGACATGGATATCCGACAACACTTTCTTATTTTCAAAAGATTTCTCTAAAGCTTCTACCCGAATCATCACAACATAATTTGAGTTAATATAAGGTTGGCAGTCAATATGGCAATGCTGCTGTGCACCACAGCTTTAGTCCCCGCTTTACCCACTTCCAACGCCCCGCCCTGCACATAATAGCCGTAAAACGCAGGTATCGAAGTGAATATAAAGGCAAAGAACAAACTCTTGATGATGGAATAGGTGACATAGTAAGGGTTGAATGCAAAGTGCAAGCCGTAGATGAAATCCTCGAAATTCACCACTCCGCTGATAATTCCGGAAATCAATCCGCCCAGAATCCCGATAAACACACTGAAAATGTAAAGTATCGGATTGATGAAAAAAGAAGCGACGATTTTAGGACCCACCAAATAGGAAACAGAATTGACCCCCATGGTCTCCAGAGCCTCTATCTGCTCGGTAATGCGCATGCTGCCGATTTCGGAAGCGATATTACTGCCGATTTTCCCCGCCAGAATCAGACTGACAATCGTGGAAGAAAATTCCAACAGCATGGTTTCCCGAGTCAGGTAACCGATCAGGTAACGGGGCAGTAGCGGGTTCTGCATGTTGTAAGCGGTCTGCAAGGTCAATACGGCACCGATAAAAAACGAAATAATCAATACCAGCACAATGGAATTCAAACCCAGTTTTTCAAATTCCTGTACCAAGCCCCGGATATAAACGCTTCTCTTCTCCGGACGTCCGAATGCCTGACGGATAAAAAGCAGATATATCCCCAATTTGTTTAAAAACTTCATACTGCTGTTGATTGGAATAATTTGTTTTTATCTTTACGTAAAAACAGGGGTAAAAGTATAAATTACTATCAAAAAAAACACTATATTTGGTATAACTTTTGAAGAGATTTTCAGAAAAACCTAATTCTAACAACATGGACCAAGTGAATCAAAATTCATATTGCATTATCATGGCAGGTGGCATCGGAAACCGATTTTGGCCCGTCAGCAACCGGCGCAACCCCAAACAGTTTTCCGACATTCTGCACACCGGAAAAAGTTTTATCCGACAAACCTATGAGCGGATTGCCGCCATTTTTCCCGCCGACCGCATTTATATCGTGACAGGGGAAGAATACGAAGCATGTACTCGGGAACAGATTCCGGAATTGCCTGCCGACAACATTCTAAAAGAACCCTACGGCAGAAATACCGCCACATGTATCGCCTATGCCGCATACAAAATCAACGGGAATAACCCCGAAGCCCTGATGCTCATCATCCCTTCCGACCACTTCATCAGCAATGACCTGGCTTATCTGCAAGACCTGCAGGAAGGGATGGAATTTGTAAAAAAGCAAGGAGGACTGCTCACCGTTGGCATCACCCCCACCCGAGCGGAAACGGAATACGGATATATCCAGATGAAAAACAGGAACAATTCCCAAAAAATCACGGCTGTCAAGACATTCACCGAGAAACCGAATCCCGAATTGGCAAAAGCATTCTACGATTCGAAAGAGTTTTTATGGAACACAGGCATTTTTATCTGGAAAACCCGGGATATCATCCGGGAGTTCAAAACCCACATGTTCGACCTGCATGCACTCTTCAACACCGACTGCAAACTGAATACGCCCGATGAAACCGCCTTCATCCATAACGTTTACGGTCAATGCCACAACATTTCCATTGATGTCGGCATCATGGAAAAGTCGCAAAACGTGTATGTATTGAAAGGACAGTTCGGATGGTCGGATGTCGGCACCTGGCATGCGTTCCACGCGTTGTGCGAAAAAGACGGGGAAGGCAATGTCACCCATTCGGACAAAATCCTCCTGAACGAATCCCGCAACTGCATCGTCCATGTACCCGAAGACAAGTATGTCATCGTGCAGGGCGTAGATGATTTAATCATTGCTGAAAAAGACAATTACCTGATGGTTTGCCACCGAAAGGACGAAAATAAAATCAAACACTTTGAGAAATCCTTCCGCAAACCATAAGCACAAACCATAAAAAAGCCCGTCTGACGACGGGCTTTTTTATATCATCAATACTCCCACAAATCCTGTTCGTAGTTGAATATCTCGTTTTTTATCCGATCCGATTCCAAGACGGCGTCGATGCCGGTCGTATAACTCTGAATGGAACGGTTGTCGTAAGGGTTCGTTTCCCGCATGATACGCGAACTGAAAAATCGTTTCAGGAAAACATCATCCAAACTCATGCGCAAAGCATCATTCTGGAAATTATAAACCTGCTGCTTGGCAAGGATATCCCTGAATTCGCCGTAATCCACCCAAAACAGTTCCCGTTTCAAAACACCCTCCACGTCATCCTTGGTATATTCACGAATCGGGCACAAGGAGATAATCCGTACCTCCAACCGGGAAGTTCTTTTGTTGAAATACCACAATTCCTTGATTTGGAAACGCTTCACCTCATCCGTGTGCATCTCGTTCTCTACAGGCACCGCCTCCATCTCTCCGGTTTCATTGTTCCGTTTCCACAAAGTATCCGAAGTCGCTCCGAATTTTTCCTTAATCTCGGCATACGTCAAAGGAGTTGTCAATTCATCATCCTCGTAAGCCGTCTTGAACGACTTGTCAATGCCGTTCATCAGGACGTCCACCAAAGACATACGGCCATCCATCGGTACCGTCGGGTAATACAACGGCAAATTCATCTTCTCCCTCAACACCAGTTCCCTCCATACGGTCTTGCACCAGATAACATCGGAAGGTTCCACATAAGGCAACGGAATAGGCGCTTTATCCTGAATATCTTCGTTTTTTACCACGCTTTCAAAAAAAGCTTTCGAAGTTTGCGCATAGGCGGCAGAAACACTGACCACCAAAAACGTCGAAAATAAAATAATCCACTTATTCATAATGCTCGCTATTAATCTATTCTAAACGAAAGAGACGGTAGTTTACGCGTTGAACCGTCCGGTCCCTTCACGATGATATTCTCGATTACCAATACCTGGTTACGTTTCAGTTTATTGATCAGACGCAACTGGGCATCGCCGAATTTTGCTTTTCTGGAGTCGTTTTCTTCCTGCACAAAACCGTCGATAACCGTATAAACACTGAAACTCTCCACGGCAAATTTCATATCGAAATCGAAATTCTCCAATTCCACATCGACCTGTCCGGCGGCAACCAACATACCTTTGCGAATTTTTCCGCCACGCAAGCCGTTTACTTTAGCCACGGGATCCGGCACATTTTTCACCCGGAACACCTGTTTCTGCAATTCGCGTTTCCCTCCCTGCATATTGGCAAAAACGGTAATGGTACAAGGTTTCCCAGCCACGGCAGGACGAACGACATATTCCCCGTTACTCCGTTTCTGTATCGTACCATTGGAAATTGCAGTCTGAATCAAATTCGGCGAGATACCCGGAACAGCCAAAGATACCGGATTGTCCACCCCGACATAAAACACATTCATCTTGGTCGGTGAGATAACGACCGTCGGAGCAGCCACCTCGTAATCCATCTTAAATTCTCTCGGCAATAAAACACCGGAAGGAGACACATAATTGATAACCCCTTTCAAGGTATGAACCCCGACTGTCGTCGCCGGCTGGGAATAGGTAGCGACATCGCCGCTATAAGCCACCTTGCGACCGTTCGCTATCACTTCGGGTTTCTGGGTGGAATCGACGGCAGCCAACATGACACGAGCTTTGAAAGTCTCTCCTTTCAACACATATCGGGACTCGGGAATTACCAATGCCTCCAGTTTATTGAATTTAAAAGATTCAGAATCCGCCGAATTATACAAATAGCGCACAACATCGGACTCCATTCTCAACACGTCTGTCTGAATCATGGTCAATAAAGTCACAACGCCGACCAAAGGAACACCTTCGAATTTGGAGGCTTCCCAAGACTTGAAATTCACATCGCCCGTTTTGGGATCATCCGTCGAAAGACAAATACTGACCGCTTTGCTCAACACCGTATCGTTCTTAGAAATATAACTCAACAGCAATTCCCGATAGTCGGCAATCATCTGCCGGAGTTCCTTTCCTTTTCCCTCCAGGATCATCACCTGCCCGCCGATATCCAAATTGTCTTTCGATTTGATATTCATTACATCGGCTTCCTCTTCCCCGTCAGCCAAGACCACAATTCTGTACTTCAACGCTTCCACATAATCGACAATCTGCTTGGCAGACTCCCGCAAGGCATCGGCTTTCTTTTTGATAGGCGCCCACTTCTTGTGATTCAGATTATACGCCATTTCGATTTCATTATACACCTCGGCATTTTTCTTTTGAAAATTGCCAATAGTGGAAGTCAATCCATACTGCACTTTGGTAAAAGCATTCAAGACATCGGCAGACACATTCAATGCCAACATGGCTGTCAGCACCAAATACATCATCCCGATCATGGTTTGCCTCGGGGTTTCAGGACAATTTTTTGCTCCCATGAAGATCCTCCTTTTAATTATTATTCACCACACTCAACATATTGCCGTACACCGCATTCAGAGAATGGACATTATTCACCAATTGCTGTGCCTCCTGTTTGAACAGTTTGGTGCTGTCCAGACTCAAAGAGACGTTCTCCAGCATTTCTCCCATATCGCCCTGCACACCGCGGAACGATTCCAAATAGTCTTTCGTACCTTGGATTTGCAACTCATACAAAGCATTCAGTGCGCCTACATTCTTATTGACATTCGACATCTGCTCGGAAATCTCCTGCGTGCGCAATCCCAGCTCATCGAAAGAATCGGAAACCTTGGACATTTTCTGTGCCATATCCGGGGTTTGGTTAATGATTTCCGCAAAACGGTCGGCAGACTCGGTAATCTTGGTGATACCGGCTTTCAATTTGCTAAAGTCCTCGGCACCCAGACCGCCCATATCGCCGCTGAAAGCAACAGGATCCGCCTGCTGCGGAACTGCGCTCGGCATGACACCCAAAGGCATGGGCGAAGCCTGGCGTCCCTCCTTTTCCCACTCCGCCTCACTCTTGCCCAGTACGGGGAATACCCGTGACCAATCATAATGTTCCAATGCGGGTTCGAAAGCGGACATAAAAAAGATAAATGCCTCCACCAACATACCGACAGTCAGCACGATACCCGCTCCGGGGAAGTGCATGATCTTAAATAACGCACCAATAATTACTGCTGTTGCACCCCATCCATAAACAAAACCGATAATAACTTTGTATGCTTTCGATTGAAAAAGTTTCATAATCTTATCTTTTAAAATTCAATTCTTGTTCTTACTGTACGGAAACCGATAAAACACCGGGTGGAATCTTCATATTCGAATGTGCGCACCCCGCATTGCAAATAATAGGCGATATCTTTCCACGACCCGCCGCGAATCACCTTGCGCTTGAAAATCTTATTGTCGCTTTTCTTGGCAGTCACCTGGTAATAGGGGCTCAAATCATTCGTAATCTGGTAAGAGGACTCGTCGTAAGCATCCGCCGTCCACTCCGCCACATTGCCCGCCATGTCATACAACCCGAAACCGTTCGGCTCATACGTCCCGACAGGTACCGTCGTAAAACCGCCGTCACTCACGTAATTACCGCGCAAAGGTTTGAAGTTGGCAAGGAAACATCCTTTCCGGTTGCGGGTATAAGGACCGCCCCAGGGATATTTCGCTCCGTTCAAACCGCCTCTTGCCGCATACTCCCACTCCATTTCATTCGGCAGACGCCACTCCTGCACGCGCGTCGAGGAATAATTGTTGAACAGATGCGTTCTCCAGTGGCAAAAAGCCCGTGCCTGATGCCAATTGACTCCGACGACAGGATAATTGTCATAACCCATGTGGCTGAAATATTCCCGCACAAAAGGCTCGTTATAGGCATAAGTCAAGTCCTTCAACCAGCAAAGAGTGTCCGGATAGACCTTTACTTTCTTTCGCAGAATAAAAGAGGCACGTCCCTTGATAGGCTCTTTTTCCCCATCTGCATTAATCACGAAACCGCCTTTGTAAGTACCCGACTCCCGATCGAAGAAACGGTCGTTCTGGGCAGCCTGGGCGAAGTCATACCACGAATAGGAATATTCCAGTTTTCTCACATCCAATTCATTATCCCCGATGCGGTCATCACCCTGATACATCATGCCTGCCAACGCTTCCTTGTATTCCTCCTGCCTCATATCGATACGCACGTCGTAATTCAAACGAGGAGGATCCATCACTTCCCCTTTCCGATCCCGCATCAAAAACTCCTCGTACCCTTCATCCACCAAACGTTGTCTTTGGATGGAGTCGATAACCCATGCCACAAACTGCCGATACTCATCATTGGTAATCTCCGTTTCATCCATCCAGAAAGCGGGAATGGAGATGGTCTTCGCTGCCGAAGACATCGCCCAGGTGATATCTTCGTCGTTGTTACCGATATTCAGGCTTCCCGTCGGAATCATAACCATCCCGTACGGTTGCGGCTCAAACCATTTCTTCGATTTTCTGGTTCCGATCAATTCGCCGCCACCCTTATAAGGCGTACACGAATACAACACCGAAGCGATAAAGATTGCTGCAAAATACTTTATATACATAACATCTCTATTATTTACAAAAACCTTACACTCTTATATACTTTCTGCCGTTTTCCCCAGGTCATCCCGAAACTATAGGAAAGGGTCACCTCATGGGATCCGCCCACATATTTCCCGACCTTTGACACATTTAAATCATAACTGTACCCCACCATAATCCCGTTCTTCAACTCCAAGCCGCCCATGAACGCCACTGCCTCCTGATAGCGGTAAGATACCCCGCCCCAATAAGACTGGCGAAAAACGGCATTCATGTTCACCACATATTGCGAACTCACAAAATCCGTCATCAAGTAGGCGGAAGGCTGGAGAGCCCACGACGCCCCCACCTGAAACGTATACCCTGCCGTCAAGGACAGGGAAGGCGCCAGAAAAAACCTTCCGGTCTCCCCCAGCGTAAACTTCGGCTTGGTCAAATGCGACAAAGCCATCCCCGCATAATAGGTCTTACCCGTCAGAAACACCCCCGCCCCCATATCGAACAGCATTTTCGAAACATCCTGTTGATTGATGGCAGGATCGTCTTTCACATCCGCATGGTTGTCATCGCCCGGAATAAAATAATTCGAACCGATCTTCGCATTCACGACACCGGCCCTCACCCCTATTCCGAACATTCCAAAGCGGAGCGGCACCTTATATGAATAATTCAACATCAAGTGCAACATGTTCTGAACCCCCAATTTGTCATTCATCAAATTCAATCCTACTCCTCCTATTTTTAACGGTCCGTCCACATTCAGCGCGTATGTTTCGGGAGCATCCGGCATACCTAACCATTGATTCCTGTAAATACCGGAAATAATCCAGCGGTTTTGTTGCCCTGCGAAAGCAGGATTTACAGTCATGTGGTTATGCATATGTTGAGTAAAATGAGGGTCTTGTTGAGCCTTCAACATTAAGCAACATATCAATAGTAAAACACATAATACTCCTTTCTTCATCAACACACGCACGCATGGCTTTATTTTTCCACAAATTCGCCACAAAATTACACAAAAAAATCAGACAGACACTTGAATCTCTTCAATTCTTGCATTTCTCACCCTTAAAATTGTAAAAATAATGTTTCCGACCTCTATCCGCTCCCCTTCCTGGGGTATGCTTTGATTGAAATAAAGGATCAAACCCGCCAGCGTCTCATATTCTTCCCGTTCTTCCAGAGCCAAGTGGTATTTCTCATTTAGGTAATCGACCTCCAGACGCCCGGAAAACACATATTCATTCTCGGACAACATCTCTTCTTTCAGGTTCTGATGGTCATGCTCATCTTCGATTTCCCCGAAAATCTCCTCCATGATGTCTTCAATGGTCACGATACCGGCGGTCACCCCGAATTCGTCCACCACGACGGCAATGCTCTTCTGGTCTTTGAAAAAAAGATTCAGCAAACGCTGGGCAGGCATGGTTTCCGGCACCACCAGCACCTTGCTCAATACCTTTTCGATGGTTTCCGGCTCATGGAATAACGAAGATATATGGACATACCCGATAATATCGTCTATACTCTCCTTATAAATTAGGATGCGTGACAAACCCGTCCGGATAAAGAGCTGGGACAATTCCTCGATGCTGTTGTCGATAGACAAAGCCACCACATCAGGACGAGGCACGATACATTCCCGCAATTTCACCTCTGAAAAGTCCAGCGCGTTCCGGAACAATTTGATTTCGTGCACCTCCTCCTCCTGCCGGGAAGTCTCCTCCTCCTCGATCAGGTTGTTCAAATCCACCTTCCCGAAAGCACGGTTCGGCTCTTTATTCTGCAGTTTTCTGCCCGTAAACAGCCGTAACAGAACGCCGCCCAGCCACACCGAAAAAGAAGACAGCGGAAAAAACAACAGGTAGAACAGGAACACCGGTATCGCAAATATCTTTAAGAACAGATTGGAACGCAACCGGAATACCGTTTTCGGCAAAAATTCCGCAAACACCAGGATAATCAACGTGGAAATGACAGTCTCCACAAACAACTCCACCCCGACGGACAAATGCAGGAAAGAGAGTTGTGCGAACAACAGTTCCGACATGAAGATACCGTAAATCACCATCACGACATTGTTCCCCACCAGGATGGTGGTAATATACATGCCCGAATTGGAAACGAACAAATCGATCAACGTCTGCGAAATGCCCTTGCCCGTCTTATCGATTTCTATGCGCAACTTGTTTGAGGTCAGAAACGCTATCTCCATCCCTGAAAAAAAGGCGGATAATAACAAGCAAACCAATATGATAATCAAGGTCGTACTCATCACGGATTTTTCTTCTCTACTTCAACTTTTCCGGTAATCCCATAAAACACCGGATTATTCATGTCCTGGTCGGACTTAAATCCTTTATTTCCCTCAATGACCTGTTCACCCGCCGTCAGTTTGGCATAGCGGTCGGAATAAATCAATTTCTTTTTCGTATCCCAATATAGCAACTCAGTTTCCAACTTCTTCCCATCGGCATTCGTCACCACCACCTCATTACACGCCTCCCACAATTCCTCGTCCTCCTTCTTTTTGGCATACCGGCACCGGATGGAGCCCGCCATCTTGCCCTCCGTATCGTAGGAAACGGCATAAAGCCCTTTCGGAAACTCCTCGTAAGGTGTTTTCCCCTCCGACACCTTCACGTACTCCGGCGTAATCACCTTGTATTTGATACGGGCGGAATCCGAATAAATCATCTCCAACTGCTCCCCCGTCATCTCCGGCAACACCTCATCGCTGGCAACACGGTTCACCTCCTGCATGTCATTCTTACAAGAGAAAAGCATTATTGCCCCAGTCAAGGCAATAATGCTTCGGTAATAACATTTACTCCTGCTTCCTGTCATTCAATGTCTTATTTTGTAAAACGGGCAGTTGTGGTCTCATTGATCCAATCCCCGATTTTCACGGTAGTCCCCTCGGTAACGCTTCTGAAAAACGCCTCATCCTTGCTCGGGAAATGCGGGGTATAGGAATTGATCAAACTGTTCACTTCGGCAGCTAAGGCAGGCTCCACCTGTTTCGCCTTATTGAATTTATCCACGGCAGCCCAGAACACGGAGGCATGGTCGAAAGCATCCTCCCCGTAATTGCTGGAATAAGCCGCATACGCTTTCCCGATTAAAATATAGGCAACGCCGTTTTTCGGATTGCACTGGATGGCGGAAAGGGCGGCACGCTTGGCTTCAGCATATTGCTTTTTAGCCAGTTTCAACTGCGCCTGACGCATACAGTAATCACCTTTGCATATATTGTCCGCCGCCTTGGCGATGGCTTCCTGCAGGTAAGTGTCCGCTTTTTCCCAATCCTGACGTTTCATGAACATGGTCGCCAGCGAATAAGCCGCCTCGCCGGAGGGATCCATCTTGTACAACTGTTCGGTCACCGTCGTATACAGTTCCAACTCCTCGCACTCGTTCCGGCGCAACAGGGAAACGATGGACTTGACGTTTTCCACATCTTCCGGCGCACTGTTGTACTTCGCCGTCAGCAAACGGTCCAGCGTCCCGCAATCGGCAGCTCCCGAACTGAAGAACATACCGTCGATTCTTCCCTTCATTTCCTGGTAAGGCTCCGGTTTTTTCGCATTTTTCAACGCGTGGTCCACATACCGGGACACCTTCATATACTCATTCACATAATCCTCCCGGTTTAATATCTCTTTTCGCATCAGATCCCCCGCTGTGTAAAACATGATTTGCACCACTAACGGATGGCTTTTGGCGCCTTCCATCTCGAAAGACTTGGTCAGATAGCCGTAAGCCTCTTTCATCGCCTGCTCGTCCGACACGCCCAACTGAATCAGCGTCGCCCCTTTCTTGCCCAGAATATACCCTTCCCCGAAACGCGGGTTGATATAACTGTACTTGATCCACTGGTCGTACACCATCTTCAACGAATCGAGGTAAGCGGCATTCTTCGTCTGCTTGTACAATCCGGAAAATAGGTCTTCACCTTTCATATAAGTGTTCACCTGAAACGCAGGCGCGTTATGGAACACATAACTCCATGCCGGCAAAGCCTCATCGTAATTCTTCTGCTTCAAAAACTCCGAATAAATCGAAGCGTTCTCAATGGTCTTCACACTATCCACGCCGTACTTGGATTCCACCGTCTGGGCATTTGCCACACTGCCCGCCAAACAAAAACCGCATGCAAAAGCAAGCACTCTTTTCATATCTTTCTCCTTTTATTTTATTTAATCTGAAACATCACATTCACGCTTGGCAAAAATAGCATTATTTTTTCAAAACAAACAACACCGCAAACGTTTTTAATGGCAGCTTATGATTTTTTTGCAAACTCTAAAATTTCATTCAACCCGAAAACGCCCAAAGTCGGGCAAAAACGCACCTTCTCCGGCAGTTTCCCTTCCAGGAAAGCACAACCCCCTCCGGTCACCGCCACCACACCCCGTTTCTCGGCTGACCGGAAGCGGTTCACATACCCCTCGATTTCGAAAAGCATCCCGTCCAGCACTCCGTTCAAAATGGCTTCCCGCGTCGTGCGCCCGACGCCACCGTAAGTCATGTCCGGCTCCACCAAAGGCAGGCGGGCAGTGAAATCATGCAACCCACGGAAACGCATCCCAATGCCCGGCGAGATGTTCCCCCCGATAAACACCCCCTCCGCATTCACGTAATTAAACGTCACGCACGTGCCGGAATCCACCACCAACAACGGACGCCCCGGAAAAAGCTGCAACGCCCCCAGACAAACCGCCACGCGGTCAATGCCCAGCGTCTCCGGCGTGGCATATCCGACAGGCAACGGCAAGGGCATGCCGGAAGAAGCCTCCACGCTCTCATCCGCCAACCCTGTCAGCCCGTCCCGCATCGACTCGCTGATTGAACCGCTTCCCGACAACAACAGGCGAATATGCTCCCCCCGCTCCTTATATTGCATCATATCCCGCACTAACTCCTCCACCCCGCATTTCATCTCCACCAGCCGATTGCCCTTGAAAAAAGCATACTTGATACGGGTATTCCCGACATCGACCACCAAATTCATAATTCGTTCTTTCATTCATCCGTTTTCAAATCATCCCGCATTCTCTTCACGATGCGCACCAAATCCTCCACCCGGGGCACCTCTCCGAAAACCAAGGACAACTTGTTGTTTTTCTCGCTGAACCGGCAAGGCACTGTCTGCCTCTGCACGAATTTCAACACCCTTGAGAAGAGTTCCGAACGGTAAAACGGCGATGCTTGGTCGCTCACGAAATACATCGACATCCGCCCGTTCTTCGCCAGCAGCCGCTCCACGCCCATCTCCATGCACCACCGCCTCACCCGCACGATATCCGTCAAATCCTTCACCGCCTCGGGCAACTCCCCGAAACGGTCCGTCATCTCCCGAGCAAACTTCTCCAGTCCCACCTCGTCCGGAATATTGTCCAGTTCCCGGTACAGACGGATACGCTCGCTCACATTCTCCACATAACTCTCCGGTATCAATGCCTCGAAATCGGACTCGATGACGCAGTCCGCCACATAATCCCGCTCCTCCGCTTGCCCCCGCACCAATTCCGGAAACTCCTCCTCCCGCAACTCCAGCAACGCCTCGTTCAAGATCCGCTGGTAGGTCTCATATCCGATTTCCGCGATGAATCCCGACTGCTCCGCCCCCAGGATATTCCCCGCACCGCGGATATCCAAATCCTGCATGGCAATATTGAACCCGCTCCCTAAGCCGCTGAAATCCTCAATCGCCTTCAACCGCCGCCGCGCCTCGGGATTCACCGCATCCAGCGGAGGGGTCAACAAATAGCAGAACGCTTTCTTGTTCGAACGCCCCACGCGTCCCCGCAACTGGTGCAAATCGCTCAAGCCATAATTCTGCGCCTGGTTGATAATCATCGTATTCACATTCGGGATATCCAGTCCCGACTCGATAATCGTCGTTGCCACCAACACGTCATAATCCCCCCGCACGAACTGGTGCATCACCCGCTCCAAATCCTCTCCCGACATCTGTCCGTGCGCCACGCACGTCTTCACCTGCGGCACCACCCGATGCAGCATACCCTCGATATCCCGGATGGTATCCACTCGGTTATGGATGAAAAACGCCTGTCCGCCCCGTGACATCTCATACGTCAGCACCTCCTTAATCAACTCTTCGTCGAACCGGTGCAGTTCCGTCACGATGGGATAACGGTTAGGCGGCGGCGTGCGGATAATCGACATATCCCGTGCTCCCATCAGAGAAAACTGCAACGTCCGCGGAATCGGCGTAGCAGTAAGCGTTAGCGTGTCCACATTCAGCTTCATCTGCTTCAGTTTCTCCTTCACCCCTACTCCGAATTTCTGTTCCTCGTCGATAATCAGCAGACCCAGATCTTTGAACACCACATCCTTGCTCGTCAGGCGATGCGTGCCGATGATGATATCCACCTTTCCCTCCTTCAAGTCATTCAACACCTGCCTGACCTCCCCGCTCTTTTTCATCCGGCTCACATACTCCACCCGGCAAGGCAATCCCTCCAGGCGCTTCTTGAAAGTCATATAATGCTGATATGCCAGCACCGTCGTCGGCACCAGCACCGCCACTTGCTTACTGTCCGCTACCGCCTTGAACGCCGCCCGTATCGCCACCTCCGTCTTCCCGAATCCCACATCTCCACACACCAGTCGGTCCATCACCTGCGGCTGCTCCATGTCCGCTTTCACCGCCTCGATAGCCTTCATCTGGTCCGGCGTCTCGTCATACATGAACGAAACCTCCATCTCCTCCTGCAAATAACTGTCTTTCGAGAAAGCAAACGCCGGCTCCGACTTTCGCCGGGCATACAGCACAATCAACTCCCGCGCGATATCCTTCACCCGAGACTTCGTGCGCTGCTTCAGCTTCGCCCATGCCTCCCCGCCCAACTTGTTCACCGTCGGCGGCACCCCGTCTTTTCCCTTATATTTCGATATCTTATGCAGGGAATGCAGCCCCACATACAACTCCGACTGGTTCTTGTACACCAGCCGTATCGCCTCCTGCTCCCGCCCATTGTTCTCGATTTTCACCAACCCGCCGAAACGCCCGATGCCGTGGTCGATATGCACCACATAATCCCCCGGGTGCAGGTTCTGCAACTCGCCCAGCGTAATGGACTCCCGCCCTTGTCGCAAACGCGTGGTCTGTAACTTATATTTATGGTAACGGTCGAAAATCTGGTGCTCAGTATACACCAGCAACTTCTCCGCCGCATCCGAAAACCCCTCGTGCAGCACTCCTTTGACCCACGTAAACTCGACCTCATACCCCTTGTCTTTGAAAATATCCCGGATACGCTGAATCTGCATCTCATTGTTCGAACAGATATACAGGTCGTACCCGTTCGCCCGGCGCGACTGCAAAGTCTCCGCCAGCAAATCGAAATGCTTGTTCGTCGGCATTTGTGCCTCACACTCCACATCCACCGTCTCTCCCCGGAAATACACATCCGGTCCCCACTCCACCACCCGGCATCCGTCGAGGTATTCCATCAACTCCGCCGCCGATGTCAGCAAGCCCTCCTCCGCCTCCTGCTCCAGCGCCTGCACCCGGTCATGCAGGTACAATCCGTTCTTCACCCACCACACCGGTTTCTCCGCAAAATAAGCATACAACTCCGTCCGCCTCCCCTCTACGGCATGCCCGCTCAAGTCCGGCACAATGGCCACCTGTTCCGCCTGCTTGTCGGACAACTGCGTCTCCACATCGAAAAAACGGATGGAATCCACCTCATCCCCGAAAAAATCGATACGCGCCGGCAACTCCTCCGCATAAGAATACACATCCACCAGACTCCCCCGAATGGCATACTGCCCCGGCTCATACACGAAATCGCTCCGCTCGAACCCGTACTCCGCCAGCAACCCCTCCACGAACGACATCGACAAACGGTCACCCCGCTTCACCACCATCGACATATCCCCCAGCACCTTCCTATCCACCACCCGCTCCGCCAACGCCTCCGGATAGGTCACCAGCGTATCCACCATCCCCTGTCCGAGCAGGTTCAACACCTCCGTCCTCACCAACACCGAATCGTTATCCTTCGCCTCCTCCTTCACCATCCGTCGGTAGGACGACGGCAGGAACGCCACCCGCTTCGCCTCCGTAAAAGTCATCAGATCATTGTAAAAATAAGCCGCCTCCTCTCGGTCATCCAGCACCACCACCCGCACCCCCGGACGGCTCTGCCTCATCGCCCCAATCAGCAACGGAGTCACCGACCCCGCATTATGCACCAACCGGAATTTCCACTCCCCCGCCCCCGTCAATTTCGCAGTCAGTCGACCGATGACTTTGGCATACCGGTATTTATCCAACAAATCTCTTGTGTCCACTACTTTTAAAGGTTGATTTTCAGTGGCAAACATACATAAAAATCTCCGAAAACAACAAATGGAACGGCAGAAAGTCACGAAAACACATCCCGACAGAAAAATATTATCCTACCTTTGCATCAAACCAACAAGGATGAAAACACGCAACACCATCACCGTACAACCTTACACCTCCCCGTGCGGCAGACTGCTGCTCGGCTCGTTCAACGACAAACTCTGCCTGTGCGACTGGCAGGTGGAGAAACACCGCGAACGGGTGAACGAACGGTTAAAACGGATATTGCGCGCCGACTTTAAGGAGGGCGTCTCGGAACTTACTGCAAGAGCCGCCCGGCAGCTTGACGAGTATTTTACAGGTAAACGCCGAACGTTCGACATCCCACTCCTGTTTACAGGTACAGATTTTCAACAAAAAGTGTGGAACGAACTGCTCCACATCCCTTTCGGGACAACAGTCTCTTACGGAGAGATGGCACGACGCATCGACATGCCTAAGGCAGTGCGTGCCGTAGCCAACGCCAATGGGGCAAACTCCATATCCATTTTCGCTCCCTGCCACCGCGTCATCGGCAGTGATCATTCCCTGACAGGCTACGGAGGAGGACTCGACACCAAACAGAAATTATTGGAACTGGAGGGTGTTTTTTTCCCGACATATCTATGGAGAAGGTAGGGGTAAGGTAGGGGTAAGGCAGGGAGGAACTGGGGACCATCTCTATGCGAATCCTATACGAACCCTACTCTCCAGTAGACTTGGAGTAAGGATGGAAGAGGGTATATCCCCAGTTCCTCCCTGCCTTACCCCTACCTTACCCCCGGATACACTTCGGCTTAATACCTCAAAACCTCCAGGACACCCTTTCATACACACAAAAAAAACGGGACCCGATTCAACGAGCCCCGTTTTTCTGTTATTACGGTTAATGTGTTGCTTAGAATGCGAATGCCACACGCAATTGCAACTGATGGAAGTTCTGATCCACTGGATAGTACACATTACTCAAGTTAGCATACTGATATTCAGCCATCAACTTAATGTATTGGTTGAACGAATAATTCAATCCCAAGGTCACAGCGTGCATCGTACCTCCGTCAATACTGGAAGAATAAGGATAATCTGCAATTAATCCATTAGGATAAAATTTTTTGTTCCCCACCAAGAAAATATCCCCTTTAGTGATGTCCGTCAAGTCAGTGTAAGAATAGCGGGCTACGATTTCCAGCGAATTCTTGTCACCCATACCTTTCAACAAACCGTATTCGTCATCGTAAGTATATGCCTTACCGCAGAGCAGGTAACCCAATTCCACGTAAGCACCGCTCAAGGTTGTTTCACGCAGTTTGTTACCACCACGCCATCCTTCGAGATTGATCCAGCTCATTTGTCCTCCCAACTGGCTTTCGAAAAGAATTTGGTCGGGACGGTCTTTCCATATCCGCTTCCAAGAGTACTGTCCGCGTGCGAAGAAACGGTCCGTCTTCAACAAGAATTCTGGATTAATCGTGAAAGCGTTCTTTGCCCAAGGCAAATCGCAACTCAAAAATTTGGTGGTTGCATCCACATAGGTCTGCATATTGGCAGCAATGTGCATGTTGGTTTTCAAAACACCGTCCTGGATAACTTCACCACCATTGATACGCTCGTAGCGTACACCGGTACCGAACTGGAAGGTGGTGTGCTGGTCATTCAGCGGCTTCCACAACCAACGACCGCTCAAACTCAACCCTTGATAACCGTCTTTCTGCTCATTGTATTTCATTTGGGCAAAAATTCCTTGGTCAGCAAAGAAACAACGGCTGTAAAATTTATAAGTCGCTCCCAATGCACGTCCCGGTTCCAATGCTTGCGCCATGGAAGGACGTGTAATGAAGTGATAATTGTAGGAACTGGTCATCATTGCCATAGAAGAGGGTTCATTATAGTAGCCCGCCTTCACGCTATGAATGCCTTTTTCACTCTCTTTGAAATTGTAGCGCAGAAAAAGGTTCTTCTGGCTGAATTTGCCGTTACCGAAACCGAAATCGGCATACAGGTAAAGTTTTCCGTATTTGAAAGCACCGTGTAAACGGGCATCTGTCAAAGCAGCTCCCGATTTCATCGGCGTCCATTCCGAATGATAGTAAGCCACGTCTGCAAACATACGTCCACCGACACTTGCTTCCAAGCCATTGTCCTTATTAATGTATTTCAACAAAGGATTCACGTCCTCCTGTGCATTTGCAGTGGTTGCAGCAAACATAGATGCCACCAACGTTGCAGATAATAATATATGTTTCATAGAGTATAATACAATTTAAAATGATTCAACCGCATTTTAATATCCCAGTTCATCCAACATCTCACGAGCATCCGGCACCGCAACTTTGTCTTTAATAGTTGCTTTCAATTCATCGCTGATATTCAATTCATCCACATGATCTTTCATAAATTGCAGACTCATGTCGGTGTGGTTCGTAAAGTAAGCGTCTACATAGGGAGCTTTGTAACGGGTGATATTTTCCTGATCATTAAATTCGATACCCCAATTGTAAAGACCAAAATATTTCCCCATCTGGTCGTAAGAATCAAAGGAATACGGGTGATTCTTCATCTTAGCGCGATGAATCATAGCATGCTGCCAAGGTTTGTTCAATTCAGGATAATTGTTCGGTGCTCCAGCGATACACGGTCCGATGAAATGTGCCTTGAACTGCACGCCGAGATTAATGAATGAAGCGTATCCGACAGGACTGTCGTCAGACAAATCGGTAGGACCATTCCCCAACCAAAGCAGGAAACACATCGGAACTTGACCTTTAAACTGATCGCACACCTGACGCAAGCTCTGCAAAGAGAAAGTCTGAAGAATGACCTTTCCATTGGTATTTCCCACATTTACATAACCATTCTTATAAAAAGGAGTGTTTTCCGGTTCTTTCTGCTCTATAATGTTCATGTTCTCCACACGAGCCAATTCTTTATATACCATTTCCTCAAATTTGGAAGGATTCAACCACGGCTCTTTAAACTCGATATAGATTCCCGGCACATGGCCTACGAAATGTTCGTCTTTCTTATACCCAAATGTATAACGAACCACAGGATCTTTCATCGTATAATAATGACCCAGGGAAATATTAACCGGATTATTAATCGAATCTTGGGTTTCCTCCAATTTCACCACCAAACGCTGATTCAATTTTTGTGCATCTTCAGGAGTGCAATATTCTATTTTCTCACTCTCCTGCGCATATTCCGGGTCATTAAAACGCACTAAACGATAGCCTTTGGAATACTTAATCAAATCCTCCAGAGTAGAAATATACTGGCGCTCTTGCTTGAATTTTTCGCGAGCCTGCTCCATGCTGTTCGGATCTTCGTCAAACCAGCTGCCTGCATCCAACATCAATAACTCATAGTAAGTATAAGACGAAGGATAGTTCGGCACGAAACATTCTTTGTCCCTTGCAATTAATGTTTCGATTTTTTTATCGTCGTATCCCAGCAATTTGTAATATTCGCGGCGCTGTTTTTCCGGAAATCTTTCTCCGAAAACATCCTCGATGTCGGTGGTACGTTTCAGGTCAGTATCGTGCAATGCCAAAATCACACCATCCTTTGATACCTGCAAGTCAGCTTCCAAATAATCCGCGCCCATTTCACGCGCCCAACGGTAAGCCGCTTCCGTCTCTTCAGGAGCCCAATAAGTGGTACCACGGTGAGCCACCACAGCCAAATCAGGAACATAATCCCTCACTTTTTGTAATTCTGCAGACAAGGTGTCCACATGTACTCGATCAACGTCCACGAAAGTATCGTTGAACTTTTGATTCTCACAAGACGTTACGGACAACATAAGCCCGCAAGTCATTGATACATAAAACAATTTGTTAATCATAATTAGAATTTTGGATTAAAACTTATTCTATCAATTCTTTTTTTGTTGCAATAAGTGCTTTTCTTCCTTGTAGGTGAACGAGGTAAAGAAAATGGACAACCCGCAAGCAATGAGCAGGAGGATAAACGTCCAGTCCCAGCCTGCCATCTCTGCCACGTATCCCATTACGATGTTTGCCAAAATCGCCGTACCGAAAAAGTAACCGAAGAATCCGGTGAGTCCTGCTGCAGTCCCCGCCGCGTTTTTCGGCGCCAAATCCAATGCCTGTACGCCAATCAGCATCACCGGTCCGTAAATGAAGAAACCGATGGCTATCAACGAAAGGGTTACAAGCATATAGTTGTCGGAGAACTGCCAGTAGAGCAGGATAAACACTGCCACAATCGCCATGAAGATGATGGTGGTCAAGGCACGTCCGCCCTTAAATACCTTGTCGCTCAACCAACCGCACACCAGAGTTCCAGGAATGGCCGCAAACTCGTATGCAAAATAAGCCCAACCTGCCTGTTTGATGTCATAGCCCTGCGCCTCTTTCAAGAAAGTAGGCGCCCAATCGAGGCAACCGTAACGCACCATGTACACGAATGCGTTGGCGATGGCAATAAACCACAACATTTTGTTGTTGAAGACGTATTTGAAAAATATCTCTTTCGTGGAGAGTACTTCCTCGGATTTCGCGCTGTAGTTCTTGGGATAGTCGTTGCGGTATTTCTCGATGGAAGGCAAACCGCAGGATTGCGGCGTGTCGCGAATCAGTACGAAGGCAATCAAAGCCACCAGCATCGCCACCGCTGCCGGGAATACATAGGTACCGATCAGGAAGTAGCGGGTCGTATCCGCACCGTAGAACCAAGATCCGAACCACATGGCGCCGTAAACCGCCATCGGACCGACCAATGCACCGCCCACATTATGGGCACAGTTCCAAATGGACATCATGGTACCCCGTTCGTTCTGCGAGAACCAATGCGTCATCACACGCCCGCACGGAGGCCATCCCATTCCGTTGAACCACCCTACCAGGAAGTTCAACACCGTCATCAGGACAATCGCCCAAAACTTGTTTTCAGGTCCGAACGCCACGACCGGCACAACCATGAACATCATCGACACCGCCGTGAGGAACAAGCCCAACGGAAGGAACACCCGGGCGTTGCTGCGGTCGGAAACGCTTCCCATCAAAAATTTCGACAGGGCATACGCCACTGCATTCATGGAGAGCACAATACTCAATTCGCCCTTCTCGAATCCGAACTGTGCCAGTTCCGGTATCGCCATAGAAAAGTTTTTACGCACAATGTAAAAACCGGCATACCCAATAAAAATACCCACAAACACCTGCCAACGCAGACGTTTGT
The DNA here is from genome assembly GCA_910578985.1 of uncultured Odoribacter sp. GTDB lineage: Bacteria > Bacteroidota > Bacteroidia > Bacteroidales > Marinifilaceae > Odoribacter. The sequence goes on along the minus strand of CAJTSF010000016.1, from coordinate 18,659 downwards.
ATGAAGCATCGACCTCCTGTTGAGGCAAATCGGCTTTATAAGCCGGCGGTTTTAAAAAACTCCACATAATCTAAAGTTTAAGTTCACAATATTTCGATTTTCGTTATGAGTTTCACGATTCCAACATTTGTGCCAGAATGGATATCGGATGTTCGCACCGTCTGGAAGTAGACATCTCGATCTGCCACTTGCAGGTTTCACAGTCGGTCACCACGTAATCCGCGCCGGATTCCTCGATTTGCCTAAACAATCCTTCCCCGATACGCTGCGACACTTCGTAGTTTTCCTTTTTGAAACCATACGTGCCCGCAATGCCGCAACACTGGGAATCCAACATCTGCACTTCGACTCCGGGTATCATTTTCAACAATTCCACAGAGTAGTAGGACCACCCCAATTTTTCCATGTGGCAAGGGGTGTGGTATGCCACTTTCAGTTTTTTGTCCCGCCGGAAACGGAAATTCACTTTTCCATCGGACAGCAGACGGTAGAGAAAGCGGGTCGCCAGTTCGATACGGTCACGCACGTCCCCGTTTTCAATGTTGAGCAGGTGCGGGTATTCATCCCGCAAGGTAAAGATGCAGGTCGAGGAGGTACCCAATACGGTCATATCCCTATCCGCCAACTTTTTACGGATTGATTCAATATTCACCTGTCCCTGTTTGCGCGCCTGGTTGATGAAACCGTTGGAAATCAACGCCACCCCGCAACATTTTTCCCGATCCAGCAACTGCACGCCAAAGCCTGCCGCATTCATCACCTTGACGAAGTCCTTGCCCAGCTGCGGGTGATTATAATTCACATAACATCCGTGAAAATAAGCGACCTGCCTGTCAAAAGATGCCTGCCGTTGCGCCTGTTTCTTCAACCATCCTTCAAAAGTGCCGAAAGCATATTTGGGAAACATCCGGCGATGGTCTATTTTCATCACCCCGTCCAGCACAGCCTTGGTGGGCTTCAGCCCCAAGGCAAAATTCACCACTGGGGCAAACGGCGTGGAAAGCGTTCCCATCAAATCGGTATTCGCCAACATGAAATCACGCACGGTGGGTTTTTTCTTGCTATACTTGATACGCGCCGCCTGGATAATATCCCCGATGCGCACATTCGAGGGACAAGCCACCTCGCAGCGCTTGCAATTGATGCAGTATTTCAGCGCTTCATCATAAAAATCGGGCTTTTTCAACCTCAAGCGCTCCCCGTCCGGACCAGACTGTTTAGGTCCCGGGAAATCGGCATTTGCAGCCGAAACCGGACAATACACCGTGCACACGGTGCACTTGATACATTGTTCAAAATTGTTATCGCTGATATTATGCTCCTGAAGATTCATACACCCGCATTTTAACATTTATCTATAATTTGTCTTGCCACATCCAAAGCCGTCAATAAGGAAACGCCAGCACCGCATCCCTCCTTCAAGGCGTTAAAACCGCCCAGCACGGCTCCTGCCACATAAAGGTTCGATAGCGGCTGTCCGTCTTTCATGCCCCGGAAGCATTCGTCTGTCTTCACGCCGAACGACTGGTATGCCTGCCGGGCAAAGAAACGCAAGTCCAACCAGTTTTCCCGGTCCACCGGATAGTCTATATCCAAACCGAATACCGGTTCATAGATACGATCGGAGGTCGCCACCAGCCCCTGGCTGAAATAGCTGCCGGTCGCCAATATCACATGGTCTGCCACAAAAGAGATATTCCCGTGGTTGTAGGAATACACTCTCATCACCCGAGCGTCTTCTATTTCAGCCCGCAAGATGCTGTCTCCCAACATATAGGTGCCACCCAATTCCTGAAAATATTTCCGCAACTGCAACTGGGCGTTCAAACCCGGTACCGATGGAGGCAAAGTCGGCAATACGAGTACCTCTTTCCCCGCCACCTCACGCAGATACGCCAACGCATGGGTACGTTCGAGTCCCAATACGGCAGGCAACAGAATCACCTCAGCATCCCCGGCATTGCGCTGCAATACCCGCCCCAACTCTTCCAGATTTTCCTGTACGGCAAAGACGCGTGCAATATTGGCAGAACGCATCTCGCTGGGATTCTTGCGCAAATGCTCCAAAGCCCCCATGTTAAAGAGACGTGTCGTGCACTCCACGCCCCATTTTTCCAAACCGCCTACAATAAATCCGGTATAAAAATCGAGGAAGCCGGCAATATTGAAAAGAGCCGCCTTTTTCCACGGCAACCGGTCTGCTTCCCGGGACACGGCATAGCCTTCCAATGTCAGCCAAGTGGGCTTCAACTCCCCGAGCGGGGTGAAACGCCGGTGGTTCTTATCCGCCGTCCCCTGCACCAATACTCCCGCAGCACCCAGCAAACCGGGTACTTCCGCCGCCAATTCTTCCATCATCGCACGCCCCAGTTTCACATAAGGGTGCTGCGGCGCCTGTTGCGCCAATTCCTCCCATGCTTCCAAGGGGTTCTCCACGACTCTGCCGTCCGGCAAAGCGTTCAACAAGTCAAAAGAGCCCGACGAGAAATGCAGGGCACTCTGTCCCGAGGACACAATAGCACAACGCTGCCCCTGTTTTGCCAAACGGATGCCGCACACCAATCCCGACAATCCTCCCCCGATGATAAGCGTATCGAATTTCATAGTTATTCTCCTTGTTTTTGAGGTGATTTCAATCCACATACCCCCTCGTACATCCAACTCATATATTCGCTTTCACGCAACGTGTCGCCCCATGCGATAGGCGCCATTCCTTTCCAACGTTCATTCAGAAAAGACGCCAAATCCTCTTTGGCACGCTTGGCGCAATACTTGCCTTCCCCACTCATGACCCCCGCCGCCCGGCAAGCGCATAATTCCCCCTGGCAAGTGCCCATACCCACACGCGTCCGACGCCGTAAATCCACCAGATTGTTTACATCCAATTCGTTCAATGCATACTTGACCTCTCCGATAGAAACTTCCTCGCATTCGCACACTAAGCTATTGTCCACCGGAGTATTACCCGCCAGCTTTTCCGCCAACTCGCCATGCCGCGCTATCGAAGAACGTCGTTGCGCCAACGGCAACGACACCACCCGCTTTACCACCTCTTCTTCCTCCTCCCGCGATCCGGGCAGTTTCTCCAACGCCGTCGAACAGGCAGCCGTCACGCCCAATTTTTTGCATACCAAATCAGTGGTCCATTCCGCCATCAAACGGTAAGTCATCAACTTACCGCCGGTGATCGTCACAAAGCCTTCAATACCGTCGCGCGTGGCATGATCCAACACCACAATTCCACGGCTCACGCTCCGTCCCGTGGGATCGTCATCCGAAGCCACCAAGGGACGCACTCCCGCATATGCTCTCAAAATGCGCGTCTGTGCCAGCGCCGGCGCCAACTTCTCTCCTTCACGCAACAAAATATCTACCTCCTTGGCAGTTACCAGCATATTGTCCACCTCCTCAAAAGGCACTTTAGTCGAAGTCGTCCCAATCAAACAAATCGTATCACCGGGCACGAGAATATCCGCATCCGCCGGCTTCCGGCAACGGTTGAGCACCATCCGGTTTACCCGATGCCCGAAAATCAACAATGCCCCTTTCGCCGGCATCATCCCCACCTGCACACCGGCTTTCGCTGCAATCCCATGACCCCAAATTCCTCCGGCATTCACCACCACATCCGCATAATATCTTTTTATCTCTTTTGTCTTATGATCTACCGCCTGCACGCCCGTAATCCGATTGCCCACTTTCAGGAAGTCCGTCACCTCATGGTAGGTAAGCACCACAGCGCCATGCGCTTTGGCATCCAAAATGTTCGACGCCGTCAACCGGAAAGGGTCTACCGCCCCGTCAGGCACCCTCACCGCTCCGATGATAGACGGATTAGCGGAAGGCTCTAAACGCAATGCTTCTTTCGGATCCATCACTTCCGCTTGAATGCCCGCCGAACGGCATGCTTCCACAAATTTAGACTGGTAAGCCAAATCATCTTCCGGCAAGGTCAGAAACAATCCGTCCGTTTCCTCCACACAATGGCTCGCAATGTGCCGAAGTATCCTGTTTTCCTTGATACACTCCTCCGCCGACTCGTTGTCCGTAACCGCATAGCGCGCACCGCTATGCAACAATCCGTGATTACGCCCCGTGGCACCGGTCGCAATATCCGACCGTTCCAGCAGCAACACATGCAATCCTCTGCGCGCGCAATCACGCGCCGTGCCCGCTCCCGTCGCCCCACCACCGACAATTATCACATCGAAAGTCGTCATTGTTTCATCCTGTTTCATAACAGCCAGAACATTTTTATTTACGCACAAAGTAATATATCTATTTTTATAAAAACAAAAGAAAACGAAAGAATTTTATTTCGTTTCGAAACTTTTTCTATTTCGTTGTGATACAAAAATGGAGCGGTTGCACCGCTCCATTCATTTATTTACAACTAATCCTTACCGTCAATATCCGAAAATCTCCTTCGTCGTCACCCTACGAACTGGACCACGGGCAACCAATTTGGACATATCGATGTCCCGTTCGTCCCCCAAGACACAATAGGTATAAGTGCGATCCTTCACCCATTTTTCCTGGAAAGCTTTCACGTCCGCCAAGGTCAATTTCTGCAATTCGTCGAACAATACTTTCCGCATGTCTATATCCAATCCCAAATCCTTCGCCTCCAAATAGCTGTCGAATACCGCCGCTCCGATAATCCGATCAGTACGCAAGCGTGCCAGCAAAGCCTCCTTTGCCAACTGGAAAGCCGCCTGGGATTCGGGCATCCGATTGATGATTTCATCAAAAGCCGCCAAGGCATCCCCCATCTTGTCGTTTTGAGTGGCAATGAAAGTCGTATATATATAAGGACGGTCCAGACGGGAGGGTTCGTTCAGGCTGGCAGAAGCCGTATAAGCCAAACTGCGTGCTTCGCGCATTTCCTGGAATACAATGGAGCCGAAATATTCATTATATAAGGTAACCAAAGGATAAACCGAAAGCTCGAACTGCTCTCCACGATTGGAAACGGCGGTCATGTAGACTTGAGCCGCCTCGTAGGGCGCAATAATCACCTGGTTTTTCGGAGTCTCCCGGAAAGGGAAAACTTTCTTCTTCTCGAATGCCATCAAGGCGTCCGGCACACGGTGATAACGGTTGATTTCAGCGATCGCTTCGTCCTTGCCTGCCGGACCATAATAAAGAATGGTATGCTCATGGCGGTTCAGGTCACGCAGACGCTTCAACAACACCTCCGAACGCAACGCCTTCAATTCGGCGGCAGACAAAATATTCGTCGCCGGAGAATGAGGACCGTACAAGCCATACTGCATCAACATCCTGAAATTGGCCTGCTGGTTCAGCTTTTGGTCGGCACGCATTTTCAGGATATCCGCTTTCATCAGTTCCAGCACCTGCGGATTCGCCTGCGCATCAGCCAGCAAAGATTCAAATAACTCTACTGCGGCACCCATATTTTCCGCCAAACCGCTGATGGTGACATAAGTGCGTTCATTGGAAGACCGGATGGCATATTCGCATGCCAAAGCGTAAAAACGCTGTTTTACCTGCTCGGGCGTCAAGGTAGAGGTCCCCAGATAATCCAAATACTGGGCTGCCGTGCGCAGCAGTCCGCGGTCGTCGTTCGTTCCCTGCTCAAACACATAAGTCAAAGAAAACAGGTCATTCGTGATATTCTTTTTATAAAGTACCGGTATATTCGATTTAGCCGTGCCTTTTTCCATGTCTTTTGCATAATCCACGAATACGGGGTCTATCGGCTTCACCGGTGTCTCCTGTATCTCTTTCAGGAAATCACTCATCACATCCCGATTCATCACAATCGGCGTAATGGCAGGCTTCGTTATCTTTTTCACGCTTTCATCTTTCCCCTGCCGCTTGTAAATGACAGCATAATTGTCTTGAAAATAAGCGTTGGCAAAATCGACCAACTGCTGCTTGGTCACTTTTCCCATGCGGTCAATGGCTTCCACCTCGTCCGCCCAGTCGGAACCGTTGATGAACGACTGCACAAACCAATCGGCACGGTCTTCATTGCTCTCCAAACTCTTCTGGAGATCTTTTTTCAAATGATTGACCGTGGCCTCCAGCAACGCCTCATCAAATTCGCCCCGCTTGAACTTCTCAATTTCTGCCAACAACAAACGACGCACCTCGTCCAACGATTGCCCTGCTTTAGGTTGTCCCTGCATCAAGAACATGGAATAATCCGCCATTTGAATCGGATAAGCCGCAGCCCCCAACATCAATTGTTGTTGATTGATGTCCAAGTCAATCATACCCGCTTGTCCATTATACAAAATCGCACCTAACAAATTCAACATCTCCGCCTGCCGGCTCGCTGCCCCGGGGAATCGCCATCCCAGCGTCACGGAAGCTGCCTCAGGTCCTATCACTTCCCGCGCGACAGGAGTCTGAATGGGCTGCTCGACAGGGAACTTCAATACCGGCAGATCCGGATTCGCTTTCATGGTTCCAAAATGCCGGCGTATGGTTTTAATCATCACCTCGGGGTCAAAATCTCCCGACAAACAAATTGCCATATTATTGGGCACATACCATTGTTGAAAAAATTTCTTGATGTTGGTAATCGACGGATTCTTCAAATTCTCCTGTGTTCCCAGCACGGTCTGCGTTCCGTAAGGGTGATGCGGGAAAAGCGCCGCCATCATCTGTTCGAACACCTTCCGACTGTCTTTCGTGAGGGACATGTTTTTCTCTTCGTACACCGTTTCCAGTTCCGTATGAAAACCGCGAATCACCGCATGCTGAAAACGGTCTGCCTGTATCTTCGCCCAATTTTCAATCTCATTTGAAGGAATATCCTCTACATACACAGTCATATCATTAGCCGTGTAGGCATCGGTCCCTACCGCCCCGATTGCCGCCATCAACTTGTCATACTCATTGGGAATCGCCACTTTGGAAGCTTCATAGGAAACACTATCAATTTTCCGGTAAATTGTCGCCCGTTCCGCCTCATCTTCCGTTTTCCGGTAAACCTCAAACAACGCTTCGATTTCATCCAGCATTGGTTTTTCTTTGATATAATCCTGCGTACCAAAACGTTCCGTCCCCTTGAACATCAAATGCTCGAAATAGTGTGCCAACCCGGTGGTCTCCGCCGGATCATTCTTACCTCCCGCTTTCACGGCGATAAAAGTCTGGATGCGCGGTTGCGCCTTATTCACCGTCATATACACTTTTAAACCGTTGTCCAACGTATAAATACGCGCATGTAAAGGGTCGTTCGGAACAAACTCATACACAGAAGCATCAAATTCACATGCCACTGTCAGTACCGATAACATGAATAACCCAAACCATTTCAATTTTTTGTTCATCTTAATTCTATTTAAAATCAAATTCTTTTTTCTTTCCTTTCTTTTTCACCGTCCAGCCGAACGTTCCCACCTTCCGCCCCAAACCGAAATACTCCCCATGAGCATATACCAACAGCCGTGCCAAATCCAATTCGAATTTTCCGGTTTCGGGATTCAGGTAACGGTCGTCCGCCTGCACATTGACGACCTCGGCAACAAACATATCATGCGAGCCCAAAGGCACAATCTCCTTTACCCGACACTCAATGCACACCGGAGACTCTTCGATTATCGGCGCAGCAACCACCTCCGCCTTACCGGGAGTCAAGCGCATTTCCTCAAATTTATTGTAATCCTTTCCCGAACGCACCCCACACCAGTCGGTAGCAAAAGCCAACTCTTCAGTTGTCAGATTAATGACAAACTCCATATTCCTGCGTAAAATATCATACGAATGCCGCTCAGGACGCACCGAAACGTAGCACAATGGCGGATTGGTGCAAAGAGTTCCTGTCCATGCGACGGTCAAAATATTATATTCTTCGGGCGAACTCCCGCAACTGACCAGCACCGCAGGCAAAGGATAAATCATGGTTCCCGGTTTCCAATTGTGTTTCATTGCCTCATTTTTTTCTTTTCAAAAAACCAAAATATTTCCGCAACAATTCCCGGAACGTATCGAACGACTCCTGATAAGAAACACCTACCCCTTGAATCATCTCCGTATTGTTGTACAACACTTTTTCATTCGTATGCGAATAGGCTTTCATCTTCAACGTACCTTGCTTGTTCAACTTCACTTCCAAATCGAAATCCCCCGCTATGTTCGTTTTCTTATCCGTGTTGCGCGTATTCCCCACATCCACGTTCCCGTTCGCCGAAATAGTTACCCGGTCATTCAAAAATTGGGTCGATAATGCCAATTCAATTTCATCCGAACTGACCTCTTTATCGGGATCCCCCATGCGGTAAGTCACACCAATATCCACGTTTTGACTGATTTGAGAGAGCCAGTTCGATAATTGGTTCGACATCATTTCAGTCACGGTGCCCACACCCAAAGTCTGCGCCTGCGTCTGATAATCATTCGTGTTGTCCGTCCGATAGAAACGGTTCAATACGAGCAAAGACACCATCTGCTTGTTGATTTCATCCTGGGTGGAAAGCACGCTCTGGATATATCCTCTGTTTTGTGAAGCCAAAGTCGGAAAATTGATATCGAATTTCACCGTCGGGTTACTTAAATTATCCGTCATGTTCAAAATACACTCAACCGGTACTTTTCTCCCACTTTCCGTCACCTTCTCCTCTCCGTCCGGTCCTTCCGGCTCGGTTATTTCCACTGGCAACAAATCCGATATCGATGCTTTCAGGTTATACACGGCATTCAAATTCAACATTGCATCATAAGGAGAACCGCTCCAGGTGATAGTCCCGCCAGGCGTCAAAACAAACCGCTTGTTTACCAAATCACTCAACGTAAAGAGATAGTCCCCTTTCATAATGCCATACTCACCAAACATACTCAAACTACCATCACGGTCAAATCCGACCTTGATATTCCCGCTTCCTACCGTTTTCAAAACGTCTCCTACCGTCGGATCGAAAATCACCTGTACCTCCAAATTATCATTCACCTCCAAATTGGCGTTCAAATTGATATCCGAAGTATACAGTCGCTCTTGACGCCGCGACACGTCCATCCGTCCCGTATGAACAAAGCGCAAGCAATTGTTTGCCTGTTCCAGCCCTTCCGCCGTCATCGGCACATACAAATGCGAGCCCGGCTCCGTGCGGGCATTCACCGTCACATTCATCATCCCATCTTCATTATGCAATTCCGCCAGGCCGCTCAAATTGACCAATCCGTAAAACAGTTCGTTGTCCACTGCTTTCGTATTCAATACCCGCAAGTTTTCCAACAATACATTCACCTTATAACGGTTCTCTAACAAACGATATTCCCCATTCATCACCGCTTTATCATCCCGCACATCATGCAGGGTAAAGTTATCCAATATCAAGCGATTTTTATCCACCGGAATGTGGGCATGTACCCAATAGCGGGTGTTCAATTCATTTACTTTACCCCAAATAGAGTCCAATACAATCATTCCCGAAATTTCCGGTTCCTTCGTCGTTCCACGTATCTCCAAATTACCGGACAGTCCTCCTTTCACTTCCGAAACTACATCCGAAAAATAAGAGCCGAAACGTTCCAATTCCAGTTCTTGCATATTCATACGCAAATTCAACGTATCGGAATCCGGCTTGTAAGAACCGCTCACCGCCATCGACACCTCCTCTCCTTCCCGGTTTTCCGCATTCAACATCAAACTCCGGCTCTCCGCATCCCAGTATGAAAGCATCTTTAACATACCAAGCGTATCCCGATTGATACCCCAAGCGTCCACTTGTACATCAGACAACAACAGCAAGTTTTGATAGTAATCCTGAAAAGTCAGCATACCGGTCACAGTTCCGAACAGATTCAAATTCCGGTTAGAAACCAAACGAGTCAAATGAGTCAAATCAAAATTTTCCAAGCCGACATTCAGCGTGGCACGCGTATCTTCCGAAATCCGCCCGTCCACCTTCAAAGTTCCACACTCCCCAACCAAAGAAAAATTATTCACCACCCACTCCTTACCCTCCACTAAAACGGATGACGGGTTAATCGTCCACACACTATCCTCCGCAATGATCGTTCCCGGCTGAATTTGTATCTCAGTGGCATATCCTCCGCCCTCCCTCGGAGTGAACTGCGCACAGGCAGACAACATACCACTGTAAGTCTTCTCTCCCCAATTGCACCAACTCAGGTGTTCATCCAACCGATTATTGCCCAACACCATCTCATTCCGCACATTACACAGTTGATAATCCGTTCCGTACAACATCCGCCCACTCGTTGTCACCATATCCAGTCGATTCGGGTCACCCGTCATGACAATCCGCGGCTCCAGCAACTTGATTTCCCCGAACGCCATCGTATCTGCCGTAAAATTCAGATGCATCCTATCGTCTGTATTGCTAAAATCCGCTACAGCCCGAGCCCCTCCTGAAACATGCAAAGCAGGATACAATACCCGTAAAATACGGTCAGCATCTTTCAAGTCTGCAACTACACCGAAATTAAAACGTTCCAAATATTTCCTCCCTAATCTCATCTGCGGTTTACCACCGGAATGATATGCCGGCAAGTAATTCTCCACCAACTCCTTAATAAACAATAGCGGCTGCACATCCCCATAATTCCCCTCCAAAGTTAAATCCAATACCTCCGACTCCACCGACATGACACCATATCCATGTTCCTTCAGGTTTTCCACCCGGACACGTTCCAATTCCAAACTGTCTTCCCCTGTCGCATATTTTATCTCCGATAAAGTCAAATTCCTGAACATCTTTCCCTCTTCCCCAACCGTCACCCACTCAAATGCACCCTCCAGACACTCCTTGCCCTCCTTTATCCCAATACCCAACGCATCCATATCCAGAATCTGCACCTGCCCCATCAGTGTATGAAATGCCACGGAATCCCCCGCATCCAACAGAGCCGCTACTTCCCCTCGTACTGCCGCATCATCTACGGAAACAGCAACATCCAAACGTCCATCTTCCCACATCAAGGCAAGTTCCGTCCCTTCTATCCTGCTCTTACCCACTCTCAAACGTTCCGCTTTAGACTTTGCCCGAAAGGATATTTTATCCCCGAGCCACCCCTCATAGGAACCGTTTAATGCTCCATCCTGTAACCAAGAGACATCCGCCAATTTGCCAAAATTCACGGTTTTCCAATTAAAATCTCCCCGCATATCCGCACATTCGGGCACCTTCTCGTCACAGAATCCGTATATCAAACTCAAATCCCCCTGCCAGTCAGGCGTCACACTCTCCGCCTGCACGATAAAATCAGACAGTGTCCCGTCAAACCCTACCCGTTCGAAATCCAAAGAGGGTAAACGGTATAAAAACGAAGGCACAGGTATGTTCATACCAAACCACGGCAAATATACTGATGCCAAATCCTCTGGTTTGAAATGCGCTTTACCCAATTCTATGTTGAAAAAGGCTCGCTTCATATCAGGCAATCCGAGTGATTTGAAACTTCCTTGAAAAACACTACCCGTCCCCAATTCGAAATACAAATCACGCCCCTCCAAACGGTCTATCGTATTCGACACCACTCCGCTACACTTCACCGTATTAGTTATTCCCCGCAATATTCCATTAAAATAAGCCAAATCCACAAAACTCACTGATGAGGGTCCCAATTCATAATACTGCTGCACGCGTTTGGTAAAATACTTCCAATCGTGTTGCCCCGGCGTCCACTGAAACTCCAAACGCATCAGATCCACATCGCTCCGCTCCAAGCCAATATGTCCTCCCGTCACAAGCAAATTGTCGGCACTTACCTGTACATCACCCGTTATGTCATTAATACGCAATCCCGATTTCTCCAAAAGACTCAAATTCGATACCCGCATCCGCACAGGACTGTTCATGCCATCCAGTTCCGTTACCTCCGCATTCAACTCCCGACAATCCACATCCGTCCAATTCACACCGTAATCTACCGGCTTATAGACCTTTTCCCGATAAGTGAAACGCGAATCCCGCAAACTTATCTTCCGCAATCCAACCCACCAGCCTTTTTCTGCCACACGCCTCTTTCGTTCCCCTACCTCTTCCTGCATACCCGCACTCCGTCCCATCAAAGAGTCCAGAAATATCCCCACATTCGTCACATTCTCCTCCATATCCGACCAAAGATGGAACTCCGCCCCCGTAAGCACAACTTCCCGTACATTGAATGTTCGCCGCTTCCAACTGAACGAATCCGCCTGCACCCGCACATTCCGGCAATATAGCAACGTGTCGTTCTTGAAATCCTTCACCAAAATATCACTTAACACCAAAGACTGCACAGGACGGAAATCCACTCCCCCCACCTGTACTTTCACCCCTGTCGCGCGCTCAATTCGCTCCGTTACATATTGAACTAAATTTGTCTGAACATAAGGAAGTTGCAACAGGGTATACACGACACCCAGTAACAGTAATCCAGCGGTCACCACGTACAATAATATGCGCAGAATCTTTTTTATGAGCTTCCCCTCTTTCAGTTTGCACACAAAAATATTAATATTGCACCAAATTTAAAAACAAACGCCACACATCTTTTACAGAAAAATCATGACAGTCATTTTAGGCATCGAATCTTCTTGCGACGATACCTCCGCCGCCATCCTAAGAGACGGAATTATCCTCTCGAATGTCATCGCCAGTCAAAAAGTCCACGAAGCATACGGGGGCGTTGTCCCCGAGCTTGCATCCCGCGCCCACCAACAAAATATCATCCCTGTCGTTTCCGAAGCCATCCGACAAGCAGACATCAACGTGAGCGATATTAACGCTGTTGCTTTTACCCGTGGTCCCGGACTACTTGGCTCCCTGCTCGTCGGCACTTCTTTTGCCAAAGGATTTGCCATTGCCAATCGCATCCCAATGATTGAAGTCAATCATCTCCAAGCACACATCCTTGCCAATTTCATTAAAGAACCGGGCATCGAAAGCCGCCACCCCTCTTTCCCATTCCTTACCCTACTCGTTTCCGGCGGCAACTCCCAACTCATCGTCGTCCGCGACTACCTCGACATGGAAATAATCGGTCAAACCATCGATGACGCCGCCGGAGAAGCTTTCGACAAATGCGCCAAGGTGATGGGATTGCCGTATCCCGGAGGGCCCGTCATCGACCGTCTTGCCAAAGAAGGCGACCCCGGACGCTTCACCTTTAACAAGCCACAAATCCCCGGACTCGACTATAGTTTTAGCGGACTGAAAACTTCGTTCCTCTACTTCCTTCGGGACGCGCTGAAAAAAGACCCCGATTTCATCACTCATCATCTCAATGACCTGTGCGCCTCTTTACAAAAAACGGTCATTGACATACTCATGAACAAACTCAAAAAAGCAGCCCGCCAAACCGGCATCAAACAGATTGCCATCGGCGGCGGCGTCTCCGCCAATTCAGCCTTGCAACAAGCGGTTCATGACGAAGCTACCCGCTCCGGCTGGGAAGTATATATCCCCCGCCTCGGCTTTTCCCTCGACAACGCAGGCATGGTTGCCGTCACCGGATATTATAAATACCTTGCCGGACAGTATATCGGATTGGATGCCGCCCCATACGCACGTACAACATTGTAAAAGACTCAATAAGAAATGAATCCGCTACGAAAAATACCCGCTTTCGAGGTCGGAATCAGAGAACCGGAGAAAGTCAAATTCCTATTATTCATCATCGGATAAACGGTTGCATTAGCAAGGCTACTGCCTGCATTCAGATAAACAACGACTTGTGCTGTAAGATTTGAGCCATTGACATAAAAAGAATGGGTGATATTGCCCCGCTTATCCACAGTAGTATTGACCTGTGAAGGAGTTCCTTCTACAGTAATACCTCCTAATCCATTGCGCCCGGTCAAACCATTAAAAGCCAATTGCACATAAACGATATTGCCTTTAAACTGAATAAAATTAGTGTTATCCGATACCGGGATCGAAGCCCCACGAGGACCATGCAGTATAGTTGCCATCAATACCCATTGACGGTCTTTAATCGCTTCCAACGCTTCAAGAAACGCTTGACGATTAGCAAATTCACGAGCTTGACGCCGTAATTCCCTTTGGGCTTTCCGTTGTTGTTTTTTTGTCAATACCTGCGTATTCGTCGAGGAGGCTGTTGATAGCCCTTGTCCTTGGCTCGGTAAAATTATACCCATCAGTGCAATTGTCAGTAATGAAAATAGTATTCGTTTCATAATCCATTATTTGTTATTGTGAATTATACGCATAAAAACAAAAAGAGTTTACACCGTAGAAATAAAAATCTTGAAGACACGACTTTTTGCAACGTTATAAAATCGTATTTTTGTGCAAAAAAGGAGAAGTGATGTATACAAATGACATTATTTGTGCTATTTCCACCCCTTCAGGAATGGGTGCCATAGCGATTATAAGGTTATCTGGGAAAGGATGCATTAACTTGGTGAACAGCATATTCGATGCTGCCAGCAAGCAACCGCTTACCGCACAAAAAGCCAAGACAGTACACTTCGGATACATCGCAGACGGCGATATTTTGTTAGACGAAGTTTTAGTGACGATATTCCAGTCGCCACATTCTTTTACAGGCGAAGATTCCGTAGAAATTGCCTGCCACGGTTCGGTGTATATCCAACAGCAGATATTAAAATTGGCCGTGGACCGCGGAGCACGTCCGGCAGCACCGGGCGAATTTACCCAACGGGCATTTTTAAACGGCAAAATGGATCTTTCACAAGCAGAAGCCGTGGCAGACCTGATCGCTTCCTCATCGGCTGCCGCCCACCGAATGGCACTAACACAAATGCGTGGCGGTTTTTCTATTGAACTAAAGCGATTGCGAAAAGAATTGTTACACATTACGACATTATTGGAACTAGAACTGGATTTTTCCGAGGAAGATGTAGAATTTGCCGATCGCACGGAGCTGAATCGCATCGCAAGCAACATTGAACATCTGTTGGCAAAATTATGTAATTCATTTTCTTTGGGAAATGTATTGAAAAACGGTGTACCGGTTGCTATTGTGGGGAATACAAACGTAGGTAAAAGCACACTGCTAAACACGCTTTTACGAGAAGAACGCGCCATTGTATCGGATATTGCAGGCACAACACGCGATGTTATCGAAGATGTGGTAAATCTGGAGGGCATCACGTTTCGTTTTATCGATACTGCAGGCATCCGCGCAACTGATGATCAAGTAGAACACATGGGTATCAAGCGCACCTTTACTAAAATTGCACAAGCACATATTGTTTTGATGCTAACTGATTTAAAACGAGGCACAGAACAATTCACAGAGTATTATCAACAAGTAAAAGAACATCTAGCTCCTCATGCCAAATTGATGATTGTTTTAAATAAAATAGATGAAGTAGAAGATGTATTAACACCACAAGAAACCATTCGACTGTTAACCTCAGGGGAAGAAATCATCCCTATCTCTGCCCGTACAAGTAAAAACATTGAAGAACTGGTACAAAAACTTGTAAGTGCCGTACAAATAAACTCCCTTTGCGATTCGGACATTATCGTTAGCAATATCCGCCATTACGAAGCCCTTAAACATGCTCTTACCGCCATTCATCACGTGCAAAACTCCCTCATCTCAGGTATCAGCAGCGAGTTTGTCTCACAAGACATCCGCGAATGCCTTCACTACCTCGGAGAAATTACAGGCGAAATTTCTAGCGAAGAAGTATTGGGAAACGTGTTTGGGAATTTTTGCATCGGCAAGTGATGGCTTGGGAATAACCATAAGCAACCATAACCATTTAGAATAGAGTCGCTGTATATCAGCGACTTTATTATTTTAACACTTTCTAATCCGTATTTGGAGATAACGGTTTTTATCCATATTTTTCTATCATATTTCTACCGCGACAGAAATTCACGGTTAGCCCGAATGTCACAGTGACGCATTAGTTGACGTGTGTTGACAATGGTTTACATGTGTAGACAGAAAGGGAAATTAAAATTCATGGAAAATGGCAGAAAATAGACCGAAAATATGGAAGTAAAAAGAATTTGTCAATGGTGCGGAAAACCGTTCATCGCACAGAAAACAACGACCTGCTATTGTAGCCCTCAATGCTCGAAGCGAGGTTACAAACATCGTATCAAAGAGCGCAAAATGGAATTGCGCCATATGCAGGAAATGCAGGAGCTGCGCTCCAGTCTGGAAAAGCAGGAATATTTCACTTTTTCGCAGGCCGCCCGATTGATGGGTGTGAGCCGTCAGTACATTTATAAGTTGGTCAAGGAGGATAAACTGAGGGCATCCCGACTCAGCGAAAGAATGGCTCTTGTAAGACGTGCCGACATAGAACTGATGCTCAAAAGCAAGCCTTACGAGCGATTGGTTGCAAAAAACGATTTCGACATCACCGAGTATTACACTGCCGAAGAGATTGCCGAAAAATATAAGGTCAACGCCAAATGGGTGTGGACTTATACACGGCAGCACAAAGTCCCGAAAGTGCGCATCCGCCAATTCAACTATTACAGCAAGAAACATATCGATGCTGCCTTTGCCAAATACGAGGTGGATTCCGACCTGACCGAATGGTACACACCAGAGGAGATTCAGGAGAAGTACGGCATGACACGCGTCGCCATTCGTTCACAGGTGTATCGGAACAACATTCCATCCAAGAAGGAGCATGGGCAGATATTCTACTCAAAGCTCCACTTCGACCTCTCGAAGAGTTCCGAGCAGGAGAGCAAGGCGGAATACTACACTGTCAAGGAGGCGATGGAGAAATTCAAACTCTCTCGTGATTCGGTGTACGGTATTCTTCAATTCCATCAGATCAATCGTGAGAAGAACGGACGGTTCGTCAGGTTCCTGAAAGTGGAATTTGACAAGGTAATGGGTGTCCGTAAGTAACCAATTATAGGCTTCCGTAAATTATTCCAAAATTAATCTCTGCTGAAGGCTTTCTGCATGGTTACATTACAGAGTTTTGCCAGCGAATTAACAATAACCATAAAAATATATCAGTATGCATGAATGTAAAACCGTAACATTAAGGACACGTCCTTTAAAGAACAGGATGCTGTCTTTCTACTTGGATTATTATCCGGGGTATCGAGACAAAGAGACAATGAAAGTTATCCGCCATGAGTCGCTTGGTATTTACGTCTATGCCAATCCGAGAAACAAGCGTGAACAGAACTTCAACGAGGTAATGACCGAGAAAGCCGAAGCCATCCGTTGCCGCAGGTTTGAATCTGTGGTGAATGAACGGTATGATTTCTTCGACAGGTACAAACTCAAAGCCGATTTCTTGGAATATTATCGCAAACAGCTCCGTAAGCATGACCAGAAATGGGAGTTCGTCTATCTCCATTTCAGAAACTTCGTACATGGCAAATGTACCTTTAAGGAAATTGACATCGACCTATGCAACAAGTTTCGGGAATATCTGCTCTCGGCAAAGAAACTGAGGCGTAACGGACGCATAACACGGAACTCCGCATCGGGATATTGGTCTACTTTCAGGGGATTCCTGAAAATTCTCTACCGTAATGGAATGATAAAGACCAATGTCAATGATTTTTTGGAAAAGATAGAGACAGAGGATGTAATGAAAGAAGCCTTGTCGGTAGAGGAGCTGTACAAGTTGGCCGAAACACCCTGTAAGAAACCTATTCTGAAAATCGCATCGCTGTTTGCCTGTATGACCAGTTTACGTATCAGTGATATTCTCGCCCTATGCTGGGAAGATATTGTAGACTACTCAGCCGGAGGGAAATGCGTACACATCATTACGCAAAAGAACAAAGCGGAAGACATCATTCCCATCAGCGAGGAGGCATTGGGATTGATAGGCTATAGTTCTGAAAAGAAAGGTTTGGTATTCAAAGGGCTTATGCGCAGTTGGACACAAGCCCCCATGAAAGAGTGGATTCGTTCTGCTGGAATTACCAAGAACATCACATTCCACTCGTACCGGAGAACATTCGCCACGCTACAAGCTGCTGCTGGGACGGACATCCGCACCATACAGAGCATCATGGCGCACAAGAGTATCACCACCACGCAAAGGTATATCAAGGTGGTCGATGCCAACAAACGGGAAGCCAGCAAGAAAATTACCCTGACAAGGAAAGATTGATAACGATTTTAGCCTCCATTTGTACGGGTATAGTATGATTTTTAGCCCGAAATCATACTATACCCGTTATATTTTACCAATATTGGGCGATTTGTCATCACCAATTATAAGTATCTGGAATACGGTACATAACTTTGCAGTATAATCATTCCAAACATTTACAGTATATGACAAATAGGACTCAAATTCGTACTCAAAGAATAAGCTTTGTTCTTGCGCTGTTGGTAATCACCTATACTGCGATAGACACTTATCTTTTCGCCTGTCACGAGATCAATATCATGAAGATAACGACTCCGGTAATACTTGGACTTGTAACAACAATTTTATTATGCGGTCTGTTACAACGATCTTTCTATAAATGGCTGACGAAGAATCCAATCGATTTTTCTTTTGGTTGGCAATCTCCGCTTGTTTTTGACTCTGATTTCGAGATAAAAGACAATTGTGCAAATGAAGCTCAAACCATCGAGCAGCCAAATTATTCAGTTATAGATAATTATGACACACTACTGGAGAACATCAAAAAGAAAGAAGCAGAAAGACAAGTAGAAGTCATGAATGCTATTCGGGAATATGTGACCATCAAAACTGCCCCTTATCTCTCTAAAGAGGCTATTTCAATCCTCATTTC
>CAJTSF010000015.1:49885-51156 GCA_910578985.1 uncultured Odoribacter sp. | reverse complement strand
TGTGCAGGATAGGGTGTTTTGTCCAGTTCTTTTCCAACTGCTCAATCGCCAGTCCCTTGAACAGTTCCCGCTTCCCCTCTAAGTACGCTTCTATCGTCGAAAGCAGCAGACTCTTTCCAAAGCGGCGCGGGCGGCTCAGGAAATAGTAACTGCCTGTATTGACCAATTTATAAACCAACGCGGTTTTATCCACATAGACATAACCATCCTTACGAAGTTTCTCGAAATTCTGGATGCCGATGGGGTATTTTCTTTCGCTCATAACCGATGGATATTCATATTGTTTTGGCAAAGATACGAATAGCACACAAATTCCCAAAATTTCCGTCACTCTGAAATCATATTGTACCAACCGGACGGAACTCATGAATAACTCATGCCGAGCAAGCGGGACAGAAAAAATAATCTGTATGCAAGCCCCATCTTCAAAACGCGTAATTCAAAAATGCAGTTGTCAAAGGTTCCTTGACAACTGCACCGGAAGAAAATGTCACCGAACAGGTATTCCGATTCCTCGTTGGGCAAAACGGTGAAGCGGTAGTTCTTCGTCGCCATCGCTTTCGACTGCGGCGACTGCTTGAGCCATCCCGAAAAAGCTGTCGGAATGGTCACCGTATAGTCGATGTTGCTCTTCACCTCCACCGTGATGTCGCCTCCCTCCTGCTCCACCTCGAACTTGTCCTTCGACAGCGTCAGGGCGTCCACCCCTTTCTGCGTCACGGCAAGCACCGCTTTCAGCGTCCCCGCCTTCACCGTTAGGTTCACATTCCGGTCTTCGGTCAGCATCGACGCCTCCACCATCACCTTCACCTGCGACCTGCCCGACCCCGAGGTCGCCCCCGGCTGGCACCACGCATTCCCGCCCGTAACGTCCATGCCACCGGGCACTGGATGGTGAACTCCTGCCATCCACCCTTGGCGTCGAACACCAAGTCGTTCACCGACAAAGTCAGCGCACTTCCACCGATCTCCGGCTTTTCCGGCTCCGACGGGTCGTCCACCTCATTTTTATTGCAACTCCAAAGAGCGCAAGAAAGTGCTGCTAAGACAAAGAACAACTTTTCATCATCGACTATTTTGTGTTACACCTCTTTTATAGTCCCAATTTTTCGAAATCCACTTCTTCAATCACCAAAATATTCGGCCATTTCTTCTGATAAATTTTTTTGCACCCTACGGGTACACCCAAATAATTCGTATTAGGCAATGGATCATAACCACTTGCAGGCGGAACCGTTGGTTTGAAATATACTTTATTTATTTTATCGCAA
>CAJTSF010000015.1:0-49025 GCA_910578985.1 uncultured Odoribacter sp. | reverse complement strand
AAATGCATGTTCACCAATAGTAACCAAATGTTCCGGTAAAGGGAAAACCTCTTTCAATTTCTTACAATCACGGCACATTTCATTGGGAATGGCGGTCAAGCCGGAAGGCAGGACCAACACCTCCAACGGCATCTGTTTAAATGTCGAGGCAGGCATTGTCGTGTTGCTCAAGCCGGACAAATCCAGTCTTTTCAAATTTTCAATTTCCCGGAGAAACAGAAAATCATATTCATTCATCGTTCCCGTTATCGTAAGGCAAGTTGCCGTGTCTTGCATTTGCGCATCGACCAAGTCGGAAAGTGTTCCGGCTTTAGCCACATGAATCACATTCGATGCCTCTCCCGGCAACTCCTCGTCCGGAATAACAGGAACCTCTTCATCCGGCGTGGGCGTCGGTTCATCTTCTTGGTCAGAACAACTGCTCATCAAAAACAAGCATACCCCTAACATCAAAAAAAATACAATCTTCATTTTGTTCATAGCTCTAATATTTCAGGTTATACATTATTTACTTCTTCCATCACCTCCGGAAACTGCCTTTTCAAAAACTCATGCCACCGCTCCGACGAAAAGCCCCGCGACGAGGGATGACGCATAAACACCAACTCCGCCCGGTGTCCTCCCGCTGTCGTGAACACACCCCGGATAGGCTGCTGTCCGCCTTTGTAAATTCCGGATTCCACATCCCACCAATCCGCCTCTTTCCCCATGCTTCGGTTCCACTCCTCATAACACCTGCCGAGCCCCGTTCCGCAGAAAATGCAGATATCCGGACGCAGCACCTCCACCAACTCCTGCCAGCGGCTCCACGCCGCCATGCGCTCCGTCTTTCCGTGACCGTTCCCCGATACCCGGCCGTCCGGCTGCTGGAAAAAATGCACGAAAGCCACCTTGTTCCAAAAACGGTCAATCCGGTCCTCCGAAACGAATGTGTCCGTCAGCCGGTCATAAAATTTTGCATGCCATTTCTTCGGGTCTCTGCTTTCTTCGACGTATTCCCGCACCGTTTCCCGGTTGCTTAGAAAATCCCTTGCCGTCTCCTCGTCATAATCCCCGTTTTCATCCACGGCATAAAAATTATCCCCGATAACCAACACTCGCTGCTTTGCCTCCTTGTATCCCGCACCTACCCACGGGTACCAGCTCAATCCTGCAATCCGCTTGAAATCCGAATCGAAACTTTTGTCTGATGCTATTCCCATAACTCGTTCATTTTGAATATTCGCCACAAATGTATGAAAATTATTTATGTGAACGAATGTAGAATAGAATTTTTTTTTTGCAAGAAATCGGGAAACTTTTTTGCAAGAGTACATTTCCGGGGCATTGTCCGGGGAAGAAGGAAAAAGCGTTCCTCGGTTTGTCTCCGGTATATCTCCGTATAGTCCGGGGAGAGACCGGACAAACCGCCCGCCCGGCGGCTACCCGCTCCCCGGTCACGGACTGTCTTGCAATAGGGCAGGGATAGGGAAAGGGTAGGCGCAGGGCAGGAATATTTCCCGCTCTCTACCCGGCTTGGACGAAGACAAGACAGGGAAACACAAAAGCATATCACGCGCCATTCATGTTAAAGTAAGGTTAAAATCACAATCGCGAAAACAGCCAAAATTTTACATAAATTACACAAAATCGAATTTCAAGCGGTTTTTTGGCGTTCATTCCCTTTACTCTTCGAGCGTCGCTTTTTTTGCGTTAATTTTATACATAACTCACTGAATTGCAAAAATATATCAATTTGCAGTTCCAAAAAATTCACTCCACCTTTGCATCGTCAAAAATTTAAAAATTGTTTTATGAAAATCAATGAACGCAGAAGCATTTGGAACCGGTTCTCCGGTCGGTTGGATGACATGGTGTTCTACACCTACCGGGGTATGGCATGCGCCCGGATGATACCGACGGAAGTGAAAGCGCCCTCCGCACCGGGGCAGCTGGCGCAACAGGAGAGGATGGCATCGCTCGCCATCTTCTACCAGGCATTGAAAGAGGCGGGCATCTACGCCTATTGGCAACAGGCATCGGAGGGGATGGTGTGGAACGGCTATAACCTACTGGTGAAGATGAACCTGCCCGCTTTCGACGGGGAGGGGAAAATCGCCGACTTCTCGAAGTTGCGGCTCACATGGGGCGCGGTGGCGCTACCGGACCGGATGGCGCTGCAGCAGGAAAAGGGGCTGGAGTGGAGGCTGACATGGGAAAACACCCCGCTCCTCCCGAATGCCCGACCGGACGACCGGCTGATGTTGTTCCTCATGAAAGACAGCGAGACGTTCAGCGTGGAAGCGCTGGAAACGGGCGGCGCCTGCCGCAGGGACAGGCAGGCGGTATTCCGCATCCCCGAGGAGATTCGGGAGTTCCCCCACCTGTATGCGGCATTCCGCACACGCACGGGTGAGAAAAGTTCGGTGAGCGGATATTATCACTTAATATATTAAAACCATTGTTTCACTTTTAATTTCAAAAATCATGGCAGAATGTAAAGCAACAGCCATCGCCAGAAAGCTGAAGAAGTCAGCCGGCGAACAGACTTTTTGTCAACGCAAGGGGAAAACCATCGCGAAGATGAAAATCGACGAAAACAAGTCCAACACCCTCCCGCAGCAGAAACAGCGAGCCCGCTGGAAAACGCTGTCGGAACTGGAAGCGCTCTTCGACACGGTGTCGATTGTCGGCTTCCCGGGGCGTCCGCGGAACCTGACGTACCACAACGCATTCATGCAGGCGAATCTGGATGCCGTTTCGGTGGATGACGAACTGAAGACCTCGGTGGACTATGCGAAGGTCCTCTGCGCGAAAGGGCGCCTGACGGTGCCGGTGACCACCGTCACGTATGATGCCAACGCACGCCAACTGAGTTTCGTGCACCAGGCGGAACGCAAGGGGCGCAACAAACAGGAAAGCGACATGCTCTACGCCGCAGTGGCGGAGAAAGCGTTGGGCGAAACGGAACTGGCGGAACTGAACCGCCGCGGGGACAGCGACCCGGCAACGTTCACACTCCCGGAAGGATGGTCGAAGGATGAGTTGGAGGTGTACGTCTTCATGCTGTCGGAAAACGGGCGCAAGGCGTCCGACTCGAAGCACCTGGAGTTGGCATAACCCGCCTCGGTCACAGTGAAAACGGAAGCGCCCACCTGGGCGCTTTCGCTGTTTAACGGTACTTCCCGCTCTGCTTCAACTTACTGAGGTTTTGAATCCTACAAACTACTTATACCGCTGCTAATTCACATCCAATCATACGAATCGTGCTTAATATCTCCTCCAATCTTTCTTTGGAAGTTTTTTTTGTCCCACTGATATATTGTGCAAACAGACTTTGCGCTATATTCAACCGCCGCGCAATGGCAGAAGCATTCAATTCCGGATGTGCCATAAACAAGTCATATAAAGGATTCCTTTTCTTTTCTTGAAAGAATCCCTCGAAACCTAAATCTTCGTCAAGTTCACGCCAATGAATGCCGCTACTGCTAATGGAATAATTTGCCCGCTGCACCGGAGTCGCCCATTTCAGTCTTTGGTAGTCTGCAAAATTTTCATAAGCCTCACGTCCGCCCGCAGTACGTATCCATATTGCCGTATCCGTAAGCCATACTTTTTCAACCACAATACTTTCCATGTCCTTAATCATTTGCTTTATTAAAAAACTTATTCCAATGTTCCGCTATCACTTCTTGATTCTCCTCAATAATGGATTCTACAAGTTTTAATTCAGCCGGCTTTAAACCGTTATTCTGTACCAATACAACTGGAGAAATTCTGTGACAAATATAGGTAATTATTTTATTACCTACAAAGTTGTAATGGAGAATATTTCTAAAATTCTATGGATTATACCTCGCTGTTTAGCGGTATTTCCCGCTCTCTTCGAGCATGCTGAGGTAGCTGGCGTAGCGGCTCTCACTGACGTCGCCGGACTCGACGGCGGCGCGGACGGCGCAGCCGGGTTCGTGGGTGTGGGTGCAGTCGGAGAAGCGGCAGTCCTTGGCGCAGGCGAATATCTCGGGAAAGAAGTGGGAGATTTCCTCTTTTCCCATGTCCACGGTGCCGAAACTGCGGACGCCGGGGGTGTCGATGATGCAGCCGCCTCCGCTGAGGGGGAACATTTCGGCAAAGGTGGTGGTGTGCCTGCCGGCATCGTGTGTGGCGGAGATGGCAGCGGTGCGGAGGTGAAGCCCCGGTTCGATGGCATTGATGAGGGTGGACTTGCCCACACCGGAAAGCCCGGCAAGGACGGTGGTCCTCCCCCGCAACGCTCCGCGGAGAGCGTCCACGTTCTCCCCGGTGGCGGCGGAAACGATGTGGCTCTCGTAGCCGGCACGGCGGTATATCATCACGAGCCCGCCCATCAGGGCGCGGTCCTCCTCGTCGTAAATGTCGAGTTTGTTGAACACCAGGATGGCGGGGATACTGTAAGCCTCGGCGGTCGCCAGGAAACGGTCAATGAAGACGGTGGAGGTGACGGGATGATTGACGGTGACAATAAGCATCGCCCGGTCCACGTTGGAGGCAATGATGTGGGATTCCTTGGAGAGGTTGGTGGAGCGGCGGATGATGTAATTGCGCCGCGGCTCGATGGCGGTGATGACGCTCCCTTCGGCGCCGGTTTCCACGTGCACCTCATCGCCCACCGCCACGGGGTTTGTGGTGCGCATGCCTTCCATGCGGAAACGCCCGCGGATGCGGCATTCGACGGTTTTCCCGCCCGAGAGGCGGACGATGTACCAGCTGCCGGTGGATTTGATGACTGTGCCTTTTTCCATCTCCTTATTATATATGCTTCTTGCGGGCAAACTTAGTGAATTATTTTCGCAAAAGCGTTATATTTGTCGTTCGGAATCGTGTTTTTATCTGAACGAATCGATATGAAACTGGTATTTGCAACAAACAACCGGCACAAGCTGGAAGAAATCGCCCGCCTGCTGGAGGGGAAACATGAGATTGTCTCCCTGGAGGAGATCGGGTGCCGGGAGGACATCCCGGAAGAACAGGATACCCTAGAGGGCAACGCGCTGCAAAAGGCGCGGTATGTCCGAGAGCATTACGGGTGCGACTGCTTCGCGGACGACACGGGGCTGGAGGTGGAGGCGCTGGAGGGACGCCCGGGGGTCTATTCGGCACGTTATGCGGGTCCTGCCAAGGATTCGCGGGAGAATATGCGGAAGGTGCTGGCGGAGCTGGAGGGGGAAAGCAACCGGAAGGCTTGTTTCCGCACGGTCATCGCCTTGATTCTGGAGGGGAAGGAGTACCTGTTCGAGGGACGGGTGGACGGCGAGATTCTGCAGGAGGAGCACGGGGAAGGCGGATTCGGGTATGACCCCGTGTTCCGTCCGGAGGGGTTCCGCGAGAGTTTCGCCGAGATGGACCTGGATACGAAAAACGGCATCAGCCACCGCGGCAGGGCGGCGGAGAAGTTGGCAAGGTTCCTGAAATGACCGTTTGCCAGGGTTTCGTGCTGAAGTGCGTAAATTATTCGGACACGCAACGCATCGTCCACCTGTACACGCAGGAGCGGGGGATGCTCTCGATGATTTCCCCCGCATCGGTCTTCAAGCGGAAGAGCCAGCCGGTGCACCTCCTGCAAATCGTGGAGGTGGAGTATGAGGAGAATGACAGAGGGGGGCTGCACAAACTGAAGTCGGCGTCCGTCATCGCCAACCTGTCCGATGTGTATTTTGACATTTACAAGATGAATATTCTCCTCCTGTGGGGGGAAATCCTCTATCTGATGTTGCGGAACGAGGGGCGGAACGGGAAGTTGTTCGAGTTTGTCGCCCGCTCGGTGGAGTATCTGAATACCAGCCGGGAAGATGTTGCGAATTTCAATCTTTTTTTTCTTTACCGCCTCGCTTCGCCGATGGGGTTCCGCATTGACGCGGAGAGCTGGCGGGAGGGGCATGTCTTCCATGCGGGAGACGGATGTTTCCACGCGCCCGAGAGCGGGACTCCCTGCATCTCGGGTCCCAATACGGCGAAAATCATCCACCGCCTCTGCACCTGCGAGGTGGAGGATCTGAAAGGGATTCCTCTGAACCGGGAAGCGCGCAATATCCTCTTGGACGTGATTCTCACTTTTTACTCCATCCACCTGAACATCGATTTCCGGGTGAAAAGCATCCAGGTCATCCGGGAAATTTTTGCCTGACTGCGGAATAAACTTCCGGCGTTTTTTATTGTCTTATGTAACAGAATGTTTGCAAGAGGTTAAATATTTCATAAAACAGGCAATAAATAGATAAACGTAAAATCCTTTTTCTAATTTTAGCACACTAAACCTTACAAGACCATATGAATATCAGAATCAAAGACCTCACGAAAGTATATCCGGACGGGCACAAAGCCTTGAAAGGGCTGAACCTGGACATCGAACCGGGAATGTTCGGGCTGCTGGGTCCCAACGGGGCGGGAAAGACATCGCTCATGCGCATCATGACCCTGTTGCAGAGCCCGAGTTCGGGGACTATCCTGTTCGATGATTACGACATCCTGCGGGACCGGAAAGACATCCGCTCGGTGTTGGGCTACCTGCCCCAGGATTTCCGTTTTTTCGAGAAGTTGAAAACCTGGGAGTTCCTGGACTATGGGGCAAGCCTGGCGGGCATCAAAGGCACGCGCAAGCGGGGCGAGGCGGTGGACGAGCTGCTGCGGAAGGTGGGGCTGTACGAGGTGCGCGACCGCTGGGCGAACCGTCTGTCGGGCGGTATGAAGCGGCGGCTGGGCATCGCGCAGGCGATTGTGGGAAATCCGAAAGTGATTATCGTGGATGAACCGACGACGGGGCTGGATCCGGAAGAACGTATCCGTTTCCGGAATATTCTTTCGGACGTCAGCAACAAGGAGGTCATCATTATCCTGTCCACTCATATCGTGGGGGATATTTCGAGCACATGCAAGAACCTCGCCCTGCTGAACAAAGGGGAACTGAAGTTCGAGGGCTCGCCGGACGATATGATACGGCTCGCCACGGGAAAGGTGTGGGAGATTTTCGTCACCGACCACGAATTGCAGGACATCAAAGAGAAATACCCCATCATCTCGACCATCCCGGCGGACGGCGGATGGGAAATCCAGGTGGTGGCGGAGGAACTGGAGGGCATATCCGGCAAGCCGGTGACGCCGAACATCGAACACGCATACGTCTATTTCATGGACTATCTGTTGAAAGACAAGATGGAAATGTATAGTAAAAGGAAGCTATGAATTTACACAATATCAACACCATCGCCGGATATGAAGGCAAATTGCTCAAACGCAGCTGGCTGTTCCGGATTTTCGCCTTTCTGGCATTGTTCGGCATTTCTGTCATCACATTATGGTATTTTACACCGCTGCTGGACCGGCTGGGCACGATATGGCCGCGCGAAGCGGTGTCTTCGCAAATCCCTTTTTTCAACACCAGGCTATACAGCATGGCGCAGTCGATGATTGCCGTCTTTCTGGCAGGCAATTTCCTGCAAAGGGATAAAAAATTGGATACGGCGGAGGTGATTTATGTGCGCCCCATGAGCAATGCGGACTATATCGTGGGCAAGACGTGGGGCATCATCCGAGTGTTCGCCATGCTGAACGTGATTTCACTGATGATTACGGCATTCCTGCACCTCGCACTCACTTCATCGCCGTTTTCTGTGTTCCCCTATGTGTTTTATCTGCTGACGATTTCCATCCCTTCGCTCATATTCGTGCTGGGATTGTCATTTACCATGATGTGCCTGTTGAAGAATCAGGCGGTGACGTTCGTGGTTATGCTGGGAATTATCGGGGTGAGTTTCTTTTATGTAAAGGATGCCTGTTTCGGGGCGTTCGACTTTTTCGGGGTGTATATTCCGGTGATTTTCTCGGATGTCACGGGACATGCCCATTTAGGGCTGTTCCTGCTGCAACGGTTTATCTACCTGATGGCAGGCGCAGGGTTCCTCTGTTTCACGATTGCTTTGGTGAAGCGTTTACCGCATAAACCTTGGAAAACTGCCATCGTGCATGCGCTGGGAGGAATGTTCCTCCTCATCGCATTGGCAGCGGGCGGACTTTACATTTACCACTATCACCACGGGTTGCAAACCAGGAATGAGTATATCGCCGTATTCAACCGGTATGCCGGCGAGCGGCACGCCAATATCCCGACACATGTTCTGACCGTGACGCCGGGGAGCAGGCAGTTGGAAGGCGAAAGCCGGATGAAAGTGGAAAACCGCCATGCTGACGCCCTCGAACACATCATCCTTTATCTGAACCCCGCCCTGCAGGTGACGGAGGTGCGATATAATGGGGAAACCATCCATTTCCATCGGGAGCATCAGGCGATACTCATCGAAAAGGAATTGCCTGCCAAAGGGAAAGCGGAAATTACAATCCGATACCGAGGCGGCATCGATGAACGCATCTGCTATGCGGATGTGCCGGAAAAAGAGTGGCTGGACAACACCACTCCGCAAAAGTTAGACCCATTGGGCAAGCACTACATGTGGCTGGAGGAGAAGTTTACATTGCTCACCCCGGAGTGCCTGTGGTATCCTGTCAGCATCCCGCCTGTGCATCCGGCAGCCCCGTATAATCTGCAGAAAGATTTTACGCACTATGCTCTGACCGTGAACTACGACAGAGAGAAAACCGTCCTGTCGCAAGGCGAAAGTGAACGGCAAAACGGCAAAACGATATTCACCAACCGCACTCCCCTGCCCTGCATCAGCCTGACGATTGCAGACTATGAACGGAAAGCCCTCACGGTGGATTCCACGGAATACGAAATCCTTTATTTCAAAGGACATGACTTTTTCTCCTCTACATTCCAAGCTCTGCGGGACACCTTGCCGGGATTCCTTCGGGAATTTAAAAACGATATAGAAAGAGAACAGAGGCGGGATTATCCTTTCCGCAAGTTCGTGATGGCGGAAACACCGATACAGCATCACGCTTATGTGCGCAATTGGAAAGGCTATACGGAATACGTAATGCCGGGCATCCTCTTCTTTCCGGAACGGGGAGTGCTCATGAACTTCGACCTGGGGGCTTCCAAAAGACGAAGCCAGCGCATGGGGGGAAGAAGAGGGGAAGAAAGCATGGATGAGGAGGAAGCCTTGCGCATGTCACTTCATCACTTGTTGTCGTCCACACTGGGTTCCGCCCATGTCACCTATGGATGGAACTGGAGAAATCAACTGGTAAACAAATTCTGCATCACTCCGATGCTGTACCATCACACCGGTTTCGTCCGCTCCCAAGATTATCCGATCGCAAATCTGGTACTCAACATGATGCAAGGCTTAGGCGAAGAGAAAGGGTTCTCCGTCTGGAACAGCGTCATGACCAATGAACAGAAAGCCAAATTCTATTTGCAGAAGCATAGTTTCGAAGACGCCATGTCCGATGCGGGACTGAAACCGGAGATATTTCACCAAATGCTGGAACTCAAAAGTCTGGAATTGAAAAATTATATCCTCACCCGAGTAAAAGCGGAGGATTTCAACCGGTTTGCCGAAGAGTTTTTCCTCCGACATGCTTTTAATATCATTTCTTTTGACACTTTCAAGGAGGCAATGGAAGCCCGATTCTCCATTCGGTTGGATGAATTTCTATCCCGTTGGTACAAGGGTAGCGGTGCTCCCACCGTCTATATCAAGAACGTGGATGCCAACCAAGTGCTCATCGACGAGGTGACGAAATACAAGATTCATTTCAAGATGTACAACCCCACCCAAACCGATGCCTTCATTACCACGGATATCGTGGCAGGAGGAGGACAACGCGGGGGACCGCGCGGTGGTGGCATAATGTTTTTCGCCGTATCAGCCATCCATGCCCCCGGTTATTATCTGTTGCCTGCCGGAGAAGCGCGTGAGGTGAAAATCGTCTGTGACGAAGCTCCCTCCAGCATCCGCATCAATACCAACATCTCCAACAACCTGCCTTCCTTGTATTCTTTCCCCTTCTCGAAAGTGGACAAGGAAATCCGGGATACAGCCACCGGCATCTTTCCTATTTCGCCCGCCGTATTCCGGGAAAAAGGCAAGGAGATTATTGTGGACAATGAGGACAAGGGCTTCCAAATCATCGAATCCAATAGCCGGCATAAGTTGAAAGACTTTTTCCAGAAGGAAGAAGAGGAGAAATACGGCGACTTCATGCCATGGCGACTTCCTTCCAAATGGAAAGCCTTCGCTGCCAATTTCTGTTATGGGGAAATTGTCAAATCCGCCTATATGAAACGGAAAGGCGCCGGTAACAATGCCGTGGTATGGAACGCCGATATCCCGAAAGACGGTTATTATGAAGTTGCCATTTGGAATCCGAAAGAGGACGGACCATGGGGTAGTCGTCGTCATGGCAGGGGACGGGAGGAACATAACCAGACCTATAGCATCCGCTATGGGAATGAAACGGAAGAAATTACGCTCGACCTGCAGAGCGAAGAGCCGGGATGGGTTTCTTTGGGGAATTTTTACCTCCGGCAAGGCTCGGCATCCGTCACTCTGACCGACAAAATCAGCGGAAACTATGACTGGGTTCTGGCGGATGCGGTCAAGTTTACACCAGTGGATTGAATGAAAATAGATTGAATAACCGATAATAATAACAAATAATAGTATGGTGAAAATTGCATGGGGCATCGTTTTTTTAGTGTTGTTCGGCATGGACCGCTTGACCGCCCAGGAAATCCTGACACTCGAGAAAGCATTGGAAATCGCTTTCGAGCATAGTCCGTCATTGATTCAAAGCAAATTGAGTCTGGAACAACGGCAGTTGAACCTGAAAGCGCAGGACGCGTCCCTGAAATCGCAATTCTCGCTGGACGTCAATCCGTTCAACTACACGCGTAACAATCAGTACGACAGTTACAACAGCCGATGGTATGCCAACGAAAGCATGAGTTCCTCCGCATCCTTGGGCATCCGACAACCCATCAAATGGACGGACGGCAGCATTTCGTTAATCAACGATTTTTCATGGCAGGACGCCTCCAACCGGACAGACAACCGCAAGAACACTTCGTTCAATCATAATCTGTCCCTGCGCCTCGAACAACCGCTGTTTACCTACAACCGCACCAAAATGCAGTTGAAAGAGTTGGAATATGCCCTGGAGAACGCCAAAATCAGCTATGCCATGCAGGAGTTGAACATCGAAAAGCAGGTGACCACCCAATTCTACAACGTGTATCAAAAGCAAAAAGACCTGAACAACGCAAGGGAAGAGTACAATAACCAAAAGCAGAATTACGACATTATCAAAAACAAAGTCGAAGCGGACCTGGTCGCCAAAGAGGAACTCTTCCAGGCGGAAGTAAACATGGCGACCAGCGAGTCGTCGGTTTACTCGGCAGAAATCAACTACGAGAACGCGAAAGACAATTTCAAGATTCTGTTGGGCATGCCGTTGGACGAGGATGTGATGGTGTTGCCCAACACCGGCATCAACACTATTGAGGTGAATTCCAATGACGCCGTACGCTACGCCTTGGAGCAACGCATGGAAATCCGGCAAAAGCAAATCACCTTAGAAGAGGATGTGTTCAATATCATCCGGGCGAAAGCGGAAAACGAATTCAAAGGGAGCATCAGCGCCCGCATCGGTCTGGATGCCCTCGCCGGCAAGATAAAAAACATGTACGACAGCCCGACGGACAACGAGCAAATCGGTATCAGCCTGAATATCCCGATTTTCGACTGGGGCGCCAAGAAAGCCC
The DNA here is from genome assembly GCA_910578985.1 of uncultured Odoribacter sp. Classification (GTDB taxonomy): domain Bacteria; phylum Bacteroidota; class Bacteroidia; order Bacteroidales; family Marinifilaceae; genus Odoribacter. The sequence goes on along the minus strand of CAJTSF010000015.1, from coordinate 37,345 downwards.
GGGTGAAATCCAGCGAATTGGCGATGGAGTCCAATCAAATTGACTTCGATGAACAGAAAAAGAACATTACGTTGGAGGTACGGCAAATCTGCCGCAACCTGCCGACATTGGTACGGCAAATCGACATCAAGAAAAAGAGCATTGAAAACGCGGAACATACATACGAAATCAATCTGGAGAAATACCGCACCGGCAATTTGACCGGTATGGAACTGCAACAATACCAGACGCAGCTGACCAACGCAAAACAAGAGTACACGAACGCGCTCATCAGCTATAAACTGGAACTCCTGAATCTGAAGATACAGACTTTGTGGGATTTTGAAAACAATAAATCTTATCTGCCTGTGGATTTGTTAAAGTAAACCGTCAAGAAAAATCGATAAAACTGATAAAACCTATAATATGATGAACAGCTACGTGAAAATCGCCGGATTGGTTTCTTTGGGACTCGCTCTATTCTCCTGCAACAACAACCGGAACACCTCTTCTTCCGAAACGACGACACCGGTGTGGGTGGAAGATGTGCAATTCAGAAACATCGAAGAGTATATCACCACAACGGGTACCGCCAAGGCAACCAAGACCATTGAGGTGAAATCGGAAAACGCAGGGGACTACCGGCTGCAAAACAATCCCAAAACGGGACGCCCGTATCAATTGGGCGATGTGGTGGAAGCCGGCGCTGTGATTATCCGTCTGGAAAACAAAGAATATGAAAACAACGTCCAGCTGGCAAGCAAGAAGTTGCAGATACAAATCGCCGAAAAAGAGTGGGAAGGGCAAAAAGTGTTGTTTGAAAAAGGAGGCGCCACGGAAAAGGACGTGAATAATGCGGAAAACTCCTATATCAACGCCAAGCTGGCATTGGAAAATGCTTACATCACCCTGGAAAAAATGAATGTGAAAACGCCTTTCAAAGGGGTTATCGTCAATCTGCCCTATTTCACCCCGGGAGTAGAGGTGCCCTCGGGAAGCGTATTGGTGGGATTGATGGATTACAGTAAAATGTACGTGGAGACCCAATTCCCCGAAAACACCATGACCAAACTGGCGGTCGGACAGAAAGTGCACATCACGAACTACAACATCAAACAGGATACGCTGAAAGGAGTATTAACCCAGCTCTCTCCCGCCATCAATGAAGAGACACGCACCTTCTCCGGCTATATCGAAATCGACAATCCGAAACTGAAACTGCGCCCGGGCATGTTTGCCAAGGCGGACATCGTCACCGTGCGTAAGGATTCCGTGCTCTCCATCCCCAAAGATATTATCAAGAACCGGAGAAGCGGGAAATTGGTGTACACGGTAGAGCGCAACAATGCCGAGGAGAAGGTCATCCAAACCGGCATCAGCGATGACAAATTCGTGGAAGTGGAGAAAGGACTCCAGGAAGGCGACAAGATTGTGGTGAAAGGCTATGAGTGGTTGCGCAACCGAAGCAAGGTGAAAGTGATGAAATAACGTGAACCCATAAAACACAAAGCAGATGAGCATCACGAAGTTTGCAGTAAAATATCCGGTCAGCGTACTCATGATTACCTTGGGTGTCTGCCTCTTGGGTATCATATCCTATAACAAACTGGGCACCGACCTGTTCCCCGATTTGAAAAATCCTGCGCTGTATATCGAACTGGAAGCCGGAGAACGCCCGCCCGAAGAGATAGAAAAGCAGTTTGTGGAGCGCATCGAGTCCATGGCAGCCCGGCAGGAAGGGGTGAAACAGGTAAGCAGCAGCAGCAAAGTGGGCAGTGCAAGCATCACCGTGGAATACAACTGGGACCAGGATATGGATGCCGCCTTCCTCGATTTGCAGCGCAGCATGTCGGCTCTCGGGCAGGACGATGAAATCACCTCCCTGAATGTGTCACGTTATGACGCTAATGCCACCCCGGTGATGATTATCGCCATGCAGCACCGGGAAATCAAAGATATGAACGAACTGCGGAAGATTGCGGAAAACTACATGCGCAGCGAGTTCGTGCGCCTGGACGGAGTGGCGGACATCCAACTTAACGGTCAGGAAGAGGCGTACGTGGAAATTAAGACCGACGCCTATATGTTGGAAGCGTTCAATCTGACCGCGGAAACCGTTGCCTCCAAAATCGAAAGCATGAACCGGAATGTTTCCGGCGGAACGATTGTCAATGACGACATCCAATATACCATCAAAGGAATAAACCTGCTGAAAAACATAGAGGACATCGGCAATATCATCATTGCTTTCAAAACACCCTCTTCAGACAATACGAACGACAAGGCCTCTTCCGTCAAGGCGCCGGTGTATTTGAAAGACATCGCACAAATCGAATTGCGCAACAGAGAACCGGAAAACCTGGCACGTTACAACGGGGAACGCTGCCTGAGCCTCAGCATCTATAAAGAGAACAAATACAACACGGTCAAAGCCGTGGAGAACATTACCGCCAAACTGGAGGATTTGAATAAAAACATGCCGGGCTATGAGTTCCACATCATCAGCAACCAAGGAGATTTTATCGACGCTTCCATCGGAGAGGTCAAAGACTCTGCTGTCATGGGTATCTTGTTGGCGATGATTATATTATATGTTTTCTTACGCCGCATAAATACGACCTTGATTGTCAGCATATCCATCCCGGTGTCCATCATCGCCACTTTCAATCTCATGTACTTCAACGGGCTTACCATCAATATTATGACCTTGGGTGGGCTGGCATTGGGAGCAGGTATGTTGATAGACAATGCCATTGTGGTCATGGAAAGCATCTACCGGAATCTCGAAAACGGGCTATCCCCCCAGGAAGCCGCCGTCAAGGGGACTTCGGAAGTGGCAGGCGCCATCACCTCTTCCACGCTGACCACCATTGTGGTATTCCTCCCGATTGTTTACATTCAGGGAGCGGCGGGCGAATTGTTCAAAGAGCAGGCTTGGACGGTTTCCTTTTCGCTGCTCTCTTCGCTTTTCGTCGCCATCCTATTGATGCCGATGCTGGCTTCCCGGTATGTCCGGAAACCGTCAGGAAGACAGACCTCTCTCAAAATCAACGGATACGGCAGATTTGTCGGCAAGCTGCTCAAACACCGCTATGCCGTCGTGCTTTCCGCCTTGGCAATCGTCGTAGGGAGTTATATGTTGATTCCTTCGCTGGATATGGAATTTATGCCGAAAGCCGACTCCAAAGAGTTTTCCACCTATATCACCTTGGAACCGGGCACCCGTCTGAAAAGCACGGACAATGCTGCTGCCACCATCGAAAACATGATTACGGAACTGGCAGGCGACGATTTGGAATGGATATTTACCCAAGTCGGTCCCTCCAATACGGAGAATGAAGTGGGAGGCGGGAAACTGGAAGAAGAGAACCAGGCGGAAATCAAAGCGAAACTGAAAAACCAGTCGTCCATAGACGCAGACTACCTCATCAGCCGTCTTAACCACAATTATACCATTCCGGAAGGGGTGGAGATATCGTTCGAAAAGGAACAGTCTGCCTTGCAAAGCATACTCGGCAACGAGGGAGCGCCGGTAGTCATCGAATTGAAAGGGGAAGAACTGGAAATCATCGAGGAACTGTGCAATGAAATCAAAGAACGGATTGCCTCCATAGCAGGCATATACGATATCCGGACCTCTTTGGAGAAAGGCGCACCGGAAGTGGATATCTCCATCGACCGACTGAAAAGCGGCATCTACGGAGTGGATATCGCTTCCGTGGCATCGCAAGTGAAAAACAAACTGAACGGCACGACTGCCAGCACTTTCGAATCGGAAGGCGAACCGGTAAACATTGAAATACGGGTGCCGGAAGTCTCTCTCCCGGAACTGGAGAATGTCGAAATCACTCAAGGCGACAAGAAGTACCGCTTGGGGGAAATTGCCGAAATCAGCATCTCCGCCGCCCCCAAAGAGATTAACCGCAACAATCAGAACCGCATCGGCAAGGTGACCGCCATGCTGGAAAAAGGCTACACGCTCAACGGGGTAGCTCCCGCCATCAACACCCAATTGCGGGAGGTTCAATTCCCTGCCAAATACTCCGCCAAAATCACCGGCGAAGAGGAAAAACGGGCGGAATCGTTCAACGGGCTTTCTTTTGCTCTGATACTCTCCATCATCCTGGTTTATATGGTCATGGCATCCCAGTTCGAGTCCCTGCGCCATCCGTTCACCATCCTGCTAACCATTCCGTTGGCAGGAGTCGGATGTATCTACGCTTTCCTGCTGTCAGGGGCTTCATTGAACATGATGGCGTTCATCGGCATCATCATGCTGGCAGGTATCGCCGTCAATAACTCCATTCTGTTGGTTGATGCCGCCAACAAACTGAAAGCCGAAGGGCTAAGTCTGACGGAAGCCGTGAAAGCCGCTGCCCAACAGCGCATCCGTCCTATCATCATGACCAGCCTGACGACCATATTGGCGTTGCTACCCATGATTTTCGGTTTCGGAGAAGGAGCTTCCCTGCGCTCTCCGATGGCATTGGCGGTCATCGGCGGACTATTTACCTCAACCTTGATGACCTTGGTGGTAATCCCTTGCGTTTACTACATTTTCGACAAAAAAGAGTAATTCACCTATGGATAAGTTAATAAGGCGAAAGGTCCTGATTTCCATGCTCTTCATCGGTTTGACGATGATGGGGATATTCTCATACGGATATCTCACCATGGAACTCTATCCGGATGCGGAATATCCCTCCCTAAATGTAAGCATTACGGCAAAGACGGAATTGGACCCCAAATACATCGAAAGTCAGGCTGCCATTCCCGTGGAAGGAGTAATCAGCGGCATGGAGGGGGTAGAGGAGATCAACACCCGTATCTCCTCGCGCAATACCCGGATTACGGTATCGTTCAACAAAAATACGAATATCAAGTATGCCTACCTGAAACTGGAAGAGAAAATCAAAACGCTCGCCAAGAATCTGCCGGAAGAGTTCACGGTGCAGGTCAGCAAAACGGGTGCCGGCATGGCAAGCGACCAATTCATGACCTTACAGATTCTCAGCGATGACGACATCGACTATGTCCGCAACATCACGGATGCCGATATCGCTCCCATTCTGGAAAGCACCGACGGGGTTGCCTCCGTCACAGTCATGGGAGGACGCCAAAAAAGCATTGAAATCCTGCTCGACCAAGAGAAATGCAAGGCATTGAACATCACCGCATCCCAAATCAGTTCGCTCATCAGTCAAAACATGTCCGAAAAAACGTTTGCCGGTTCGGTTTTCCGGGATAACAAGCGCTATTTTGTCAATGTCACCGCCGAATACCTGAGTACTGCCGACCTGGGCAATATCGTCGTCCGGGAACCTGTCCTGCTGAAGGACATCGCGGACATTCATTTCGGCATCAAGGAAGAGGAAAGCTACTCGCGCGTCAATGGACGGGAAGTCATCACCTGCATTATCACCAAATCCCCCTTAGTGAACATCATCGACCTGTCGGAACGCATCCGAGAGGAAATCGACCGGCTGAACGAGGAGGTCGCATCCAAAGGCGTCTCCATCCGTATCGATACGGACGCCGCCGAAATCATGCGTAACAACATCAACACGATTATCGATTTGGGCATCACGGGTGCCATACTCGCCATCTTTATCCTGTATCTGTTCCTGCGTAATTTCAAGATTGTCACTTTCATTGCCTTTGCCATTCCCATATCGGTGTTCTCCGCATTTTATTTCTTTTACTTCTTCGACATCAGTATAAACACCCTTACACTGACCGGCATTGCTTTGGCAGTAGGGATGTTGCTGGACAACTCCGTCGTCGTCATGGAAAACATATTCAGACTACGGGCACTTGGCATTCCTTCGGAAGAGGCTGCCGTTCAAGGCACAAAAGAGGTGGCGAAAGCTGTCATCGCCGCCACGCTCACTACGCTCACCGTCTTCCTCCCCTTCTTGTTTTCGGATGACTTTCTATTGAAACTCATCGGAGAACACATCGGAGTATCCATTATCACCACCCTACTGCTCTCTTTGGTGGTTGCTCTGCTGTTAATCCCGATGGCAGTCAATCAGTTCATGAAACGCCGGAACGAACAGGTCAATTTCAGTACCCTCTCCATCCACAGCCGTCCGGTGCAGATTTATATCGCATTATTGAAAATGTGCCTGCGCAAACCGGCAACCGTCGTATTCACTTCCATCCTCGTCTTAGCGGCAACCTTGGCACTTTCCCTGACACTCACCCTAAACACCCTCAAAGAAATCGAAGCGGACACATTCAACGTTTATCTGACCTTCCCCAACGGCAACACGCTGATTAAAACGGACGAAGCGGTCCGTTCATACGAAGACCGCCTGAAAGAGATTCCGGAAATTGAACAATATGCCTCCAAAGTGTACTCCGCCGACGCCAACATTACCATTAAACTAAAAGAGGATTTCGAAAAAATCGGCAAACGGACACTGAATGATCTGAAAGCCATTGTTATCGACCAGTCCAAAGGGTTGCGCATCAGTGACATCAGTCTGGAAGCCATCGAAAGTAGTGAGAACTTCCAAGGAGGTGGAGGCAGTGCCCTGGCTGGAGGCGGAGAGGCTTTATTGAAAAAAATGGGCATGGGCAGCCAAAGCGAAAAAATCCTCATCAAAGGACAAGATTTCGAGAAAATGGCAAACTTGGCAGAGTTGCTCGAATACCAGTTGGAAGAACTGGACAACATCAATAATGCGTCCATCAGTTACTCCCGCGGCAAACCGGAAGCCCGCATTATCTTCGACCAATACCTCATGGGCATCCGGGACATCACTCCGAACCATGTGGTCAATGAATTGAATAACTTCGCTCCGCAAAACGCCACCTCCATTACTTACAAGGCAGGCGATGAAGAATACGACATTATCATCAAGGACAAAGCTCTCGCGGAAAAGAAGGAAGAAGAGGGAGAAGAACCGGTACGCAATCTGGAAGACCTGCGCCATCTGGAGGTCAGCAACGATAACAACGGCATCAACGAACTCCGTAGTTTCAGCAAAATCAACCTCGGACGCGGACAAGGCAACATCAACCGCGTGAACCAGGACAAGGAAATCACCATCAACTATCGTTTCAATTCGGAAGTAAACGAAGCAAAGGATATTCTTGAATCCGCCCGGCTGGAAGTGGACGAACTGGTGCAAAACACCGACATCCCGACCGGCGTTGCCATCGAAGTCATCCACGAAGAAAACGAAACGGAGGAATTCACATTCCTCATTCTGGCGGCATTCCTCATCATCTATATGATTCTGGCATCCGTATTCGAATCCCTTACCGCCCCTATCGTATTGATGTTCGCCATTCCGTTGGCTGCCATCGGCTCCCTGCTGGCATTGCTGTTCACCAGCAACTCCCTGATGAACGCCAACGTACTCATCGGCGTTATTATTCTCATCGGTATCGTAGTCAACAACAGCATTATTCTCATTGACTACACCTCCCAGCTCAGACGGCAAGGGAATCGTAAACCACGAGCCCTGATCATCGCCGGCATCTCACGCATCCGCCCCATTCTCATCACTGCCATCACCACCATCATTGCCATGTTCCCCTTAGCAATGGGACAAGGCGAATTCGTATCGGGACTCGGTGCACCGTTCGCCATTACGGTCATCGGCGGATTGAGTATGAGCACCCTGCTAACACTGGTCATCATCCCCACGCTATATTCCGGTCTGGAAGACGCCCTCCGTCGCCTGCACACCCAAAACCTATTCATGAAACTGCTGCAAATCGCCCTCCTGCTGGCAGCCGGCACCGGCATTTATTTCCTGACCGACTCCCTACTATGGCGTATCGGCTACTTCATCGGAGCCGTTATTCTGATACCGGCAGCTACCTGGTTCATAGAAAGCAGTCTGCGGCAAGCCAACAGCCGCATCATCTCCCCCGACGAGGAAATCCATATTTCCATCCGCAATCTGGTAAAAATATACGGACGTCCCAACGAATTCCAACGCGAATGGACTTCAGGACAACTCACCCGTGAACGCTTGGGACTGAAAGAGGAATACCACACCTTAAAAGACTTGAAACCTTTGATATGGATGCTTCCCTTGACAGGCTTCTTGTTCTACTTCACCTATTTCTACCAGACACTGACTTTTGGGGCACTCCTGCTGAGTACCTGCGTTTGGATGCTGGCAACCAAAATCACCGGCATCGGAACGGAATACTTTACTTTCAACAGAAAACACCTCCTTGCCCGAATCATGCGCCTGACAAGGCTTGCCGCGTACTACCTCACTCCCTTCTGTACGCTGGTCTGGGCTGCGGTCAAATTCTCGGATAAAGGGTTGCCTATCCTGCTCGGATTCTTGTGGTACGTAGGTATTGCCGCGCACTATCTGTCCGAACGCATCCACCGGTACAACATCGACATTGACCGCATTGAAGGTCGCTTCCGGAAACTGAAAAAAGCCATTTACCAGACTGCCGCCCAAATACCCGTCATCGGCTACAAACCGAAACCCTTTAAAGCCCTCAACGCCGTTTCCATGGATATCCACACCGGCATGTTCGGCTTACTGGGACCCAACGGGGCAGGAAAAACCACCCTGATGCGCATCATCTGCGGCATCTTCGAACAAAGCTACGGGAAGATATTCATCAACGGCATAGACACCCAGAAAAAGCGGGAAGAACTGCAAGGACTAATTGGCTACCTGCCTCAAGAGTTCGGTACTTACGAAAATCTCACCTCCTGGGAATTTCTGGAATACCAGGCACTGCTGAAAGGTATTTATAACTCCAAAGTACGCAAACAGCGTATCACGGAAGTACTGGAAGCCGTCCACATGTACGAAAACAAAGACAAAAAAATCGGCGGTTTCTCCGGCGGTATGAAGCAGCGCATCGGCATCGCCCAAACCCTGCTCAACCTGCCGCGCATCCTCGTCGTGGATGAACCGACCGCCGGACTGGACCCTCGCGAGCGCATCCGCTTCCGAAACCTGCTCGTGGAACTCTCCCGCAACCGGATTGTCATCTTCTCCACTCATATCATCGAGGACATTGCCAGTTCCTGCAACCAGGTCGGCGTCATCAACAAAGGCTCGCTGAAATACCACGGAACACCCTCGGAAATGGTGGAAATCGCCAAAGAGGTCACTTGGATTTTCGAAATTCCGGCACGTGAATTTGCCAAACTGCCGGCAGATCTCCTCATCGTGCACCACATCCGGAACGGCGAAAACATCAAAGTACGGTGCCTCTCTGAAACACAGCCGGTACCCGATGCCGTCCGCACGGCGCCCCAGTTGGAAGACTCCTACCTGTGGCTGCTGCGTAGCGTCAAACTGGCAAACAACGAACAAATCATTACCCAATGACCTTGGAAATCCGAATACCATGAAAAAGCACATCGCATTTCATACCCCCCTGCTCAACCTCACCCGGTATAACATCAAAATCATATTCGGGAATAAATTCCTCTATTTCGCCCTAAGCGCCATCGGATTCTTCCTGCTGACCGTTGTCATCACTCTCTTCTCCGACGACGAAATCACCACGGCATCCGGCTACAACATGCTCCTCGTGCCCTCCATCCTCTTTATCTTTTACCCCACCTGCTTCGGCATCCAAAACGATCAAGACGCCAAAATCATCGAAATCATATTCGGCATCCCCAACTACCGCTATAAAATATGGCTCTTCCGCCTTTTCATCGCCTACCTCATCTGCTTCGCCCTGACCTTAGGGCTGGCAGCCCTCACCGATTGGCTTGTCGTAGACGTCCAGCCCCTCGAGCTTACCCTTCAGGTTCTGGTTCCCGCCCTCTTCATCGGGATGCTCAGTTTCATGCTCAGCACCATGATCCGCAACGGAAACGGCACCGCTGTTCTACTCATCGTCGCCGGCATGATTCTCTTCGCCGTCAACGGTATCCTCGGCGTCAATAAATGGAACGTCTTCCTCAATCCTTTCAACGTTCCACTGGACAAAAATCCGGAAATCTTCTACAATACCCTCTTCTACAATCGCCTCTTCATCCTCTTCTCTGCCGGCATCTTCCTGCTCGTCGGACTATATAAAATGCAAAACCGGGAGAAATTCATTTAATAGCATCTTTAATATCCTTGACTTTAACGCTATCTCAAAATTATTTGTGCTTATCTGCAAAAAAAATCATCCATTCGATGCAAGGTTTTCAAACCTACGTGATTTAATGGACAGATAAACTTTAAAAACGAATAAGATGAAAACGTTAAAAAAATTAGTGTGGACATTAGGACTTTTAGTTTCGGGTATAGCCATGCAATCATGCAACGACAACGATGGCAATTACTACCAACCGACTGCTTTGGTCACAGTACATCCGATGTCAGATGGCACATTTGTCATGCACTTGGATGACTCTACGGTACTCTATCCGACAAATATCAAGTCATCTCCATTCGGGGAAAAAGAGGTGAGGGCATTGGTAAACTACGCGTACTCTGATGAAAGTAAAAATCCACAGAACGTATTTGTCCATTGGATAGACAGCATCCGAACCAAAATGCCTGTTCCCAGTATCGATGAAGAACATGACAAGATGTACGGTAATGACCCCATAGAAATAGTCAAAGACTGGGTAACGGTTGCTGAAGACGGATATTTAACCCTCCGTATCCGTACCCGTTGGGGAATATCAGGAACAACTCATTTGATTAACTTACTGACAGGCATCAATCCCGAAAATCCTTACGAATTGGAATTGCGCCATAATGCCCAAGGCGATACGGACGGAAAAATGGGAGATGCACTCATTGCCTTCAACCTCAACGGACTGAAAACAGCCGGAGAATCCGACATTCGCATAAAACTCAATTGGGAGTCATTCTCCGGCAAGAAAAACATAGAATTTGACCTGCGACTAAGACCTACTGCAGAACTCCATGATTCTGAAAGCATCACTTTCAACAAAAGAGTGGAATAAAACCATGAACGATAGCCATCCGTCAGATGGAGAATAACAGCGAAGAGAATTTAATTCACAAAATACAAAGCGGAGACGTGTCGGCATCACGGTTATTATATAGCCGCTATGTCCGATACCTCTCTGCCATTGTTTCCCGTTACCTCAATAATGACGAAGATGTCAAAGATGTACTCCAGGAGAGTTTCCTGAAAATTTTCTCCTCCATCGGTTCATTTCAATACAAAGGTGTCGGTTCCATCAAAGGCTGGATGGCCAAGATCACTCTAAACGAAACCCTGAAACACATTCGAAACAACCGTAAATTGAAGTTTTTGGAATTGGATGTCAAAGAGATGGACAGACCGGAAGAAGAAGTGGAAACAGAAAATATTCCGAGCGATGAAATCCATCGCATGATAAGGGAATTGCCTGACGGCTACCGCACCATATTCAACCTCTATGTCATCGACGGCAAAAGCCACAAAGAAATTGCCACCCTGCTCCATATCAAAGAAAGCAGCTCTGCCTCGCAACTTCACCGCGCCAAAGCAATACTGGCGGAAAAAATAAAACAATATAAAGCACGTTATTCCTCCTCATTATGAAAGAAAAATGGCTAAAAGACATACATGACCGAATGGCAGACCATGAAACAGATGAGCCTGCCGGACTTTGGGAAAGTGTTTATGCCCATTTGCCTAAAGACGAACATAAAAAAGACAGGCACCTGCTGTGGTTGTGGACAAGGCACATCGGAACGACAGCAGCAGCAATCGCCATGCTTACAATCATCGGACTCCTCGCACCCAAAGAAAAAGAAGAGAATATCCGTCAATTAGTCATTGCCGACACTGAATATGCCCACCTCGTTCAATCCCCCGCAAAGGTTCCCCATATCTCCTCACCGTCCGAAACCATAACTCTGCCCCATATACCCACGACACCGAAACAAGCAGAAGCAGCTACACAATGGCAAGTATTCTCTCAAGAAGAAACGCAACCTCAAATCACACTACAACCGGAACAGAAAAAACAGAAGCCCCCGTATCCTTGGGAAAGAGAATATCTCACCCAGACGCCCAAACAAAGAAGGCATGCCAAGCGCTTCTCTTTCGGCATATATACTTCCGGAGGAATAAAATACAACCTCTACGGCAAGACAATGGAAGGGAATACCGTAGGAGCAAGTCTCAACGGCTCGGAATGGAAAGACGATCCGATGCTGGGCATACACTTCCTCAACCGAGGCAAAGAAATTGAAAGCCACATCCATCACAAACAGCCCATTCGCGAAGGGATTTCTTTTATCTATCAACCGAATGACCGCATTGGCTTTGAATCCGGAGTGACGTACACCATTCTTTTGTCCGATGTCAAAAAGGGCAGTGAAAATCATTATTACACCGGCAAGCAAAGTCTTCACTATATCGGCATTCCATTCCATATAAAGTATCGGGCGTTCTCATGGAAACAACTTGACCTATATGCGTCCTCAGGCATATTAATGGAAAATCGCATATCGGGAAAGATAGAGAAAAAATACATCATCAACAATACAATCAACGGAACGGAAAGAGAAGACATCTCATCCAAGCCTTTTCAACTGTCTGCCAATATAGGGATTGGCTTGCAATACCGCTTAGTTTCAATCATAGGGATATATGCCGAACCGGGATTAAGCTACTATTTCGATGACCATTCCGATATTCAAACCATCTACAAGGAGAAGCCGTTCAATTTCAACTTCAACATAGGTCTCCGCTTTACATGGGAGAAATAAAAAATGTGCCGGAAAGCAATAAAACATTCCGGCACACATTACTTGATGATCCTTCACCCCACTTACATAATAAAGTGGTCGCTGATGGATTTATGTTCCACCACATTGCGAATGGTCTCGGCAAACATCTCTGCCACCGAAATCACCCGAATCTTGGCACACTCTTTCCGCTGCGGAATGGAATCCGTGAAAATCACCTCATCCAACGCCGACTTCTCGATATTCTCGTAAGCCTTGCCTGAAAGCACCGCATGGATAGCCACCGCGCGCACGCTCTTCGCTCCCCGCTCCTTCAGCAAGTCGGCAGCCTTACAAATCGTACCTGCCGTATCAATCATATCGTCCACAATCACCACATTCTTGCCCTCCACGTCGCCGATAACCTTCATATCTGCCACCTCGTTGGGACGTACACGCGTCTTGTGACAGATAATCAACCCACTGTCGAAATGCTTCGCCCAACTATGCGCACGCTTCGAACCACCGATGTCCGGCGATGCGATAGCCAGGTTGTCCAGTTTCAGCGAACGGATATAGGGCACGAGTACCGTAGAGCCGTACAGATGGTCCACCGGAATATCGAAAAAACCTTGAATCTGGTCCGCATGCAAATCCATTGTCATCACCCGGTCTACCCCGGCGGCATGCAACAGATTCGCCACCAACTTCGCCCCGATGGCAACACGCGGACGGTCCTTACGGTCCTGGCGGGCAAACCCGAAATAAGGAATCACCGCGATAATCTTATACGCGGAAGCACGCTTCGCGGCGTCGATCATCATCAACAACTCCATCAAATTATCACTCGGCGGGCAAGTCGATTGCACGATAAACACATGGTCTCCGCGGACCGTCTCATCGTACGACGTCGCAAATTCTCCGTCGCTAAACGGTAAAAAAGTCTTTTGACCGAGTTCCAAACCCAACGCACGGGCTATTTTTTCAGCAATATACTTGCTGTTTTCCCCGGAAAAAATCTTAACTTCGGAAAGATTAGACATAATTAAACTCTTTCAATGTATTACTCCGACAAAAGTAAAGAAAATCTCCGGAAAAACACGCCTCCCCTTTTTATTTTTCACAAAATCCTCTACCTTTACACAAAAAATTATCTTTATGACAACAATTGAACAATACCTGGAAGAAAACAAAGACCGTTTTCTCTCTGAACTTTTCGAACTGATTCGAATCCCCTCCATCTCCTCGCAAGCAGAACACAAGGCGGACATGTTCCGGTGTGCCGAAAAATGGAAATCACTCCTCCTCGCTGCCGGCGCCGACCGTGCGGAAATCTATGAAACCGCAGGACATCCCGTCACTTACGGCGAGAAAATCATCTCCCCCTCTCTCCCCACCGTCCTCGTTTACGGACACATGGATGTCATGCCCGTCGATCCCATCGACCTATGGCATACCGACCCTTTCGAACCCGTCATCAAAGACGGCAAAATCTGGGCTCGCGGTGCCGATGACGACAAAGGACAAGCATTCATGCACGCCAAGGCATTCGAATATATGGTCGCTACGAACACCCTCCCCTGCAACGTCAAATTCATGATTGAAGGGGAAGAGGAAATCGGTTCCCCGAGTCTGCCCGACTTCTGCCGCACCCACAAGGACATGCTCGCCGCTGACGTTATCCTGGTTTCAGACACCAGCATGATTGCACGCGACATCCCCTCTATCACCACCGGACTGCGCGGTCTCGCCTATTGGCAGGTCAAAGTCACCGGTCCCAATGCCGACCTCCATTCCGGCATCTTCGGCGGAGCGGTTGCCAACCCCATCAACACCCTGTGCCAGATGATTGCCGGCATGATGGACGACCACGGACACATCACCATCCCCGGATTCTATGATGACGTACTCCAGGTGACGCCCGAAGAACGTGCCAAAATGGCGGAAGCACCGTTCAATCTCGAAGCCTACCAGAAATCGCTCGGCATCCGTGCCGTACACGGCGAAGAGGGCTACACCACCGGCGAACGCACCGGCATCCGCCCGACTTTCGATGTCTGCGGCATCTGGGGCGGCTACACCGGCGAAGGCGCCAAAACCGTCCTCCCATCCGTTGCCCATGCCAAAATCAGCAGCCGCCTCGTGCCAAACCAAAAACACGAACGCATCGCAAAACTCTTCAAAGAACACTTTGAATCCATCGCTCCCGACTATGTCAAGGTAGAAGTGGAATACCTCCACGGCGGTCCTTCTTACGTCTGCCCTATTGATCTGCCTGCTTACAAGGCGGCGGAAAAAGCCTACCATGAAGTTTACGGACGCACGCCTATCCCAGTCCGTTCCGGAGGCAGTATCCCCATCATCGCTTCCTTTGAAGAGATTCTTGGCATCAAATCCATTCTCATGGGATTCGGACTTGGCTCTGACGCCATCCACTCGCCCAATGAGAACTATCCCCTCGAACAATTTTTCAACGGCATCCGGACCATTCCGAAGTTCTATAAATACTTCACGGAATAATCCCCAGGCCTCTTGAATACCCTTTTCGGGAAAAGATATCCCCCAAGCCGCAGACAGCTTGGGGGATAATTATATGCGGATTTTATCTCATCTTTTTTCGCACATATTGCATTCTTCATCTTTTTTCCATACTTTTGTGAGATTAAAGTTAATGATACATTTAACTGATAACTATTCTTGACTCGGGAGGATTTGAGGGAATCCTCCCATTTTTTATACCTTTGCCACTGTCTATCACCATTTATTGAAAATTATGTCTACCGGATTCATTTTGACCGTCTGCCTCGCATACTTCGGCTTGCTGATTGCCGTAAGTTTCTTTACGGGCCGCAAAGCCGACAGCGAAACGTTCTTTACCGGCAACCGCACATCGCCGTGGTATCTGGTGGCGTTCGGTATGATCGGAGCATCTCTCTCGGGGGTGACTTTCATTTCCATCCCCGGGGAGGTAGGCAACAGCGGATGGACCTATCTGCCTGTGGTACTCGGTAACGGGGTAGGGTATATATTGATTGCAGTCATCCTGCTCCCGCTGTTCTACCGGTTGAACCTGGTGTCCATTTACTCATGGCTGGGGACGCGCTTCGGGGAAAGCGCCCGGCTGACAGGCTCGTTCTTCTTTATCGTGTCACAACTCATCGGGGCATCGTTCCGCCTGTTCTTAGTGGTGGGGGTATTACAACTGGCAGTGTTCGATGCCGTCGGCATTCCCTTTGCGGCGACGGTATTCATCATCATCGGACTGGTGTGGGTATACACTTTCCGCGGGGGCATCAAGACCATCGTATGGACAGACGCCTTGCAGACCGTATTTATCCTGCTCTCCGTGGTACTGACGGTGACAGTCATTTGCCGGGAACTGGGACTCGACTGGAGCAGCATGTACTCCACGGTACGGGCAAGCGAACTCTCCCGGGCTTTCGATTTCGACTGGCGCTCGGGGCAAAACACCGTCAAGCAGTTCCTGGCGGGAATTGCCATCACCGTGGCATTGAACGGGCTCGATCAGAATATGATGCAAAAAAACCTCACCTGCAAGTCCGTGCGTGCCTGCCGGCTGAACATGTTTTCCTTTGCAGGCATGTTCCTGCTTGCCAATCTGCTGTTCCTGACACTGGGCGTTCTGCTTTATACTTATGCCGGCGCCCGAGGCATCTCCCTTCCTGCCAAAACGGACGAAGTATTCGCCTTCCTCTCGCTCAACTATTTCGGAACGGCGGCAGGCATCTGCTTCCTTTTGGGCATCACGGCGGCAGCTTACTCCTCCGTGGACTCGTCGCTTACCTCTCTGACGACCTCTTTTTCCATCGACTTCCTGAAAATCGACCCGAAAGACGGCAGCCGCAAACGGCAGCGCATCGCCGTGCACATGGCATTTTCCGTCCTGATGTGCATCGTCATCATCCTTTTCCGGGAGCTGAACGACAACAGCGTCATCAACACTCTGATGAAAGCCGTCGGCTATACCTACGGTCCCATTCTTGCCTTGTTCACCTTCGGACTGACGACGAAATACCGGGTGAATCTGCGCCTGCTTCCCTGGGTCTGCCTCATCTCTCCCGCCTTGTCCTACCTCATCAACTGCTACTCGGAAGCCTGGTTCGGAGGATATCGTTTCGGGTTCGAAATCCTGCTCCTGAACGCAGCCATCTGTACCCTCGGATTATGGGCGATTCACGAGAAAAAACACCCTGTAAAAAAGGCGCTTTGAAAAATGTTTCTCTACAATTTTGTTAAAACTGATATATTCTATTACCTTAGCCCCCTGAAAAACGTATAAAGTAAAAATTAAATCTTGGAATATGAAAGTTATCGTATTTTTACTGGCGTTCTCCCTGGTAGGATTATTCACATCCTGCAAAGAGAAGAAAAAGAAACCCGTCCTGGCACAGAAGAAAGTGGAAGTGGTTGAGGTTCCGAAACCGAAAGAAGAACCGGTCATCGTAGAAGAACCGGTAGTTCCCGAAAAACAGGCAAACTACCACTTGGTAGGCGGTTGCTTCAGAATCCGAAGCAATGCGGAGCGCTTCAACGCTAAACTGTTGAACGAAGGGTACGATTCTCAAATCCTGCCTTTCTACAACCTGAACATGGTTACTTACAACAGCTACGAAACACGCGCGGAAGCCCAGGTAGCACTGAACCGCATCGTACGCGAGCCCGGCAAGTCGAAGACTTGGGTTTATCCCGTAAGATAAGCGTTTAAACGGGAATAATCGTACACCTTCCCCTATTCTTATACCGTCAAGACATAAGAAAGGGGAAGGTGTTTTTTTATCAAATCGTCCGGTTAAGTTTTTCATTGATACGGGCGCGCACCTTCACCATGGCGTTTTTCTGCTTCAGCCATTGCAACAGTTCCTCCATATTGCCGGCATTCTGGCATTCCAGTATCTTCTCGTCCGCCTCCCGGCAAAGAATTTCCACCCGTTTGATTTTATAATTGTCCACCACTTTAGGCAAAAGCCCGATGAACTTGTTCTCCTCCCTGTTCGCAGCACCGTCCGCATGGTCCCACAGTTTGCTCAATTCATAAGGCTCACTCAGAACATCCGCTACTACGGCTGAAATCTCCGGGTCGGCATGTCCCGTGAAATAGCGTGCCGGCAGAAAACCAGGCGTTCCGCAATGCTGCCGGTACTCCTGCTGTATTTCACGCAAACGGGGGTTCAGGAGCAGCAATTCATCTTCCGCCAGTTCGCGGATGATATACTCCCCTACGGTTATCGCCACCCGCTGTCCGTCACGTTCCTCCTCATACAGAAACTCCGCTCCGAACTGTAACAGATAGCGCACCAGCATCATCTCCTCCGCATCGCAAGGCGTTCCGCCTCCCACCTTCAAAGGGGTCAATTCCGCTTTCGGCTTCATCGGCATCGGCTCACGCACCGGAACCGGCACGCCCGCCTTCTCCTTTCGGATGCGCGCAATCTCCGCATACAACATCTCCTCCTCCACCTTCAGCTGCACGGCAGTCTCCTGCACATACACCGACCGCGTGATACGGTCCGGTATCAGCGAAATGCTTCGAACGATGTCCGTAATCAACCGTGCCCGCTCGATAGGGTCATTCCCTGCCTGCTCCAGCAATATCTTCGTCTTGAAATGAATAAAGTCCGTCTCATGCGTCCCGATATACTCCAATACCTCCTCCGCCGTATGCGCCTGGGCATACGAATCGGGGTCCTCGCCCTCCGGCAAGGAGACCACCCGCACATTCAACCCTTCCTCCAGCACCAGGTCGATACCGCGCAGCGACGCCTTGATGCCCGCAGCATCCCCGTCGTAGATAATCGTCACGTTGGGCGTCAGACGGCGGATTAGACGAATCTGGTCCACCGTCAGCGAAGTTCCCGACGAGGCGACCGTATTCTCTATCCCTTTCTGATGGAAAGAAATCACATCCAAGTAACCCTCCACCAAAAAACAACGGTTATGCTGCACGATGCTCTTCTTGGCAAAATAGATGCCGTAAAGCGTGCGGCTCTTATGGTAAATCTCCGACTCGGGGGAGTTCAAGTACTTGGCGCTCTTTTTGTCATTCGTCATGATACGCCCCCCGAACGCGATGATTTTCCCCGCCAAGTCACGTATCGGGAACATCACTCTCGCCCGGAAACGGTCGAACGCTCCCCGCTCGTTATCAATCGTCAAACCGGTCTTGACCAGAAATTCTTTCTTATAGCCCTTCTCCTGCGCCGCCTTCGTCAAGGCGTCCCACGCCTCGGGGCAATATCCCAGTCCAAACTTCTCAATGGTCTTGTCGTCCAACCCGCGGCGGCGGAAATACCCCAGCCCGACCGACTTCCCCTCGTCCGTATGCCAGAGCTGGTACACAAAAAAGTCCTCCGCATAGTTGGTCACAATCAACATGCTCTCCCGCTCTGATTTCTCCAACCGCTCGCTTTCCGTGAGTTCCTTCTCCTCGATGGGAATATTATACTTGGCAGCCAACCATCGCAAAGCTTCCACATACGACAACTGCTCGTGCTCCATGATGAAATTGACCGCATTCCCTCCCTTCCCGCAACCGAAACACTTATATATGCCTTTAGCCTGAGAAACGGTGAATGAACCTGTCTTTTCGTTATGGAAAGGACAGCACCCCACATAATTCACCCCCCGTTTCTTCAGGCTGACGAATTCGGATACCACTTCATAAATGTCTGCGGTATCGAATATCCTCTGTATCGTCGCTTGGTCTATCACGGAGCAAAGATAGAAAGTTTCCCGCAAAATCACTATCTTTGTTCCCCGCAAATGGAACACGCTAAATCAGAGAGATATGGAAGAACGCATTCAAAAAGCGGTAGAACTGTTCAAGACAGGTTATAACTGTTCGCAATCGGTCTGCGCCGCCTTCGCCGACCTCTACGGATACACCCCCGAGCAGGCATTGCGGATGTCCGCTTCCTTCGGCGGAGGCATCGGACGCATGCGGCTCACCTGTGGGGCGGCATGCGGGATATTCCTGCTCGCCGGACTGGAATACGGATGCACCGACGGCGCCGACCGCCAAGGCAAAGAGGCAAACTACCGGGTAGTGCAGCAACTGGCGAAGGAATTCACCCGCCGCATGGGCGCCCTCACCTGCGCCGAACTCCTGGGGCTGGGACGGGAAAAACACGACAACCCCACTCCCGAACCCCGCACGGAAGCCTATTACCAAAAACGCCCTTGCGTCAAAACCGTGGAAGAAGCTGCCCGCATTTGGGCGGAACATCTGAAAAAGCACCGGAATATCACTCCGGCACATAAATAATCTCCCCGTTCTCCAATTCATAGGCGATGCCCACCTTTTTACCCCGTTTACCGGAAGCCTGCTGGTCTTCGGAAGGGGTATAGCGGTTGATTTTCTCGCCTTCTTTCGTGATAATCTCCATGTTCTCCTTGCCGGGATTCTTCACCATGGTGAAATCCTCCTTGGAAAACATCTCCGTCATATTGTAGCGGGTCACAAGGGCGACCATCAGGGCGACGGCGAAGACCATAGCCACATCGAAGAGGTTGGACACCACGCTGATCGGGTCGCTGTCCTCCTCCTTTTTCAACAGATTGCGTTTCATGCCCGATGGTGTTTTTCGTTCAACAATTCAGCCAAAAAATCCAGATTCGTCATATCCTGCAAATACCAACGCTGTTTAACCTGCTGGGTGAGGAAACCGATGGCTCCGGCAAAAAGCCCGATAACCGTCGTCGCGAAAGCCACCTGCATATTGTACGCCATGGAGGCGATGTCGCCCGTAGACAAGCCCACGAGGGCGGGACCCATCGGAATCAGCGTACCCATCAAACCTAAAATAGGTCCCAACTTCGTCAGCGTCTTGGAGGTCGCTAAGTCTTTGTCGGCAGCTATCTCGAAATTAGCCAGCAGGCGCTGCACCTGTGCGCCATGATGCTGTGCCTCCAAAATGCGGCGCATATACTCCACCGCCAAGGAGTTCGACTTGGCAGGCAAGCGGTCTGCCAAACCGTCCGCATTATCCGGCGTCAGTTCCTCCATCTGCTCGCGAATCAGTTTATCCGTCTTACGGATAGCCGCATATTGACCGAAAAAACTGCCGACCAGCAGCAATGCCCGGAAAAAGAGGGCAATCAACAAAACCACAACAGGCACGAGCAACCCCGTTGAAATCCAAAACATAATATCAGAAATCGTATTCATATCGTATAACTATTTAAACATTCAACATGATATCCGTCTCCCTCTCCATTTCCGCCACAACCATCCCGACGCAGCCACCGCAACAAAAATGACGATACAGCCGCCGAGCGCCAGCCAGTTCACCGTAGCCGTGCCCTGAACGGCAGTCCGCCCGTTCACCGTGGCGATGACACCAAGGACGGCGACCAACGCATGGAGCAGGAACAGCAATTCCAGCCTCAGCTCCGGTTCGGGCACCAACCACTTAAGTCCCCCACGCCCCAACGGCACCAACAGCAACACCGCCAATCCGAATCCCCACGCCACCTGCCGGAAAGAAATGCCCGGCAAGGCGAATATCAGTTGCGTAAGGCCGAAAAACAGCACCGGAAGTATCAGCACGCCGGGGAACCAATAGAGTATTTTCCTCGCCACCCGCATCCGTTTCTTCACGGGGGAAACGTTCTCCAAGTGGACGGACAGAAGGCAAAACGCCATCTGTAATGCCACCTCCACCGTCAGCACGACCGCCGTGTCGAGCATCAGTGCCGTGTCCGAAAGCCAGTCGGCAATCTGCGTCTTCGACTGCTCGATGGCATACGGCCACATCGTCGCAACGAATCCCGCTGCCACGACCGCTGCCGCCACAGTGCCTCGCCACGACCGGAAAGTCTGCTTCAACAGGAAGTTGAGAGCGGTCAGCAAAATCAATATCCAAATAATCGCATCCATTTCAAACGCCCATTTACATCCGGTTTTTTCTCCGACGACGCACCAGCAATGCCAATCCCGCCAATGCCACCACCACAGCGACGGCAATCCACGGAGCAGCCACCCGGGTCTTCTGCCTGTCTGCCTGCGGACGGAGTTCCTCCTTCTTCATCACCACCCCTTTATCCTTGCGGACCGCCGCCTCGCGGATTTCGGCAATGCTTTCCTTGTATTGTGCCGCAACAGAAGGCTCCGATTTAGAGGAGATAAAATCACGCAACTTCGCGTTGTCGCACACAAACCCCGAACAGGAAGGACGATATTTGTTCACCAACTCGGTATGCAGGCGTGCCAAATCGGCAACTTGCCGCTCACTCGCTTTCCACAATCCCTTACGCACCGTCTCCAACATCACCGCCGTCATTTCTTCCAACGCGGCCGGATTCTGTTGCTCGAAATACTTCTGCACACCCAGGTTGAACTTGTCTTTGACATAAACGTCGTATATATCGTTCCACAACTCCTTGTCCACCACGTTGGGCTTCATCACGTTCCACCCGTACGTGTTGCGGACGGTTTCCGCAAACGTACCGGCAGAGGAAGCCTCGCCCTTCATCTTCTCGCAGATATAGGCGGGGTTCAATATCGTTGTCCGCGACTCCACGCCGATGGATTCCTTCAGCTCCTGCATCCGATTGTTATTGCGGTTGCGGTAATCGCTGAAATAAGCGTCGGGGTCTTTACCCGTGACATTCCGCACAGCCAGGTTCATCCCTCCCATAAACTCATACACATGGTCGAGGCTCAAAGCGCCCCATGTATTGCTCTGCCGGGGCTGCACCACCACATCCGTTCGCGTCAGCGCCGCTTCGAAAACATACTTCCGGAACGCCTCCCAATTCTTCTCGCTGCCGTAATAAGCTCCCATATTGTTGAGGTAAGCGGCGGCAATCTCCGACTCGTCCTCCCAGCGGTCACCCGCTTCCACCATGCCCTGTATGCCGGTACCGTAGCCTCCGTTCGCCCCGCCGAACACGCGGAAAGAAGCCATTTCCCGCGCCTCCTTCGGCGAAACGCCTTTCTCGGTCAATGCCCGTTCAGCCTCCACCACACCGGCTGCCACCTGGTTCTCATAATGCTCGCTACCCGCAGCAGCAGCCATCTCCACCGCCCGGTTTATCAGAAACAGACGCGAAGCCGCCAGATCGCGCAACTGCCCGGAGGTCTGCACCACCACATCGATGCGCGGGCGTCCCAGCACCTCCGAAGGAATCAGTTTCAAATCACTCACCCGCCCGAAAGCGTCACGCACAGGTTCCACGCCAAGCATATAAAGCACCTGGGCTATCGTCGCGCCGCCCGTCTCTATGAACTCGCCCGACCACAAAGTATAGCTCACCTTTTTCGGATACTCCCCGTCATGACGTTCGCGATACATGTCAATGGTACTCTTCGCCAACTGCATACCCCTTTCCCATGCCGCCTCCGTAGGCGTTTCCTCCGCATTCACGGCAAACATGTTCCGTCCCGTAGGCAGTGTATTCGGATTCACAATCGGGTCGCCGCCGGGCGAAGGCGCCGTGTAACCGCCATTCAGCGCGTTCATCATCGAGGACAATTCGCTTTCGGGGCTCTCCTGCAACTGCCGCCGGTAATTGCGGATATTCCGCACCGTCCGCTCCACTTCCGAAACCGCCAAGGCGAAATTGATTTCCTCTTTCGTATATTCTTTTTTCTTCCCTGACGCCCCCCTGTTCATCATCATCGCCATCATGCCCTTCGGGGCATTGCGTCCGGCGACAACCTCCCGCGCTTTTGCCAACTCCGCGGCGGTAATCCCCGCAATCCGGCAAATCTGTTCATCCGTGACGGGTGCCGACCGCTTCAATTGCTGTCCCACCAGCTCGCGGGCAGGATTCAAATACCGCCGCGCAAACAGCGACTTATGTTTTAACAACCGTTCATCCGCCTTGCCGCGCTGCTTGTCCAAAGCCAGCAAGCTATATGCTATCGGCTCCGTAGACATCGAATAAACGGACGAAACAATCCGTGCCGGTTCATAAGGCACTCCCATCGTGTACAGCTGCCCCGTAATCTTCTCCGCCGCCAATTCTTCCGCAAAATTCTCCACACGCAAAACATCCTCCTCCGTATAAGGCACCGTCAGCACACTGTCCAATCCCAACTCACGGTGGATGCCCAACTTCACCGTCGCCGCCTTCACAGCCAGCGACGCTTTCTCCAAAGCGTCGGCATCCACTCCTCCGTCCGCCCCCAAACGGGCATTGTAAACCTTCACCTTCTCCATCAAATCACGGTAAATGCCCCGCACGCTGCTTTCCAGAAAAGGAGGCGTCAGATAGGACTGCAACCCGGCATACGAACGCCGTTTCGCAATCATGCCCTCCCCCACGTTGCCGATGGAGTAAATATAGAAATGAGGCACTGCCCCCACCAGACGGTCAGCCCAGTCATTGCTGCACAACGCCACCTGCTTTTTGGGCGTAAACTCCAGACTGCCGTGCGTCCCGAAATGAATCAGGGCGTCCGCCTTGAAACCGTGCTGCATCCACAAATAAGAAGCAATATACGTGTGCGGGGGCGCCATGTCCGTGCCGTGCACCACCTGGAAAGAGTTGTCCCCCGCCCCGGCGGCGTTCTGTGGCATCAGCACCACATTTCCGAACTGCAGGCGCGCCACGCCCAACCGTCCGTCCGGCGTCGTCATGTAACTGCCGGGAAACTCCCCGTTGGCTGCCACCACCTCCGCATACTTCTCCGGCCGCAAGGAAGCCTTTACCCACGCTTCATACTGCTCTTTAGTTATCAGTTCCGGATGACCGCTCCGCATAAACTCGTCGAAAGCCCCCTCGGCATACGTACCGAAAACAGCTCCCTGCGCCATAATCATCTGCTCCAATTCCTTATGACCGGCAGGCAATCCCTCCACACGGTACCCCTCCGCCTTCATCCGCCGCAACAAGTTGTAAAGCGAAGGAGCCACCTCCATACCGCCCGCCGTCATGGCATTCTGCCCGGGTCCCTTGTAGTAATAAATCGCCACCCGCTTCTCGCTATTAGGCTTCTCTCTCAGATTCAGGTAATTATCCACATTCTTCACAAACGTCTCCAAACGCTCCGGCACGGCAAACGAATGCCGCAACCCCTCCTTGTCCTTATATTGCGCAAACAGGGCATACGTGCGGAGTGCCCCGTCGATTTCGGGCGTCACCACGCTCTGCGACAGGAAACCGCCCGACATGCCCATCGGATCTGCCTCCCACTCCTCCACGAGGCTATTCACCGTCAGCGGCGAAAACAACAGGATATTCTTCTCCTTCAGGAACTCCACCATCCGGTCGCCCATACGCCCGTGCGCCATATTGATGACGGCATCGGGATGGATTTCCTCTAAAAAATCCATCACCTTCCGCAACGAAGAAACCGGATAAACATTATACCCCGCTTTCTCCAACGCCGCAATCAACCCTGTGGCGTCCGCCATCTGTCCGGTCACCGCGATGCGGCGCGCACCCTCCTTATACAGACCGTTATCCCTTAAAAACTTCTCATAATCCGCCACGGTCAAAAACTCCGCTTCCTCATCCGGACTCTGCACGCCCGCATGGTACAGAATATCGGAAGCCCGTTCCACCGGCTCCTCCACCTCGGGCGTATGCCCTATCTTGCCGTCAATCTCCTGGCGGATATAATTCAGCATATTCCGGTAATTCCGCCGTCCGCCGCCACCGAGATAAGCCGCCAGCTTCGCCACGTGCAAGGAATCCGTACTGCAAATATTGTTGGCGGGATTCGTCGCCATCGTCGTATAGACCGGCACCCCGCGCCGGGCAGCGCGTTGTATCTGCGCGCGCTGTCCGGCAACGATGCCCAACCCCATGCCGTTCACAAACACCATGTCATATCCCGTCAGTTCGTCCAATTCGTCCGTCCCCACCTCATACACCTTCACCATCGGATTGTCGTTCGCCTTGGCAATGCTTCCCATCGAAATCGTCTGGAAATTCACGAAAGCCACCCGCGTCACGCCAAACCACGTGCCGTACACCCACACGCCCAGCAACACCGCCACGAGTGCCGCCAAAGTCAATATAATTTTCCTTTTCATCTTCATTCGTTTAAAGTTTCAACAAATCCGCCAGATTGATTCCCAACGTCCCCACGACCTCGATGCCCCGCTGCGGGATGACCGAAGAATCGGCAGCGGCATTCTTCGCCTTGAAATTCATCAGATTGTTCAACCCCAACGCCAAACGGAAACCGCGGGAAAACCGCGCCCCCAGATTGAGGTCTACGGAAGTATAAGCGTAATAGGGCGTCAGCACGTAATTACCGTCATCGTCCTTGTTCCACACGTCCACTTTCGACAACCAACGGCCGTTCAACGCCGCCGAAGCCTTCACCTTGCCCAACTGCCGCGCGTAATTCGCCGTGAAAGTCAGGCTGTGCGGACGGAACACCGATGTATTGTAGCCCTCCACATCGGCGTGGGTATTCACATACGAATAGGCACCGTTAAACGTGAAACCGCAATCCAGTCGCACCTGCCCCATCACGTCCACGCCCGTTTTATGGCTGCTCTCGTGATTATAATACTTCTGCGCCAGCGTGCCGTCCTCCTCCTCATACGTCCCTAAATAAATCTCATTCCGGTACTTCGTATAATAGCCCGCCACGGAGCCGTTGAACACCCCTTTCGTGTACTCCACGGAAAACGTCCCCTGATGACTCTCTTCAGGCTTCAAATCCTCATTCCCGTATATCATGAAACCGAACCCGCCCATCGGGTAGGCGGCGTGCAACTCCTTCAGCGTCGGCAGGCGGAAGCCCATGCCGTAGCCGCCGCGCAGCGACAGCCCCGCCCAACGGTACATCAGCGAAATATTGGGACTGGGATGGAAACCGTAATCGGAATGGCAATCGGAACGTACGCCCGCCACCAAACTGAACGCCTCGGTCGCCCTCCATTCCTCCTGCACGTACAACACGTAATTCCGCTGCGTGTAATCCAGCAACGCCTCCTTGTCAAACCAATAATGGTGCATCCTCTGCGTATTCACCTCCACGCCCGCCGTCACCGTGTGCCGCTCCGCCGGCTTGCCGGAATAATTCAGGCGGACGGTATTCGTGAAATCCTCCATCGTCTTCCGGTCGGGAAAACCGTCCGAATACACCTCCCTCTTCACGTAATCATCCATCATATAAGAAAGCGTCAGCAAATGATTCTCACCCGCCATATAATGCAGTTTCGGATGAATCGTCAGCGTAGAAAAACGGTCTTGCACCCCGTCCAGCTCATACGGATTCCGCAGATTGTTCCGGTAATAGCCCGCAGACAGTTCCGCCTTCAGCGCATCCGTAAACGAATACCCCAAACGCTCGTTCAGCGACCACACGTCATACCCCAACACGACGGACGACCCCCGCGCGGAGGTGTCCCGCCACACGGAATCCCGCCCGTGAATCTCCTGCACCAACCCGTCCTTGTCCTTCACCTCATAAGGGTCACTCTTGCGGTAAGAAAAAGTCGTATAAGAAGAAAAACGGTTCAGTTTCGTCCCCACCGAAGCCGAATACTTCATCTCGTCCTTGCTCCCGACGCGGGCGCTCACATCCGCCGTAAAAGGCCGGTCGGCATTCTTCGTGATGATATTCACCACGCCGCCCATCGCCTGCGCCCCGTAGAGCGCGGACATCGCCCCCTTCACCACCTCGATGCGGGCGATGTTGTCCACATCGATACGCTCGAAATCAATGTTTCCGTTCGACCCCTCGCCGCCAATCCGCTCCCCGTCCACGAGAAACAGCACATAACCCCCTTCTGCCCCCTGGAACTTCAGCGTCGGCAGGTTCGAGCCGTGCGCCGTGCCAAATTGCAGTCCCGGCAAGGCAAACTCCAGCAGACTCCGGAAATCCGGCGGATTAATCTGCCGGATTTCCCGCTCGGAAACTACCCGCGTCAGCACAGGCACCTCTTTCAACGGCTTCGGCGTCCGCGTGCCGGTAATCACCACCTCGTCCAACGAATTGCACGACGGTTCCAACCGGATGGTCAGCTCGGCATCCTCCTTACCCTCCCACACAACCTCCTGCGGCTGATAACCCGTAAAACTGAAACGCAACACCTGCCTCCCGCTCTTGCGCAACGCCAACACAAACTCCCCCCTCGCATTCGTCCCCGCCCCGACAGTCGTCCCTTTTACCCACACGGAAGCACCCGCCAAAGGCATGCCCCCCTCGTCGAGCACAACTCCCTGAACAAGCGCGACCGCCGACGGAAGAGTCTCCTCTTCCGCCCGGGCGGACAACGCCATCCACAAAACTATAAATAATACGATTCGGCGCATGAACTACTCAACTTCCCCGTAAACAAACTTGGCAGCCGTCTTACCGCCATAAGTATAGGCATTGAACTGCATTTTCCACACCTTGCCGTTCACCTTCACGACAAACACATTGTCATTCAGTGTGTACGTATAAGGAGGCATCGTGCCCGTCGGCGTGGCAGTCACCCAACCGCCCAATTCCTTGTTCAGCTTCACGCTCTGATAGCCCACGAAACCGTTCATCATGTTGCTCATGTCCGCCATCACGGAACCGTCCGTATCCGCTACCATCTCCTCATCCGCCGGCACATTGCCAACCGTAACGGCATCAAAGTTTTTTGTATCCAATTTCTTCACCAACCCATTGTTCGTGCGCATATCATACTTATGCACGGCAATGTCCCACGCCAACGCGCTCTCCTCGTCCGCATCCACCTCGTAAGTATAGCTGTCGGCAACCTCAGAGATATAAGTCATGGTAATAGGCATCGGCATAGCTCCCGGCGTCATTTTACAATTCAACAGCACTTCCGCGCCTTTCGTCGTACCGATGGTTCCGGTAAATGAAAATTTATAAAGCATTTCTCCTACCAGTGTTTCCGACTCTACGCTCGTCAGCTCCCACTTATCGCCCACCAACTTCGCCTCTGCCCGCGTCGTCAGTGTGAACGGCTCTGCCGGCTCTTCACTCATCGACAGCGTCAAGTCCATAAACTCCACATCCACACTGTCCGCAGACACCCGGCTGACACTCACGCTAACTCCCTCCTGCGAAAAGCTCGCAAACATCCCGGTGCCTTTCAAATCACCCGTGTACAGACCGGTCACAGCTCCCTCTTTTTTCTGTATCGGCAAGGTCTTTGTCGCCCCGTCGGCAAAATTGAAATACGTCCACTCCCCATACTCATGCGCCACCACCGCCGCTTCCGTTCCCTCGGCATTACCGCCCTTGTCATCGTCATCGCTACACCCTGTAAATACCAGACCGCCCAACAGCAGTCCGCACATCAATACATTCAGTTTTTTCATTGTCTTTGATTTATTTTAAATTACTAATATTTCGTCCCTGTTCTTACTTATTTAGAACGTGTCAAAGGTACTGCCTGCCGCCTCCTGCCGCAATACCTAAAAATCGTGAATCCCGCCTGACAAGATACCCAAATATGGGGAAAAGGAGATGCTCAGCCATCAGTTACGAGAAAATTACGGTACAACTACGGTTATTCCATGGTCAATACATTTTTTCAAATCAATTAAAAGCCGGTTAAAAGCTTATTCTATGTATAAGCTTTTAATAAGGATATAATAGCTTTTAATAAGCTTTTAACCGTAGAATCACCGTAATTAAACCGTAGATTATCCGTAATTCATTCCTGATGTCCCCCTGAAGACGCCACGAGCGCCTCCTGTATAAATATGAATGCTTTTGATATGAATATGCACCGGAAACGTTCCCCCCATGCCGAAAACAATTTGTAATTTTGTGCCCGTCAAATCAAATACATCAACTAAAAAAACGATTGAATATGGGAATCGCTGCTAAAAAAATCATTAATTTTCTCATCCCCTACGGCTGGCTGTTGGGAGGATGTTTCGTGTTTGCGCTGGGAGCCGTGATGTTCGCCGAACCGTACGGCTTCGCACCGGGAGGCACCTACGGCTTGTCTATGGTGTTCCACCACCTGTGGGGATGGGAAACGGAAGTGACCGCCCTCTGCATGGACGTGCCGTTGTTGCTGCTCGGCATCTATTTTCTCGGCGGGATGTTCGGCGTGAAGACCGTCATCTGTACTTTCGCCATTCCGATTTTCATGTGGCTCATCCACAATACCTACGGCTATAATGCCCTCCTGGAGCCGGAAATCAATGTCTCCGCCCTCATCGAACAAGGCGTGGAGCCGCGTACGTTGCTGAAAGAGCAGCTCCTTTCCGCCATCTTCGGCGGTATCGTGTACGGTATCGGTATCGGTATGATATTCAAGGCACGCGCCACTTCCGGAGGCTCGGATATCATCTCGATGATTCTGAATAAATACACCCACATTTCCCTCGGTACGCTGGTCATCATCGTGGACTGCACCATCACCCTCAGCACCGTGGTGGCATTCGGCGACTGGCGCCTGCCGATGTATTCGTGGATTATCGTCTTCATCGAGGGCAAGGTCATCGACCTCATCGTCGAGGGTGCCTCCATGCACAAGACGCTCATGATTGTCACCGAACAGGTGGAACCCATCAAGAACGTCATCCTGAACGAAATCAACCGCGGTGCCACCCTGTTCCCCGCCGTGGGTATGTACAAGGGCGAACAGCGTAACGTCATCTACACCATCCTCACCCGTCAGGAGATGATTACCCTGCGCCACCGCATCGCCGACATCGATCCCGATGCCTTCATCAATATCATCGACTCGAAAGAAATCCTCGGCCGCGGCTTTAAATCCATCAAGGAAGCCTAAAGCGAAAAGATGAAAAGAAGTATATGGCAAAAGCGTCCCAAAAGGACGCTTTTGTTGTAATCAGTTCGTTTTAAACAAAGGGATTCGGCTTTCTGAATGTTTTACTTCCGCATAGGAAAAAGAAAAAGTCCCGAAGTTTGATACTTCAGGACTTTTCTTTGTCTTCATCAAGCGGTGCGGACGGGACTCGAACCCGCGACCCCAGGCGTGACAGGCCTGTATTCTAACCAGCTGAACTACCGCACCAATTTTTTCAGAACATTGGAACCGTCGTTTTCGATTCCGGTTGCAAAGGTAGGGGATATTTTTGAACTACCAAACAGTTCTTCAAAAAAGTTTTGCAATATCTACCGTGCGCCCCAATTCTCGCGGTCGAGGGAACGGTATTGGATGGCTTCGGCAATGTGTTGCGGGGTGATGGCGGGAGAGGCTGCCAGGTCGGCGATGGTGCGGGAGAGCTTGATGATGCGGTCGTAGGCGCGGGCGGAAAGCCCGAACTTCTGCATCGCCATCTTGAGCAGGGCAAGGCAACGGTCGTCGAGGGGACAGAATTTCTTGAGGAGGGCTGGTGTCATCTGTGCATTGCAGTGGATGCCGGGGTAGTCCTTGAAGCGCTCGGTCTGGATGGCACGGGCAGCCATGACCCGCTCGCGGATGACCCGGCTCGGATCGGCTTCCTGCCTGCCGGTGATTTTGTCCAGTTCCACGGGCACCACTTCGAGGTGGATGTCGATGCGGTCGAGGAGGGGACCGGAAATTTTCGACATGTAGCGGTGAATCGCCGTTCCTGTGCAGCTGCATTCCTTCGTGGGATGATTGTAGTAACCGCAGGGACAGGGGTTCATGGAGGCGACCAGCATAAAATTCGCGGGATAATCCACGGAGTGTCGCGCCCGGCTGATGGTGATTTTGCGGTCTTCCAGCGGCTGGCGCATCACTTCGAGCACCGCCCGCTGGTATTCGGTCAGTTCGTCCAAGAACAGGACGCCGTTCGTGGCAAGGGAAATCTCGCCGGGGCGGGGGAAGACGCCGCCGCCGATGAGGGCGATGCCCGAAATCGTATGGTGCGGCGCCCGGAAGGGGCGGGCGGTGATGAGCGAGCCGTCGCGGGGCAGTTTGCCCGCCACGGAGTGTATCTTCGTGGTTTCCAGGGATTCTTCCCGCGTCATGGGAGGCAGGATGCCGGGAAGGCGGCGCGCCAGCATGGTCTTTCCCGAACCGGGCGCACCCACCATGATGATGTTGTGCATCCCCGCGGCCGCCACTTCCAGGGCGCGTTTCACGTTCTCCTGCCCTTTGACGTCCTTGAAGTCGTACATGGCGGTCTCCTCGGGCATCTCCCGGGAAGGCTCGAAGCGGCAGGGGGCATGGGAGGCAGGCGCACGGAGGTAGTCGATGACTTCGCCGAGGTGGGAAAAGCCGTGCACTTCCAGTCCTTCGACCACCGCTGCCTCGTTGGCGTTGCCCGCAGGAAGGAGCATGCGGGTGAAGCCTTCGCCGCGGGCATGGATGGCAATGGGCAACACGCCCTTGACAGGCACCAAACTACCGTCCAGCGAGAGCTCCCCGAGGATGACGCACTTGTCCCACCCCTCCGGAGCGAGTTGCTCATTGGCGGCAAGGATACCGAGCGCCAGCGGAAGGTCGTAGGAAGAGCCTTCCTTTTTGACGTCGGCAGGCGCCATGTTGATAATGATGCGTTTCCCGGGTATGCGGCTGCCGACCACCCGCAGGGCGGAATCCACGCGCTGCTGGCTCTCTTTGACGGCATTGTCGGGAAGCCCCACGATGATGAATTTGGCACCTGCAAGGATATTGACCTCTATCGTGATGGTGGTCGCCTCGATGCCATTGACCGCCCCGCTGTAAACTTTAACGAGCATGGTTACCCTTTTTTCTTGAAACTCTCCGCCTGCCCCGCTATCAGTTCCGCGTCGTCGAAATAATCGATGCGCATGGCTTTGCGCACATCGCTGAGCGTGGAGGCAGCCACCTCGCGCGCCGCCTCGCAGCCGCGTTTCAGTATACGGTAGATTTCCGGAATGTCCTGCTCGAACTCCTTGCGGCGGGCACGTATCGGTTCCAGTTCTTCCTGGAGTACGCTATTCAGGAACTTCTTCACCTTCACATCCCCCAATCCCCCGCGGCGATAATGGGCTTTCAACTCGTCCAGATTGGGATAATCGGGCAGGTAGGCGGCAAAATGTTCCGGACGGCAAAAGGCGTCCAGGTAAGTGAAGACGGTGTTCCCCTCAATCTTCCCGGGGTCTTCCACCCGCAAGTGTCCGGGGTCGGTGAACATCGTCATGATGCGTTTCCGCACCTCCTCCGCATCGTCGGAGAGATAGATGCAGTTGCCGAGGGACTTGCTCATCTTCGCTTTGCCGTCGGTTCCCGGCAAGCGCAGGCAGGCGGAGTTGTCAGGCAGCAGGATTTCAGGTTCCACCAGCACCTCCCCGTAGGTGGCGTTGAAACGGCGCACGATTTCGCGCGTCTGCTCGAGCATCGGCTCCTGGTCCTCGCCCGCCGGCACGGTCGTCGCCTTGAAGGCGGTGATGTCCGACGCCTGACTGATGGGATAGGTGAAGAATCCCACAGGTATGCTGGTCTCGAAGTTCCGCATCTGGATTTCGGTCTTCACCGTCGGGTTGCGTTGCAGGCGGGAGACAGTCACCAGGTTCATGTAATAGAACGACAATTCACACAGTTCCGGGATTTGCGACTGGATGAATATCGTGCATTTCTCCGGGTCCAGACCGATGGAGAGGTAGTCCAGCGCCACCTCGATGATGTTCTGACGGATTTTCTCCGGATTGGAGGCATTGTCCGTGAGCGCCTGCGCGTCGGCTATCATGATGTATATCTTGTCGAAAGTGCCGGAATTCTGCAATTCCACCCTTCTTTTCAGGGACCCCACATAGTGCCCCACATGCAGGCGCCCTGTCGGACGGTCGCCGGAGAGAATAATCTTTTTCATATCAACATGGATTTTCATGGTTACGTTTTTCGGTAAACAGGTGCATGGTTACGCCGTCGAAATCGGCGTAGGTGCAATGGGTCACCCAGTCGCCGGTATTGATATAGCGGCTGCCGGGGGCCAATGCCAGGTCGGAGGGCCAGTGGCGATGTCCGAAGACAAAATAATCGAAAGGCTGCCGTGCCAGGACCCCGCGACAGAAACGCACAATCTCCTCCTGCTCCTCCCCGCGGAAAGCGTCGGCTTCGATGCGTCCGTTTTCCAGGCGGGAATGGGAAGACCATTTCTGCGCCAGCCAAATGCCAAAGTCGGGATGCAAGCGCCGGAAACAGGCTTGCAGGAAACGGTTGTGGAACATGCGGTAAAGGAACATGTATCCCCTGTCCCGCGGATTCAAGGCGTCGCCGTGCCCGATGAGAAAGCGCTTCCCGCCGATGCGGAACGCCTCGTTGTGCGTGTGGAGAACCACCCCGCACTCCTCCGGCAGGTAGTCGAACACCCAGATGTCGTGGTTGCCGGTAAAGAAGTGTACGGGAATACCGGCATCCGCGAACTCGCACAACTTGGAGAGAAAGCGGACATACCCTTTAGGCACCACCCGCTTGTACTCGAACCAGAAGTCGAAAATGTCGCCCAGCAGGAACAGTATGCCGCAATCGGGACGGATGGCGTCCATCCATCGCACCAGCCGGCGCTCCCTTTCGCGGTTGTCGGAGAGCACAGGCGCCCCCAGATGCGCGTCCGAAAGGAAATAAACCTTCTTTCCCTCCGGCAGCGTGAGTTCCGTCTCCTGCTGCGGTATTTCCCGGTTCCTGTTTCTCACGCCGCAGTTTATTTCATCA
This sequence comes from uncultured Odoribacter sp., assembly GCA_910578985.1. Taxonomy (GTDB): domain Bacteria; phylum Bacteroidota; class Bacteroidia; order Bacteroidales; family Marinifilaceae; genus Odoribacter. The sequence continues at coordinate 3,228 of CAJTSF010000015.1, read as the reverse complement.
AATCCGTCAAACGGTCCATCAGACGGTCGCCGCCCAGGTTCTTGCCGACAATCTCGAAGTCGGGGCTGATAATATAATTGGCGGGAATGCTCTGCACGTTCCACTGCTGCGCGGTGCGGCTTTTCATCCCTTCCGGGTCGCGCACGCATATCCAGTCGATGCCGTACTGCTTCACCAGACGCTCCCACACCATTCGGTTGTCGTCCAGGCAAACCTGGTAGATCTGGAGACGCTTGCCGAAACGCTTTCTGATTTTCTTCAATTCGGGGATATAGGTCCCGTTCTCTTTCGCCGCCAGCAGGGCAAAGTCCAAAATGACATATTTCCCCTTCAAGGAACTCAATGCCACCGTATCTCCTTTGCTGTCGGGCAACTTTACCTCCGGCAGCGTGCTCTCCGTATTGGCGATGAGCTGACGGATGCGCTCGTTCTGCATCTCCTTGGAGATTTGTTCCAGGTGTTTCAGGATGGCGCGGGTGTATTGCGATTCCGGATACATGGCTTTGAGAGAGGACGCCACCACCTTGTAAGAGTGGAGATTCTCCTCCGGGGTCAGGATGTAATTGTTCCGGTCGAATTTCTGATACAGGGCATAATAGGATGCCGGGGAAACGGCATGTTTCAGGATGAACTCTTTGGAGAAATCGATTTGCTTTCGGACAGCCGCCTCCCAACTTGCCGACAGTTGCCGCCGCTGCGCCTCGTGGGCGACACCCGCGGGCAGGGCGTTGAAACTCCTTTTGAGCGAATCCATCTCCGCCAAGGTGTTGTTCAACTGGAAATTCAGCAGTTTCACCCACAGGGAATGCTCGGAGCCGTCCACCCAATAATTCTTGCCCAGCCCTTCGAACGCGCCGCTGATTTCAATGGCATCGCCGGCTTGGGCAATCACCGTGACGGACTCCTTCCCGTCCATGGTGACGTTAAAGAAGGTGGGTTCCTGCACCTCGGCCTTGAACCGGAATCGCCCGTCCTTGTCGCTTTCAGTGGAGTCGAGGACCACGGTACGATCGACGTTCAACTGCTCCAGGTATACTTTCCGCTTGCCGGCGTCCTTGATTTTTCCGGTAACCGTCACATTCGTTCGGTGGCAGGATGCCAGTAGGAGTACGGCTGCCACGGCGTAAATTGCATGCTTTATCATGTTGCCCATTTTGTTATGAGGTGAAAAAATTACCGCCGAAAATACAAATTTTAATCCGTTCGGCAAACATTTTGATGAGATATTCCGTATACATACCGAGAGAATCGTTATTTTTGTCACAATATATAAAATGAACAACATGAAAAAAAGTTACATCGTACTCATTGTCCTTGCCGTCGTTGTCGTAGGCATTTTCGCTTGGTTTAAAGGAACATACAACGGTATGGTCCGCATGCAGGAAGGGGTGTCCGCCCAGTGGTCGAACGTCGAAAACCAGTACCAGCGCCGTCTGGACCTGATTCCGAACCTGGTCAGCACCGTCAAAGGATATGCCGAACATGAAAAAACGACGCTGGATGCCGTGGTGAACGCCCGTGCCAAAGCTACCCAGATGCAAATCAACTTAGACAATCTGGATGAAGCCGCCATGCGGAAAATCAACGCCGTCCAGGGCGAGCTCTCCTCCGCCCTGTCGCGGTTGATGGCGATTTCGGAAAACTATCCCAACCTGAAAGCCAATGAGAACTTCCGCGACCTGCAGGCACAGCTGGAAGGCACGGAGAACCGCATCGCCGTCGAACGCCGCAAGTTCAACGACACCGCCCGCAGCTACAACACCTACATCCGGCAGTTCCCCAAGAACCTGCTGGCAGGCATGTTCGGATTCACGCCGAAGCCCTATTTTGAAGCCCAAGCCGGAGCCGAGAACGCACCGAAAGTCGAATTCTAACCCCCTTTGCCTTATGTCCCCTGCCAAATACTTCACCCGGGAAGAAAAGGAGGCGATGGTCGATGCCGTCCGCCGTGCCGAGAAAAATACCTCCGGAGAAATCCGCATACACGTGGAAAACCGTGCCCCCGAAGAGGTGCTTGACCGTGCCGCGCAGGTGTTCGCCGAACTGAATATGCACAAGACCGCCCTGCGCAACGGGGTGCTGATATACGTTGCCTTGGAGAACCACCGCCTCGCTATCCTCGGGGATGCCGGCATCCACACCCGGGTGCCTGCCGGATACTGGGACCATATCAAGGACCGCATGGTGGAGCAATTCAAAGCCGGAGAGGTGTGCCGCGGCATCTGCGATGCCGTCACCGCCGTGGGGGAACAGTTGAAAACCCTTTTCCCCTATCGGGCGGACGATACGAACGAACTGCCGGATGACATATCTTTCGGCAGCGATAATTGATAAATGAACACATATCACATGAAAACACTGCTCACTTTCCTATGGCTCGCACTCGCCCTGACTGTCCGGGCGGCAGAGTTTCCCGAACCGATGCGCCCGCCCCGGCTGGTCAATGACTTGACAAAGATGTTCACCCCGCAGCAGGCGAATGCCCTGGAACGGAAGCTGCGCCATTTCAACGATACCTCCTCCACCCAGATTGCCGTGGCAACAGTCCCTTCGCTGCACGGCTACGCCCCCAACGACTATGCGCAGCGCCTGGCGGAAAAATGGGGCATCGGGCAGCAGGGCAAGGATAACGGCATCCTCATCCTCTTGAAACCGAAGACCCTCACGGAGCAGGGACAGGTGGCGATTGCCGTCGGCTACGGACTGGAAGGCGTCATTCCCGACGCCATCGCCTCACGCATCATCCGCAACGAAATCATCCCGGCATTCCAGCAAGGCAACTATTACCGCGGCATCGACCGCGCCACCGATGTCCTGATGCAATTGGCGGGCGGGGAGTTCACCGCCGAGCAATACGCCAACAGCGGTCCGAATCCCCTTTGGATTATGCTCCCTTTTTTCCTGCTTCTGCTCGTTTCCATATTCGCACGTAGGCGTCACGGATACACCACCGACAGCCACGGCACCCACGGCGGCGGACTGTTCCCTTTCATCTTCTTCGGAGGACTCGGAGGAGGCAGAGGCAGCGGTTTCGGTTCGTTCAGCAGCGGAAGCGGCAGTTTCGGAGGATTCGGCGGCGGCGGTTTCGGCGGCGGCGGAGCCAGCGGAAGCTGGTAAAACGGAGATTCAGGGATTCTCTTTCACCACCCACCGCTCGATATTCCGCGTCTCCTTGGAGAAGTTCACGCCCACCTTGAAGACCTGCCGACCGTCCGCGGAAAAGGGCAG
>CAJTSF010000014.1 GCA_910578985.1 uncultured Odoribacter sp. | reverse complement strand
GGGCGTGGGAGGGGATGGATGTGGCGGAGGTGCGGGAGGTGTTGCCGGTGAGGGGACAGGTGGTGCTGGTGTTGGGAGACGGGCGGAGGGTGGATTTGTCGGGGGTGGAGGGGCAGAAGGTGCGGGAGAGAGGGGTGTTGGTGGAGAGCGGGGGAGAGGGGGGATTGGAGTATGACCGCGGAGAGGTGGACGGGGAGACGGCGGTGTTCCACCGGGTGGAGGTGCCGATGGGAGGGGAGTATCATTTCCGGATGGAGGACGGGACGAGGGTGTGGGTCAATTCGGGGTCGGAGGTGGGATTCCCGTTGCCGTTTGGGGCGGACAGGAGGGAGATTTATGTGAAGGGGGAGGTTTATCTGGAGGTGGAGCGTGATACGGCGCGTCCGTTCGTGGTGCATGTGGAGGGGGTGGCGGTGAAGGTGTTGGGGACGAGGTTCAATGTGGAGGCTTACGGCGGGGAGAGGGGTGTGGTGACGACGTTGGCGGAGGGGAAGGTGGAAGTGGAGCGGGGAGAGGAGCGGATGGTGCTGGTGCCGGATGAGCAGGCGGTGGCGAGGGAGGGGAAAAGGATAATGAAGAGAAGGGTGGATTCGGGGGTGGTGATTTCCTGGATGAATGGTGTTTTTGAATTCGAAGATATGTCTCTGGCGGAGATTGCGGAGCGCTTGGAACGGTGGTACGGGGTGGATTTCCGTTTCGAGGAGGAAGGGTTGCGCGGACGTCGGTTTACGGGAGTGTTCGGGCGCAACGGGAGTTTGAACCGTATCCTGGAGGTGATGGGGCGGACGACGGATGTGGCGTTTGAGGTGGGAGAGGGGGAGGTGCGGGTTGCCAGAAAAAGAAAGTGAATGAAATACCGGGGGGTACCGGTGAGTATTAATTTAATAGTTTATCGTATGGAAAAGAAGGTGTTTTCGAAGAGATGCCGGCGGCGGAGACCGGGATTGGCGATGAGGCTGACGGCGGTATTGACGGTGGTGCTCACGTTTTCCGCGTTGGGCGCGGGGATGGGGCAGACGCTGCGTTTGAAATTGAAGAACGCGACGCTGCGCGAAGCGTTCCGGGAGGTGAAGGAGCAGGCGGGGGTCTATTTTGTGTATAATGAAGAGGAGTTGTCGCGGGAGTGGAGGGTGTCGGTGGAGGCGGAGGGGATGACGGTGAAGGAGGCGGTGGCGCGGATTCTGCGGGGAGCGCCGTATGATTTCGAGTGTGTGGGGGAGATGGTGGTGGTGAAGCCGTCGAAGGCGGTGGGGGATGATGAGGAGGAGAAGAAAATGAAGACGTTGCGCGGGCGCGTGACGGATGCCGGCGGGGAGCCGCTGGCGGGGGTGACGGTGGTGATGGAGGGGAGCACGTACGGGAGTGCGACGGACGGGGCGGGGGAGTATTCCCTGGTGCTGGAAGAGGGACGCGAGGTGAGGTTGGTGTTTTCGTTTGTGGGGATGGAGAAAGTGGTGCGGACGTGGAAGGGGGAGGAGCGGATGGATGTGGCGATGAAAGAGGATGTGCGGGACATGGACGAGGTCATCGTGACGGGCTACCAGACGCTGAACCGGCGGGAGTCGGCGAGTGCGGTGACGGTGGTGAAGACGGATGACGTCTATGTGGCGGGAGCGCCCTCCATCGACCAGATGTTACAGGGGCAGATTCCGGGTTTGATGGTGATGAACACGTCGGGGGAGCCGAGCGCGACGCCGAAAATCCGCATCCGCGGTACGTCCACCATCAACGGCAACAAGGCTCCGGTGTGGGTCGTGGATGGGGTGATTCTGGAGCAGAATGTGCCTATCACGGCTTCCGACCTGAACAGCGAGGATGCGGAGTACCTGGTGGGGAATGCGATTTCAGGCATCAGTCCGCAGGACATCGAGAGCATCACGGTGCTAAAGGATGCGTCGGCGACGGCAATCTACGGGGTGAAGGCGGCGAACGGGGTCATCGTGCTGACGACGAAGAAGGGAACGGCGGGACGCCCGAAGGTGTCGTACCACGGGGAGGTAATGGTGAACCAGCGGCCGTCGTACCGGAATTTCGACCGGATGAATTCGGCGGACCGGATGCAGTTGTCGAAGGATATTTTCGAGGCGGGGTTGCGCTATGATTCGAATATTTCCCTGAGTCCGGATGATTCTTACGAGGGGTTGCTGAACGAGTTGCTGAACCGGCGGATGTCGAAGGAGGAGTTCGGGCGGAGGGCGATGGAGATGGCGGAGCGGAACACGGACTGGTTCGACGTGTTGTTCCGGAATGCGGTGACGCATACGCACAATGTGAATGTGCAGGGAGGAAACGAGCGGACGAAGTATTACGTGTCTGCGGGGTATAACAATAACCAGGGCGCCGCCAAGGGTTCCCTGAGCGAGCGGTTCACGTCGCTGGCGAGGGTGGATGTGGCGCTGAACGACTGGGTGCGCTTCATGACGAAAATCGATTTCAGCACGACGAAGAACGAGGGGTATTCGGGGGTGAATCCGTTCTCGTATGCCTATAACACTTCCCGGACGCTGGCGCCTTATGAGGCGGACGGGTCGTTCCATATGTACACGAAAGGTTCCAAGTATTTGTATAATGTCCTGAATGAACTGGCAGAGACGGGGAAGGAGAACAAGTCGAACGATTTCAATGCGTTGCTGGACCTGAATGTGAAGCTGTGGGACGGATTGTCCTATCAGGGAACATTTTCTTATCATAATTCTTCGAACACCATGCGGGACTGGAAGACGGAGGAGTCGATGGCAGTGGCTCAGATCCGGGGATATAATTACAGGCAGTATGACGAGAATACGGATGATTATTGGAAGTCGGCGTTGCCGTATGGCGGTGTCCTGACCCAGGGGCACACGCAGAAGACGGGCTACACGGTGCGGAATACGCTGAATTATGTGAATATGTTCGGGTTGCACGATGTGAATGTGATGGCGGGACTGGAGGTGCGCGGCACGAAGTACACGGGCGTGAGCATCACGGGCTACGGCTGGACACCGACGTTCGGGGAGCGTTTCATGCCGGTGTGGACAGATGCTTTCGCCAAGGACAAGGGGCGTTCCATGATTCCGTCGAACACGAACAGCGTTTCGCGGGTGGCGTCGTTTTTCGGGACGGCGGCCTATACGTATGACAATCGTTATGTGGTGAATTTCAATATCCGTTCGGACGGGGCGAACAAGTTCGGGAGCAACCCGAAGTACCGTTGGTTGCCGACGTGGTCTGTGGCAGGGAAGTGGATGATGACGCAGGAACATTTCCTGGAGGATTTCGCGGAGAAGGGGCATTTCATCGCTTTCCGGGGCAGTTACGGCATCCAGGGGAATATCCACGACGACGCGACGCCGCACCTGATTCTGGAGGTGGGGAACCGGCATGATGTGAGCAACTTGGAGCAGTCTACGATTTACCGCCTGCCGAATCCCGACCTGCGGTGGGAGAAGACCTATTCGTGGAACGTGGCGGCGGACTTTTCTTTTTGGGACGGACGGCTGTCGGGGAGTTTCGATGTGTATAAGAAGCGTATCGAGGATTTGATCATGGACAAGACGGTGGCTTCCTCGAACGGCAAGTCGCGGCTGTATATGAACGGCGGAGAGATGACAAACCAGGGGTTTGAGGGGAATCTGAGCGTGCAGATCATCCGGAACAAGAACTGGAATTGGAATTTCAATGTGAATTTCGGACGGAACACGAGTGAGGTGACGCTGGCGAACGAGGAGATGTACAGTGACATGGAGATCATCAATGAGATGCTGTCGGGGAATCTGGTGGTCGTGGGGGAGAAGTTGGGGACGATGTATTCGTACCGCTACGGCGGGTTGTCGGGGGAGAACGGTTACCCGCTGTTCTACGGCAAGGACGGGCAGCTGTGGCACCGTGGCGACCCGCGGAGGATGGAGCTGGTGAAGAGCGGTTCGATTTTTCCGGACCTTTCGGGGGGATTCGACACGCAGCTGACGTTCAGGAAACGGTTGTCGCTGTCGCTGGGGTTCTCGTATAACTTGGGCGGCGTGGTGCGCCTGCCGAAGGTGTATGCGGACAAGTACAGGGCTTTGACGCCGACAGAGAATGTGTCGACGAATTGGAACAGGAGATGGAGGAAGCCGGGGGACGAGCAGTTTACGGATATTCCAGTGCTGTATAACAACAATTTCGCTTCGGAGTTGCCCAAGAATGTGGGAACGTTCGATACGAATGAGACGCTGTCGCTGGAGGAGAGCAGTTATTTTTACGATTTGTCGGATTACCGGGTGACCAAGGGGAATTTCCTGCGCTTGCGGATGATCGGATTGAGCTATGCCGTGCCGGAAAAAGGGTTGAAGCGGTTGGGCATTTCGTCGATGATGTTGCGTTTCCAGGCGACGAACCTGCATGTGTGGGCGAACAAGGATTGGCAGGGGTTGGATCCGGAGACGTCGGGGGCGAATATCCCGTTATTGCCTTCTTACAGCTTGGGGGTTAATGTTACATTTTAAAAGGGAGGAGCGATTATGAAAAAGACAACAAGATTATATGCGTGTTTGCTCGGCGGTATGTTTCTGGGTGCCGGTTGCAACGATTTTTTGAAAGAGGATTCCGGCGATCTGTTGATTCCGGGGAAGGTGGAGGAGTATGCTCCGATGTTGTATAAGGAGGGGTATCCGATGGATTTTTACAATGAGGTCGCGTGGTTCAACCTGATGACGGACGATGTGGAGATGGGGCATTTGGAGTTGGATCCGGAAGATGAAGAATATGAGAATTGGGAGAAGAGTACGAAGAATTTTTCCGATTTCACAACCATGGTTGATGGCGGGGAGGTTTATCAGTGGAAGGATCGTTTTGACGGCCATTCGGACCGTTTCTGGGAGAGCCGTTACCAGAATATCCTCGCCTGCAATACGGTCATCGACGCGTTGCCGCAGATGGAGTATGTGAAGGCGGATTCGGGGAAATATCATTTCCTGGCGTCGCAGGCGTATGCGTTGCGGGCTTATTACTATTGGTGTCTGGTGAATACATACGCATTGCCTTGGACGGCGGGGAATTTGGAGAAGCCGGGCGTGGTGGTGCGTACCCAGCCTCAAATCGACATCTCGGCGCGGCGGCGTTCGACCATCGGGGAGGTCTACCGCCTGATAAACGAGGATATTGCTGAGGCGGAGAAGCACGGAAATGTGGCGGCGTTCGACGGGAATATCCATCGGATATCCCCGACGGCGGTGTTGTTGCTGGCGTCGCGCATCGCCCTGTTCCAGGAGAATTGGGACGAGGTAATCCGGACGGGGGAGTTGTTCCTGGAGCAAAATCCGGCGGTGCTGGATTTGAATGCGCAGAAGGCGGAGGCGCTCGGAGAGGATTCGGATGAGAAAGGATTTGCGATAATGAGCAGGGGGAATAAGGAGGTGGTGTTCACGTTCGGCGGCAAGACCTCGACGTATCATTATGGTAATTTGTCCAATAGCGCGTATTGGGGCGGTTTGGGTTTCCGGACTTCCCACAGCGTGGAGGGGGCATTGACGGAGGCTTACGAGGAGGGGGATTTGCGGAAGAAGGCTTATTTCAAGCAGGATATTCCGGCGAAGGAAGGGGAGAATTGGTGGGATCCCTCTACGCCTTATACTTATAAATATTATTATCCGGTGAAGTATCGCGGCATTCCGCGTGATGGAGTGGAAAAACCGGCGGAGAAACTGTTGCATGAGAACTGGCGGAGCGTGGAGGTGTTGCTGAATGTGGCGGAAGCGTACACGCGGAAGTACAATGCGGTGACGAATGAGGCGTTGTCGCTGTTGAACCGGTTGTTGCGCTGCCGTTGGGAGAAGTCGGTTTTCGTGGAGAAGACGGCGGCGGATTTCGGCAGTGGTGATGCGTTGGTGAAGTTCATCTGGGAGGAGAGACGGCGGGAGTTGTGTTTCGAGGAGGCGATGCGTTTCTGGGATTTGAAGCGTCAGGGGATGCCGGAGTTGAAACACCGCTGGTATTCAAGCTGGGACGCGTTTGAGACCTACACGCTGAAGGAGGGAAGCCCGAATTATGTGCTTCCGATTCCCCGCAGTGAATTGGATTATAACGGCGGGTGCACCGATAATGCACGGGAGTTGATTTTGCCTGAATGATAAACCGTAAAATGAAGACAATATGAAAAAGATCGCGATATATTTGATGGCAGTGATGTTCTTGGGAGCGGCATGTTCCGAAGATATCGAAGTGAATCCGGAACTGGCGGGACCGTTGTACGGGCTGGTGAAGGGGGAGCCGGGGTCGGTGGATGAGTTGATTTATGAGACGTGGGAGGAGTGGGGGATGTACTATTTGTATGATTATGAATATTATGCGTTCCAGGTGTCGAATTGGAGCGGTCATTTTGAGAAGTGGTACACCCCGATGCAGCAGGAGGACAGGGAGTTGATACGCAAGTTGGTGGATGTCGTGCAGGGGGGGATTTTCGTGGGACTGGACAAGGAGTTGGTGAAGGGGAGCTGGTTCGTGCGGACGTTCCTGTGCGATTCGTTGTGTGATGCTTCCGAATATGATCCGGACAAGGTGGTGGAGGATTATTTAGAGAACGGGGATTGCATTGTCATTCCAGGATTCGGCGAGCGGATGCGGGGATATACGGAGGAAGATTGGAATGCACTGAAGGATAAATTTTCGAATTTGTTGATTTCGCGTTTGTATCTGGGCGCGGAGGAGCAGCCGGATGAGTTCTTCGATTTACGGTTGAAGAAGTCGAACGGATCGGATGAGACGGCAATTTATGCAGATGTCTGGGTTGAGGATCCTGTTAAGAAATATTCTAAGGGAGTGTATACGTTCCGATTGAATGGTTATGTGCGTTCCGAGCCGAGCAGTTGGTCGGCGGAAACGGTTCGTATCGTCGATCGTCAAACCGATCTGGCGGATTATATCTCCTTCCTGACCAAGACGGAAAAGGCGGAATTGGACTACAATTTCCGGATTTTTCCAAAGATGTTGCAGCGGGCGGTGGCATTGGTGCCTTATCTGATGCGGGTGTTGTCCATGAACCTGGATGCGATGCAGCAGGCGAACTGCCCGGATGATCCGGTGGAGGAGGGATATTTTGCGAATTTGAAGTATGAAGAGTAAATAACAGACGTAGTGTATTGGTTATGAAAAGAATTTTGGTATTGTTTGTGGCATGGTTTGCCTTTTCGGCGGCTTATGCGCAAGGCATCGAGTTCCGTACGGAATCTTATGCCGAGGTGTTGAAGATGGCAAAGAAGCAGAAGAAGTTGGTGTTTGTGGACATTTACACCTCATGGTGCGGTCCCTGCAAGCATATGGCTACCAATATTTTTACCCGAAAAGAAGCTGGGGATTTCTTTAATGCCCATTTCCTGAATATGAAATTGGATGCGGAGAAGAGTGCGGACGGGAAGGCGGTGGCGTCCCGCTTCCAGGTGAGCGGTTATCCGACAATGCTTTTTCTGGACGGGGACGGGGAACTGATTTACCGCATGTTGGGCGGAAGGTCGCTTGACCAGTTCGTGGCGGAGGGGCAGAAGGCGCTGGATGCTTATGTTGCCAAACCGCTGTTGGAGAAGAACGCGAAGCTGTACGCGGAGGGGAAGCGGGATAAGGCGTTCTTGCTGGAGTATTATGCGCTGAAGGATAAAGCGGGGTTGGATTGCAGCGATATTTTGCTGGATTATTTCGCGCAGGTGAATGACAAAGAGTTGCTGGACTCCTTGAACGTGGCGTGTATCGCGAAGGTCACGACGTATGACCCGGTGCTGGCGAAACGTTGGGTGAAGGCGGTTTGCCAGGGTGTGAAAGCGAACCCGGACAAGAAGTCCATGGGTAATGCAAAGAAATCCTTGTGCTCCTATCTGGGCGCGTGCCTGAAAGACGCGGCGAAGAGCGACGATCCCAAGAAGATGGAAGAGGTGTTGGGACTGAAAGCGAAACTGTTCGACAAGGCAGGTATTTCGGAGAGTGTGACCATGGCCACTTTGGGAGGAGGAAACATTTATATCGCTTCCAACCTGCTGCGGCTGGATTATTACGAGCACAAGCACATGAAGAAATTGTTCGTTCCCCTGTTCGAGAAATATACGCGGGAGGTGATCGAGGATTACCGGAAGAAAGCGGCAGAGCGGGAGAAGACAGAGGCCGAATTGGACAAAAAGATGGTCGAAGCAAAGGCGGTAGGGGATGAAAAGGAGTATGCCGCCATCAAAAGGATGAGAGGGATGATCGGGCTTTTTTCCGGCATGGACGACTATTACCTTTCTTCTCAGATGGTGAATTATATCGAAACGTATGCCGGGTATTACGAGGGCGTCAAAGACCGGGCATTCGAGGATAAAATCGTGTCCCTATACCAGGACTTGCACCGGATACACCCGTCGGTGAAGACCGCCGTCCATGTGGCGAACAAGTTGTTGGAGATGGATCGCCGGCAGGAAGCCCTTGAGGAGTTGGAACTGGCATGGGACAAGGGACAGAATGCTATGGGAGCCGAACCTGCCGACCGGGAGGCTTGCCAAAAGAAATTGGAAGAATTACGTAAATGACGAGCGACATGAAAAGATTATTCATTATGATGGCCTTCCTGTTTGTCGCTTTCTCTTTGTGGGCTCAGGAAGCACAAAAAGGCATCCGTTTTCTGGAAGGGGAAAAGTGGGAAAAGGTATTGGAACTTGCCACCCGGGAGGGAAAGTGTATTTTCATGGATTGCTATACCTCCTGGTGCGGTCCCTGCAAGGCGTTGGCGAAAGATGTGTTTACCCGCCGGGATGTGGGGGATTTCTTCAATGCCAATTTTATCAATGTGAAATACGACATGGAGAAGGGCGAGGGGAAGGCGTTGCGGAAGAGATACCAGGAGCACATCATCGGTTATCCCACACTGCTACTCTTGGACAAGGAGGGGAACGTGTTGCACCGGATGGCAGGATTCCAAGAGGGCGAGGTGTTGATTGCCGGCATGAAAGCGGGCAAGGAGGGAGAGAGCCTTTTTGCGTTGCGTGAGCGTTACCGGAAAGGGGAAAGGGATTTGTCATTCCTGAAGAAGTATATGCAGGCTTTGAACGGTGCTTTTCTGAAGGATGAAATGGCGCAGGTGGTGCGAGACTATATGGGGCACATCCCGTTGGATAGCCTGAAAAACAAGGAGGTATGGGATTTTGTGTGGACTTATATCAAAGACCCTTATTCTCCCCAGTTTGCGTATGTGTTGGATAATATCAACCATTTCAAGTATCGCATGAAGGTGGATATGTACGCTTTGGAATCGCAGTTTGTTTATGCGCTTGGCAGGGCTGTCCGGGAGTGTACCGCTTTGAAAAAAGATGAGAAGGGGCGGATTACCGGGTTGGCGGATGAACCGGAAAAGGTGAAGGTCATCCGGGAGCTGCTCCGGAAAGCGGATTTGAAACAGCGGACGGAGATGCGTATCAAACTTTATATCCATGATTTGGAATTGAAGGGGGCATGGGAGAAGGTGTTGGATTATCTTCAGATGGGACGTGAAATCGGCGCGCTGGAGTATGCGGATTCGTTCAGGGACGATGTCTACCGGTATATGGCCTTGACATGCACGAATCGGGGGGTGTTGGAACAGGTGTTGGCAGAGGTAGAGGATTTGCAACGGCAGTCCGACCAAAGTACGGCGAAGCATAAAATGGCTTATTATGATACCTTGGCGATGCTTTATGAGCTCTTGGGAGATACCGCCAAGGCCAAAGAATACCGAGAGAAAGCAGATGAACGGGAGAAAGCGTTGAGAAAAGAGTTTGAAGCGATGATGAAATAATAACTTATAAATCAGAAAGAAGATGAAACATGTATTATGGGGTGCTTTGCTATGCGTTTTGTGCTTAGGCTGTGCCCAAAGAGAAAACACGTATTTGATTGAGGGGGACTGGAAAGATGGGGAAGGGCAAGTCGTTTATTTGAAAAGCAGTATGGATAAAGATGCCGAGATTTTGGACTCTGCCGTTGTGCAAGGAGGGGTGTTCAAGATGCAGCAGCCATTGGCGTATGTGCATCCGAGGGCGTTGTCGGTAAACGGTTCTTCGCATTTCATCATATTGGATTCGCTTCCCATCCATGTGAAGTGCGAGCAGGTCAAAGCGCAAGTGAAAGGAAAAGAAATCGAGCGTTTGCAGGTGAAGATAGAGGGAAGTGTCGAGCAGGATATTTTTAAAGCCATGCTGCAAGCCCAGCAGGTGGAGATGTTCCTGATGTTAGGGTTGGCTTATGCAAAAGAAGATCCGACCATACAGGATACGTTGGCTCAGGTTTATATCCGTGCCAAGGAGCAGACAGCCAAAACGATTGACAGTTTGGTCACCAATTATCCGAATAGTTATGCTGCGGCATTGATATTGAGGGATTTTGTTGCAAAACATCGAGAATTGCCGGAGGTTGAAGAGATGTATGGCCAATTGACGCCTTGGATTCGGCAATCGTATTTGGGCAGGGAGGTGAAAGCCATCATCGATGCACGAAAAACGGTGGCGGTCGGCAGTGTGGCGCCCGATTTCGCTTTGCAGACGCTGGACGGAAAGACAATCAGTTTAAAAGACTTGCGGGGGAAGTTTGTGCTGGTGGATTTCTGGGCGTCCTGGTGCGGTCCCTGCATGGCGGAAGTGCCGAATGTGAAGAAGGTGTATGAGAAGTTCCATGTCAAAGGGTTCGAGGTTGTCGGTGTTTCATTGGATGAGAAAAAGGAGGCATGGACGAATGCCATTGCCAAGCACGGATTGAGTTGGCTGCATGTCTCTTCGCTGAAAGGGTGGAAGTGTCCGGTGGCGGCACAATACAGTGTGACGGGGATTCCCGCGACTTTCCTGCTTGATCCGGAGGGTAAAATCATTGCCCGGAACCTGCGGGGCGAGGAGTTGATGGAGGCGGTGGCGAAAGTGCTGTGATGTAGCACGATGGTTTTGTGTGTCCTCCGGTTTCCCTTCATTATGGGAGGCCGGGGGATAATTTGTACCTGCCGTTTTTCCAATCCCGCGTTTTTTGTCTATTTTTGCAGGAAGAAAATCCAATACGACAATTATATGAATTACGAGATTAGCGGCAAGTTGATATTCAAGGAGGAAACGCAGCACATCAGCGACCGGTTCCAGAAACGGGAGTTTGTCATCGAGGTGGAGAATGAGAAGAATCCGCAGTGGAACGATTTCGTGAAGGTGCAGTTGATTCAGGACCGGTGCGATTTGTTGGAGAACATATCCTTGGACGAGCATATCAAGGTTTATTTTAACATCCGGGGAAGGAAGTGGGAGAACAAGGGGCAGGTGTCTTATTTCACGAACCTCGAGGGGTGGCGCATCGAGAAGCTGGGGGCGCAGGCTCCGGCGGGGATGCCCGTTCCGGAGTACCGCGTGGAGGATATTCCGCCGGTGCCGGAGGCGGATGACCTGCCTTTCTGATGAGTGGGGCGCTCCTTGGCGGAGGGTTTCATAGCAGGTGGAGTTCTTCGAACATGCGGCGGTAGGCGGCGGCTTTCTCGGGGAGGGGTTTGGGGTAGGCGCGGGAGGAGGAGGGCATGCGGTAGAAGCGCATGGGGCGGTCGAGGAGGGTGAAGGGGGTGGAGTCCCCGACGGCGGGAGCGTCGGCGGAGATGAGGGAGAGGAGGGTGTCGGTGGCTTTTTGTCCGGTGGTGACGACGGCGGTGCAGAGGGGGAGCCGGCGGAGGGTGGCTTCGAGGTCGATGGGGGTGATGATTTCCAGGAATTTGTCGGAGGCGTTGCCGCGCAGGCGGCGGACTTCAAGGGCGGTGTCGGAGAGAGCGATGCCCTTTGCGGAGAGGAAGGAGCGGAGGCGTTCTTCGTGGAAAGCGTCGCGGGTGTCGGTGAGGAAGTGGTCTTTGTCCCGGAAGAAGACGAGCCCGAAGATACGCCACATGTCGTTCTGGAAATTGGGGTAGTAGAAGTCCATTTTCCAGCGTGCGCGCGGGGGTGGGAAGCTGCCGAGCATGAGGACGCGGGTGTCGGCGGGGAGGAAGGGCGGGAGCAGATGTCGTTCGGTCATGGCTTGTCAGGATTGGAGGAGGAAGTGCAGGAGGGCGAGTTCGTAGGATTCAAGTCCGAAGCCGAGGATGGCGCCGCGGCAGACGGGGGTGAGGAGTGAGGTGTGGCGGAAAGGCTCGCGGCGGGCGAGGTTGGAGAGGTGGACTTCGACGACGGGGACGGGGATGGCGGCGACGGCGTCGGCGATGGCGACGGAGGTGTGGGTGTAGCCGCCGGCGTTGAGGATGATGCCGTCATAGTTGCCGGGGGCGGAGTGGATGCGGTCGATGAGTTCGCCTTCGAGGTTGGACTGGAAGTGGTCGATGGAGGCGGAGGGGTGTTTGACGCGGAGCTCGCGGAGGCAGTCGTCGAAGGAGCGGGTGCCGTAGACGGAGGGTTCCCGGGTGCCCAGGAGGTTGAGGTTGGGGCCGTTGAGTATAAGTATTCGCATAGGGTTGTGTTATGAGGTTTTCGGATGGGGCAAAATTAGTGATTTGAGTGGATTTTATGGTTATATTTTGATGAATTAAAATTAGATTGGAATGACGTGGGATCATGCAGTAGAGAGTTACAAGACTTTTTTGATTTTGGAGAAGTCGCTTTCCGCCAATTCGGTGGGGGCGTATTTGAATGACATCCGGAAATTGGAGACTTATTGCGCGGAGTGCCACCACATCGACACGCCGGAGAAGGTGACGTATGATGTGTTGAAGACTTATTTCATGCACGTGAACCGCCTGGGGGTGACGAGCCGCACGCAGGCGCGGAGTGTGTCGAGCATCCGTTCGTTTTTCAAGTATCTGGTGTTCGACGGGCAGTTGGAACGCAATCCGACGCGGTTGCTGGAGACGCCCAAAATCGGGAGGAAGCTCCCGAATGTGCTGACGGTGGAGGAAATCGACGCGATGCTGGATGCGGTGGAGATGTTCAAGCCGGAGGGACGGCGGAACAGGGCGATGCTCGAGATGTTGTACTCTTGCGGACTGAGGGTGTCGGAACTGGTGTCGCTGAAGTTGTCGAACATCAATTTCCGGAAGAATATCGTGAAGGTGGAAGGGAAGGGGAACAAGGAGCGGTTGATTCCGATGAGTGACCGGGCGAAGGAGGAGGTGAAGGAGTATCTGAAGGCGTACCGGAACTATCTGGAGGTTGCCCCGGGAGCGGAGGATGTGCTTTTCCTGAACAAGAGGGGAGGGGCGTTGTCGCGGGTGATGGTGTTCAACATCATCAAGAGCCTGGCGTTGCGGGCGGGCATCCGGAAGAATATTTCGCCGCATACGTTCCGCCATTCTTTTGCTTCGCATCTGGTGGGAGGAGGCGCGGATTTGAGGGCGGTGCAGGATATGCTGGGGCATGAGTCCATCCTGACGACGGAGATTTATACGCATCTGGACGACCAGTTCCTGAAGGAGACGATGGAGAGGTGCCATCCGCGCTCGAAGCATCAGGGGCGTGAGGAAGGAAAGGAGGCCGGGGATGGAGAATAATGCGGAGATTGTCGGGAGGCTCAGGAGCGGGGAGCCGGAGGTGGTCGAGGCGGCGGTGCGCGAGGTGCGGGAGAAGGGGGATCTGGAGGTGGCGGCGGCGTTGCTGGGGTGTCTGGGGGAGTTGGGGGAAGGGAGGCTGGCGACGACGGTTTGCAATTTGTTGGCGGATGTCAGGGACAGCCGTTTTCGGGCGTTGCTGATGGAGCGGCTGGAGGCGTCGCGGGATGAGGGGGAGAGGTGTGCGTTGATGCGTGTCGTGTGGGAGTCGGCGTTGGATTATTCGGCGTATTTGGAGGTGTTTCTGCGGTTGTTGGAGGAGGGGGAGTTTGCGGTGGCGTTCGAGGCGTCGACGGTGATTGAGAACATGGTGCACCATTTGAGCGCGGAGCAGCGGGAGCGTCTGCACGGCGTGATTCACGGTTTTCCGGAGGAGAAGCGTTTCCTGGTGGAGAATATCTACGGGGAGATGGAGTGCGGAGAGGAGTAATCACGGGTGTCCGTTCCACCAGGACAGCACCTGCCCGATGCGTTCTTCCAGCGGCATGCCCGCGTCTATCCAGCGGATGTCGAAGCCTTCGCGTTCCATTTTGCGGAACCAGGTCATCTGCCGTTTGGCGAATTGGTGGATGGCGGTGTTCAGTTGGGAGACCATATCTTCGTAGGAGAGCCTGCCGGTGAGGTAGAGGGTGAGGTATTTGTATTCCAGCCCGTAGTAAATCAGGTCTTCGGGGGGGATGCCTTCTGCGAGGAGTCGCCGTACTTCTTCGACCATGCCGTTCCCGAGGCGTTCGTGGAGCCGGCGGGTGATTCTTTCGCGCCGCACTTCGCGGCTGACGTCCACGCCGATGATGAGGGGGGTGAGGGTGGGGTATTCTTTTTCTTCGCGGGGATGGGTGCGGTAATATTCTTCTATTTCGATGGCGCGCACCGCCCGTTTGGGGGTGTCTATTTCAGTGGTGTTGTGCAGTTTTTTATAGGTGGCGAGGCGGGCCGCCAGTTCGGGGAGGGTAAGCCCGGCGAGAGAGGCTCGCAGCGTTTCATTGACGGGGACGGCGAGCAGGCGGTAGCCTTTCAGGACGGCTTCCACGTAGAGCCCGCTCCCCCCGCATAGCACGGGGACGGCGCCCCGCCGGCGGCAGTCTTCCCAGGCGTTGAGGAAGTCCGCCTGGTATTCGAACACGTTGTATTTGTAGCCTGCATCGACTATGTCGATGAGGTGGCAGGGGACGGTTTGCCCGTCGATGCGGTATTCGTCGAGGTCTTTGCCGGTGCCGATGTCCATGCCCCGGTACACCTGGCGCGAGTCCGCGCTGATGATTTCCCCCCGGAGGGCGCGGGCGAGATGTACGGCGAGGTTGGTTTTCCCGCTGGCGGTGGGACCGATGACGGCGAGGAGATTGTACATGGGTGTTTTTGTGTGTTTATTCCATGAAACAAATGTAGTGAAAATTCAGAAGAAAAAATTATCTTTGTCCATAGATAAAAACAACAACCGAGTAAAAAGATTGACTCTTATGATGAACGATGAGAACATTTTAATCCGGGCGTTGGAACCGGAGGACCTGGAGTATCTCTATAAATGGGAGAATAACATGGACTTATGGGACGTGAGCGATACGCTGACGCCGTTTTCGCATTTCACGCTGAAGAAGTATGTGGACCACGCGCACGAGGATATTTACAGCAGCAAGCAGTTGCGTCTGATGATTGCACGTCTGTCGGACAGGGAGCCGCTCGGGTTGGTGGACCTGTATGATTTCGACCCTTATCATCAGCGTGCCGGGCTGGGCATCATGATTCATAATGCGGAGAACCGCAAGCAGGGGTATGCCTCCTCCGCCATCAAGCTGACGCTGGATTATTGTTTTGAGGTGTTGGGGTTGCATCAGGTGTACTCCAGCGTGCCGAGTTGCAATATCGCGAGCCGGAAGCTGTTCGAGTCCCTGGGTTTCACGCAAACGGGCTACCGCAAGCAGTGGCTGAAACGGGGCAGCGACTGGGAGGATGTGATTTATTTCCAGGTGCTGGCGGACGACTGGAAGAATAATTAGGTCCGGGAGGCGGAGAGCTTCTTTTTCAGATAGACCATGTCGGTCAGTTGCCGCCCGGCTTCCAGGATGGGGTGGGGATAGTGGCGGAGGAAGAAGTCGGGGATGCGGTGGGAGTAGGTGAATCCGCATTTTTCATAGAAAGGGACGGTCAGGGGGCTGTCTCCCGTTCCCACTTGCATTTCGCGGAATTTTTCCCGATAGTGCGCGCACAGCCATTGCACCAGCCTGCTCCCGCAGCCTTGGCGCCGGCGGTCGGGGCGGACCGCCAGGTTTTTCAGTTCGCACAGGGCGTTCCCTTCGTCCGTCACGACACATGCGGCGACGGTTTCGCCGCCCGCCGTGGCGACGAACATTTCGCCTCTTTCCAGAT
This sequence comes from uncultured Odoribacter sp., assembly GCA_910578985.1. Lineage (GTDB taxonomy): Bacteria > Bacteroidota > Bacteroidia > Bacteroidales > Marinifilaceae > Odoribacter. Next base: position 36,396 of record CAJTSF010000014.1, on the reverse strand, counting down.
AGCGGTCAATCATGGCTTCCGATTCGTCTGCGAGGAGCAGTAAGTTGAGGTATGCCTTTTTGTTTTTCGTGACGGGTTCGATGTGCCAGTTCATGCGTTCTTTGTGTCGGGGAGGGTGAAGGTAAAGGGGAGGAGGGCGGAGGCTTTGACGAGGAGGCTTTCGCGGTTGCCTATCAGGATGAGGTCGAAGTCCCGGCGGTGGCGTTTGATGGTTTCCGCCATGACTTGCCGGCAGGCACCGCAGGGGGCGACGGGCTCTTCGCGCGGGATGCCGTCCCGGCAGGCGGCGATGGCAAGGGCTTTGACGCTTCGCCCGGGGTGTTGCGCCCCTGCATGGAACAGTGCGGTGCGTTCCGCGCACATGCCGCTGGGGTAGGCGGCGTTCTCCTGGTTGCTGCCGGTGATGACCGTGCCGTCGTCCAGCAGGAGGGCAGCCCCCACGGCAAAGCCGGAGTAAACGCAGTAGGCTTTTCTGGATGCCTCTATGGCAGCGCGGCATAGGGATTCGTAGCCTTCGGGAAAGCTGTTCCGGCAAACAAAATAATCTATGTTCACTTCTCTTTTCTCCATGACGTTTTTTTTGTAATTTTACACCCCTAAGATAGATGAAGAAGTGATAATCGGAAAGTAAAACATGAAAAATCGAAGAATTATTTTTAATGTGCTGTTTGCCAGTGTGCTCCTTGCTTTGAGCAGTCTTTCTTACGCCCAGTCGCGGCGGGAGTTCGTACAACAGTACAAGCATATCGCCATCCGTGAAATGGAACGCACCGGCATCCCCGCCAGCATAACCCTGGCGCAGGGAATCCTCGAATCCGCCTGCGGCGAATCCGAGTTGGCACGCAAGGCGAACAATCATTTCGGCATCAAGTGCCATGACTGGACGGGGGACACTTATACCATGGACGATGACGCCAAGGACGAGTGTTTCCGCAAGTACAAGCATCCCGAGCAGTCCTGGATCGACCATAGCGAGTTTCTTCTTTCCCGCCCCCGCTATGCCGGGCTGTTCCGCCTGAAGAGCACGGACTACAAGGCATGGGCGCGCGGGTTGAAGGCGGCGGGATATGCCACGAATCCCAAGTATGCCGATTTGCTCATCAGAATCATCGAGGAAGAACGCTTGCACCAGTATGACCGCTACATCAAGCATCCCGTGGGCGGGGGAGGGGAGTTGTCCATGGAGTTGAAGCCGGTGCGCGGGCACGGGCACGGACACCACGGGCATGAGGAGAGCGGCTATCGCAAGCGCGAGGAGATGCGCAACGGCATCCTCTGCATCGAAGCCCGTGCGGGCGACAGTTATGCCAAGATTGCCGATTATTACGGCATCAAGGTGAAGAGGCTGATGCAGTACAATGACCGCTCGGATGCCGCCTTGCCCGTGGGACAGATGGTTTACCTGAAGCGCAAGAAGTCGCGTGCCGCGCGCGGCTATGAGTTCCACCGGGTGAAGCCGGGTGACGACTTGTACGGCATTTCCCAGCAATACGGTGTCCGCCTGAAGAATTTGTGCCGGAACAATTACCTCTCGCCGGAAACGCAGCTGAACGAAGGGGAAAAGATATACCTGCGGAAAAAAGCCCCCCTGTTCTGATGCCATGAGAAAGGAAAATACGTTCATCGCGCGGAATACGCTTTTCGGCGTTATCGTCGGGCTCAGTTTCATCCTGGCGGTTTTCGTTTTTTACCGGGCGGGCAAGCCCGTCGGCTTCAATCCTCAACTCGGCAATGTCTTTCTGTTGCTCACTGTTGCCGGCGTTTTCATCGGAGTGCGTAAATATCGGGAGGAATGCTTAGAGGGGTATATCGATTATCCTTTGGCGCTCGGGGCATGTGTGTATATCGTGGCGGTGGGGTCGCTGCTGTACGGGATATTCCTGTACACCCTTTACGGCCGTTCGCCGGAGTTGCAGGAGCAATATTTGGCGACCATCGAGCTTTTCCTGGATGAAGCGTATAAAGGCACTCCCGTGCTCGATACCGTGAAGGAGATGATGCGGCGATTCGTTTCCCCTCTTTTCATCGCTTTCTCGGAGACGGTCAGCAAGTGTCTTTCCGGATTCATCTTTTCCCTGTTTATTGCCGGCATCCTCCGTAGGCAACGTCCGGAGAACCTGCCTGCCGCTTGAGTGTAACGAATAAATTCAATATGCCATGGATATATCAGTAGTCATCCCATTGTACAACGAAGACGAGTCGCTCCCCGAATTGATAGCGTGGATAGAGCGTGTCATGGAGGAGAACGGTTATGTTTACGAAGTCATTCTCGTGGATGACGGCAGCAAGGACCGCTCCTGGGCGGTCATCGAGGAAAATGCCCGCCGGAATCCCGCCGTCCACGGCATCAAGTTCCGCCGCAATTACGGTAAGGCGGCGGCGTTGCATTGCGGTTTCCAGGCGACGCAGGGCACGGTGGTCATCACCATGGATGCCGACATGCAGGACAGCCCCGACGAGATTCCCGCCCTGTTCCGCATGATTACGGAAGAGGATTACGATATGGTCTCCGGATGGAAGAAGAAACGCTACGACCCTCTCTCCAAGACGATTCCCACGAAACTCTTCAACGCCACCGCCCGCCGCTTTTCGGGCATCCGCCTGCACGATTTCAATTGCGGGCTGAAAGCGTACAAGAACGAAGTGGTGAAGAATATCGAGGTTTACGGCGAGATGCACCGCTACATTCCCATTCTGGCGAAGCAGGCAGGCTTCAAACGCATCGGCGAGAAGGTCGTGCAGCACCGTGCCCGCCAGTACGGGGTGACCAAGTTCGGCGGCATGAACCGTTTCATCAACGGCATGCTCGACCTGCTTTCCATCACCTTCATCACTCGTTTTTCAAAGAAACCCATGCACCTATTCGGGGCGTTGGGCACGCTGTTGTTCGTCATCGGTTTCTGCGCCGCCGCCTGGATAGGCATCGACAAGTTGATTTGCCTTTCGAACGGCATCCCCGCACGCTTGGTGACCAACAATCCTTATTTCTATATCTCTTTGGTCGCCATGATTCTCGGCACCCAGCTGTTTCTGGCTGGCTTTGTGGCGGAACTGGTTTCCCGTTCGGCAACGGACCGGAATGTATATCTGATTGAGCAAGAGTTGTAGGTGAGGAAAATCATTCACATCGACATGGATGCTTTTTACGCTTCCGTAGAGCAGCGTGACCATCCCGAGTACCGGGGCAAGCCCTTGGCGGTCGGGAGGGCGGAGGAGAGAGGCGTAGTGGCGGCTGCCAGTTATGAGGCAAGGCGTTACGGAGTCCGTTCTGCCATGTCGTCGATGAGAGCGTTGAAACTGTGTCCCGACCTGATATTCGTTCGCGGGCGGATGGAGCATTACAAGGAGGTGTCGGGGCAGATTCATGCCATTTTCCATGAATATACGGATCTGGTCGAGCCTTTGGCGCTGGATGAGGCGTTCTTGGACGTGACGGAAAACAAGCGGGGCATCCCCCTCGCGGTGGATATCGCGCGTGCCATCAAGCAGCAGGTGCGGGAGCAATTGGGACTAGTGGCGTCCGCCGGTGTCTCCTACAATAAGTTCCTTGCGAAGATTGCTTCGGACTACCGCAAGCCGGACGGGCTCTATGTCATCCACCCCGATCGCGCGGCGGCGTTCATCGCCCGCCTTCCGATTGAAGCCTTTTGGGGTATCGGCAAGGTGACGGCGCGCAAGATGCACGCCCTCGGGGTGCATACGGGCGCCCAGTTGAAACGCTGCTCGCAGGAATTCCTCACGCGCAATTTCGGGAAGGCGGGAAATCTGTACCACGACTTTGCCCGCGGGATAGACACACGCGAGGTGGAGCCCGTGCGCGTGCGGAAATCCGTCGGCTGCGAGCACACCTTTGAAAAGGACCTGACCACTCCCGCGGGGTTGTTGATAGAACTGTGGCATGTTGCGGATGAGCTCATCCGCCGCTTGCGGAAAGCCGCTTTCCACGGGCACACCCTGACCTTGAAAATCAAGTTCCACGACTTCACCCAACGCACCCGCAGCGCCAGCGTTCCCGGTGAACTGCGCACCATGCAGGACATCCTTCCCCTGGCGAAACGCCTCTTGCAGGATTTCCGCCTTACCGCCTATCGTGTCCGTCTGATGGGATTGAGCGTCTCCAACCCCGTCGGGGAGCCGGAGACCTTGCGGGAACCGTTGCAATTAACCCTTGATTTTTAATCCTGAACCCATAGCACGCCATGAAATCCTCCCGAGCCGATTCCCCCATACGCATCGATATGCTGAACGGCGGTTTGTTCCGCAAGATTCTCATGTTCGCCCTTCCCTTGATGGCGAGCGGCATATTGCAGCAATCGTTCAACTCCATCGACGTGGCGGTTGTCGGTCGCTTCGCCAGCAGCCAGGCATTGGCGGCGGTCGGGAGCAACGGGATGATTATCAGTATCATGGTAAACCTCTTTCTCGGTATTTCCGTGGGCGCCAATGTCGTCATCTCCAACTACATCGGGCAACGCAACGAGCAGGGCATCCGTAAAGCCGTCCGCACCGTCTCCTTCATTGCCCTCTGGAGCGGATTGCTCCTGCTGGTGTTGGGCGTTTCACTGGCGCGCCCCATCCTGGAGTTGATGAATACGCCCCACGATGTCATCGACCTTGCCACGCTCTATCTCCGCATCTATTTCCTCGGCATGCCCTTCATGATGATTTATAATTTCGGAGCTGCCATTCTCCGGAGCATGGGCGATACGAAACGTCCTTTCTATAGCTTGATTGCGGCGGGCATCATCAACACCGGATTGAACCTCGTGCTTGTGATTGGCTTCGAGATGAGCGTTGCCGGCGTGGCGATAGCCACCGTGGCATCCAATATTGTCAGCGCCTCCATTATCGTCTTCCTCCTGCTTCGCGAAAAGGAGCCTTTCCGCCTGGAGTGGAAGAAAATCACCGTAGAGCGGAATGAATTCCGCCACATGCTGCGCATCGGGGTGCCGGCAGGCGTGCAGGGGATGGTCTTCTCCTTTGCCAACATCTTCGTGCAGTCCTCCATCAACGGTTTCGGCTCCGATGCCGTGGCGGGCTCCGCGGCGGCGCTCAACTATGAATACTACTGCTTCTTTGTCATCAGCGCCTTTGCCCAGGCGGCGGTGGCTTTCGTCAGCCAGAATTACGGCGCGGGACAAATCGACCGATGCAAGAAAGCGTTTCGCCAGTGTATGTTCTTGAGTTTTCTCGGGTGTGGCTTGCTTAACGGGTTGATTGTTTGGCAGAAAGGCATATTTATCGGCATCTTCACCTCCAATCCGGACGTCTTCCACTACGCCGCCCTCCGCCTGCAATGCGTGCTGCTCTTCCAGTTCCTTGCCAGCTCCTACGAAATCAGCGGCGCCGCCCTGCGTGGCTACGGCTATTCCATGACCCCCACCGTCTTCACCATTTTCGGCACCTGCGTCCTCCGCCTGGTATGGATTTATACCGTGGCTCCCCGCCTCGGCACCTTCGATGGGCTGCTCTATGTGTATCCCCTTTCCTGGGTTGTCACCGGCATTGCCGTCTGGATCGCCTACGCAGTGATTCAGCGGAGGGTGCGGTAAAAAGAGGTCATGTATTCGATACTTAATGACAGGGCTATATCGGCTCAAAAAAGGGCTGAAATTGGCATTTGCCTGTCTGATTTGAGCCGATAGAATATTGATATGAGCCAGGACATCGAAATACTCCAGTTTTTGCACTTGGACGGTTTTGTGCGTTTTTACGCGTTTTGGGGTGGATTTTGAGGAAGAAAACGGTGGTTTTTGGAAACGTTTTCAGATGTTTCGGATGTGATTTTGACGGTTCAAAGTCGATTTTGGCTGTTTCAAGTGCCAATTTGTCCGTTTCAACGTTTTTCTGCTATTTTCTATTGACATATATGTGGTTAATTTGTAAGTTTGTAGTGCTTGATATGGAAATAGGGGAGGAGACTTTGGCGCCGGTTTCTCGTAAGAAAAAAGATTTTACAGAACAAGAATTGATAGATGCGATGTGGACTAAAGGGCAATATAGCTTTAAAGTACTAAAAAAATATATTTTTATGACCCGATTATAGACTCAAAAAGTGGGAATGATTATTTGATGTATGAATATAATACTGGGTTTTTAAGATTCGGAATTGCAGTAAAATAATTTGAACGTGAAATTGAAATGAAAATTATCAAATTTATTACGTGTCCCGTTTTATTTGTCCTATGTTTGTTTTCTTGTCACAAGGAACCATACGAGGATATTGAGAATAAAATAAGGGTTGTTGTGGAGTGTAATATTCCGAAAGCTCCAGTTCATATATTTACTTCAGGATACCAAGTGACAGTAAAAGGAGGTTGGGAACAACAGTTTGTTACAAAGGATGAATATATAGGAGTGGAAGCCACATGCGAAGATTCTGATGCTTTGATTACGGTGGAGGTGTATGTGAATGGGCATTTGAAAGATAAAGTTTCTAAGAATGGTTTTGTGAAGACAAAAGTGATTCAATTGAAGTAAGAATGATTTTATGAGACCGACATCAAATTTACTTTGAGTCGGTCTCATAATTTAAAAATGCAATAAGAAACCAATATTATTTTTATCTTATATCCCTTGTGTTTATTTTCTTGCCACAAGGTTCCATACGAGGATATAGAGAATGAAGTGATGAGGGTTATGGTGGTAGCAATACTCCGGACGTTCCCATTAATGTATATGGTTCAACTCTCGGGAAGACGTATGTGACGATAAAAGGACATTGGGAGAATAGTTTTGTTACAAAGAAGGAATCTATAAGCGTGGGAGCATATGCAAAGATTCTGATGCTTTGATTACGGTGGAGGTGTATGTAAATGGACATTTGAAAGATGAAGTTTCCGGGAATGGGTGGGTGAATACTAGATATATTCGCTTGAAATAGAAAATAATAGGAATTAAAATGAAAGTTATACAGTAAGAATTTCATATTTTTGCGGTATGTACGAGGAAGAATCGAAATATAGGATGACTGGGAAGAGATGGTGGAGGAGGGTGTTGGTGATGTTGATGAACTGGCTGGTGTTGAGCGCGATGGTGTTCGTGCTTTATGAGTTGTTTTGGTTTGTGGTGGGAGGATGCGAGGCGGAGCCTTTTTTTAAGGATAATTGGATGTTTTTGGGGATAGATGCGCTGGTGTGTTTTTTCTTTATCCTGGTGTCGCTGGTGTTTGTGCATCGGATGATTTTTTGGTTGAGGCATAAGACCCGCTTTAGCGCCAAGACGAAGATTCTGGGGGTTAATCTCGGGTTGTTGGCATTCAATTTCGTTTGTGCCTGGGGGCTGGCGTTTTTGCTCCAGCGTTTGTACGGGCAGTATGGCATCGAGTGCTGTTGGCACGGGCGGATGCTGGATGTGTATCTGTTGGGGGTCGTTTGTGCGCTGGCGACGGCGTTGTATCTGATTTCGTATTACAGCAACCGGTTTGTGAACGAGCATCTGGAATACAAGAAGATGGCGTTGAAATCGCTTCAGGCGCAGATTGAACCGCATTTTGTGTTCAATAACTTAGGGGCGCTTTCCGGATTGATCGGGACGGATACGCGGCGGGCGAATGATTTTTTGCTGACGTTGATTCAGGTGTACCGCGGCACGTTGCTGAACATCGACAATCCGGTGATTTCCATCCGAGAGGAGCTGCTGCAGTTCGAGGCTTATCTGAAGTTGATGAGTATCCGTTTTCCGGGATGCGTTGCGGTGGAGATTGCCCCGGGGTTGAGGGAGCAGGATTTCGGGGTGTCGCCCGGCGCGCTGACGGTGTTGTTCGAGAATTGCATCAAGCACAATAAACTGGACCGACTTGCCCCTTTGCGGATTGAGATTTTGTTTGACGATGAATGCCTGATTGTCCGGAATGAGTGGCGACCCATCGATTCCGTGTGGGAGTCCACGAAAATGGGCGACCGGAATCTGCATACCCGTTATGCCATTATTTCGGATGTGCCGGTGAGGGTTCGGAAAATGGATAAGTGTTATGCCGTATATTTACCCCGATTGAAATATGAGCCATGAGAGTATTGATTATTGAAGACGAGCCGTTGAGTTATGCGCAGTTGCAGCAGGTGCTGGAGGCGGCGCCTTTTGAGATTGAGATTGTGGGCCACCTGGAGATGAAGGGGGAGGTGGTGGAGTTTTTGCGGAATCGTCCCGCACTGGATGTGATTCTTTCCGACATCCGGTTGCTGGACGGGGTGGTGTTCGACGCTTTTTCGGAGGTGGACGTGGAGGCGCCGGTGGTGTTTATTACGGCTTTCGACATGTATGCGTTGCGGGCGTTCAAGTATAACGCGGTGGACTATCTGCTGAAACCGGTTATCGGTTCGGAGCTTTACGCGGTGTTGCATAAGGTGAAGGCGCACCAGATTTACAGCCGCCCGTCCGACAAGTTGTTGTGGGATGCCATGCGGAACCACGGGACGCGTTTCCGCCAGCGTTTCGTCATCAACGAGAAAGACGGTTTCCATGCAGTGATGGTGTCGGAGGTGAGCCATATCAAGACGGAGAAAGGATGCACGTTGGTGGTGCTGAAGGACGGTTCGTTCGCACCGGTGGACTTGTCGCTGGATGAGCTGGAGAAGCAGCTGGATCCTGCGGTGTTTTTCCGGGCGAACCGGCAGTATATCGTGGCGGTCGATTCCATTGCGGATATCAAGACTTCCCTGGACCGCAAATTGAAAATCAGATTGAAAGCCGCTCCATCGGAGCTAGTGGTAGTGAGCCGCGACCGTTCGCAGGCGTTGCGGCAGTGGATGGATAGTTAGGGGGTGGAGGCATGAGAGAGGATGTATTCATGTAGGGCTTGGTAGAAAGGATGGCGGGTGAGGGTGGCGGTGTCGCCGAGGATGACGAGTTTCATGCGGGCGCGGGTGATGGCGACGTTCATGCGGCGCAGGTCGCGGAGGAAGCCGATTTGTCCGTCGGCGTTGGCGCGGACGAGGCTGATGAAGATGACGTCGCGCTCCTGTCCTTGGAAGCCGTCCACGGTGTGGACGGTGATGAGGTGGCGGAAGGGACGGAAGAAAGGGGTGCGCCTGATGAGGTGGCGGAGGTACTGTACCTGGGCGCGGTAGGGGGAGATGACGCCGAAGTCGATGCGTTCGTCGAGGAGGCGGTCGTGCCCGATGCGTTCCATGTAGAGTCGGAGTTGGTGCAGAAGCAGTTCTGCCTCGCCCGTGTTGAGGCGTCCGGTGCCTTCGCCTACGGTTTTCTCTTCGCATTCCCTCTCGGAGGTGTCTATCCAGGTGATGGCGGTGTCGTAGTCGAGAATGCCGCGGTGCTTCACCTCTGGCGCCGCGATGAGCGCGTTGTGGTAGAACCACCGGGAGGGGAAGCGCATGATGTCTTCGTGCATGCGGTATTGGATGCGCAGGAGCGATACGCTGTCGGGGTAGGAGTGCACGATTTTTTCCAAGAGGGTTTTGCCCAGTCCTTCGTGGAGGGCTTCCGGGCATTTGACGGTGGGTGGCAGCTGGCAGTGGTCGCCGGCGAGAATCACGCGGTCGGACTTGGTGATGGCAATCCAGCAGGCGGCTTCAATGGCTTGGGCAGCTTCGTCGATGAAGAGGGAGGAGAAGCGTTTGCGTTCCAGGATGCGGTTGGCGGAGCCGACGAGGGTGCAAGCAATTACCCGCGCTTCGTCGAACAGGGCGGCGTCGATGCGTATTTCCAGTTCGGTGGCGCGGGCGCGCAGTTTGGAGAGGTGGTTATGGAGGCGTTCGCGGTCGTTGCGGTTGCCTTTTCGTAGGCGGGAGAGGGCTTCGCGGACGACTTTGCGGAGGTTCCAAAGTTCGGGGTAGTCGGGGTGTGCCTCGAAACGCCGCTCGTAGGTAAACTCCAGCATCTTGTCGTTCACGCGGGTCGGGTTGCCGATGCGCAGGACGCGGATGCCGCGGTCGACCAGTTTTTCTGCTATCCAGTCCACTGCCGTGTTGCTTTGGGCGCAGACCAGCACCTGGTTCTCGCGGTGGAGCGTCTCGAAGACGGCTTCCACAAGGGTGGTGGTCTTTCCCGTGCCGGGAGGTCCGTGGACAACGGCAATCTCGCGGGCGGCGAGCACGCGGTTGACCGCCTCCTCCTGCGAAGCGTTGAGCCACGGGAAGCGCACCGCAGGCAACGTCCGTGACGTGGCGGGCAGCGTACCAAGCAGCACGTCGCGGAGGTAGGCGAGGCGGTTGTCCCGGGCGGTGGCGGTTTCACGCAGGGCGGCGAACATGGTCTTGTAGGAGGTGTCGTCGAAATAGAGCTGTATGCCGAGGTCGGCGGCAGTGCTGACGGCTGCCAGCGCCTGTGTGCCGGGCACGGTCACCACCATCCTCCCCTCCTGCACGTAGCTGATGGTGGCGGGGAAGTTAAAGTAGCGCAGTGTTCCGTCCTCCGCCGGGCGGAAAAAGCGGACAGGGCGCCCGTATTCGAAGGAGTGTTCCGTGTCGTCCTCTTCGAGGCGTTGCACCTCCACGGTCAGTTGGTTGAGGGAGTTGTAACGGTGGTCGCCGATGTGTACGGGATACCAGCAGACCCCCTGCCGGATGCGGCGGTGGATGTCTGCCGAGCGGGTGCTTTGTTCGTAGAGCCCCTTTTCGTATTCGTACTCCTTGCGCAGCAGGGCTTCTTGCTCCCGGAGGTCTGTCTGGGCGTTGCGCGGTGCCGGGAGTTTTGTCTGTCCGGTGTCCATGGAGAGGCGGTGTTTATTGGAACATTACATGTCGCTCATTGATAATCCTTTATAGGAAATATTGTATTCCTTGAGCTCTCCGGTGGTGCGCAGAAAAGCGGTGGTTTTTGCTTCCAGTATAGCCATGTTAATATGTTCTGCCTTGCGCTTCACTTCGAAGAACGTTGCTACTTCATCCAGTTCGTTTTCGGCAACAATATCTATCTCGTTTTCTCCCTTGCGATCCCACCAACTGCCAATGCGCGTGTAGGTTTGCTGTCCGATCAGCACACGCTTGAACCAGCGTTCGAGCATCAGCCCGCTAAAGGTTTCGTAGTCCCGGTTGATGATTGTCTTTACACTTCCGTAATTCTCTATTTCCAACATATAGTTGTACTTGTAGATGAAGCGGAACCAGAATGTGAAGAAATTGTCCTCTATCATATAGCGCACATTTTTAGCGGAACTCTTCTCGAAGAGGGGCTGCTTCTTGGAAATAACCTCGTACTCGTTTTCCAATTTGGTCAGGTAGCCGCCAATCTGCCTGCCTACCACATGCTCGATTTCCGAACGGGAAGTCTTCCCTCGTGCAATGGCTGACAGGATGGAGAAATAAATCCCGTAATCCTTGCCGAACTCCTCGATAAGAATGGCTTTGCCCTCACCCAGAAAGATAGAATCGGCTTTTACGATGTGGTTGAGCATCTTCTCCTTGGTTGTTGCTCCGGCGTCCATGAGTAGCTGCACATACTTCGCTACGCCGCCAGTAAAGGAATAGAGGGCTAACAGGTCTTCCGCCGTATAACCGGGATGATATTCTGACAGGATTTCCTTTAATACCATCGGAGTGAACGGGCGTACAGTCATGAAGCGAGTCTGCCGGTTGTACAACGGCTCTTTCTTATCCTTGAATATCTTCGTCATCATAGAGTAGATTGAACCGCAGACAATCAGGTTGATACGGGCTTTCGGACTATATAGGTCCCAGATGCGCTGCATATCGCTATACACCGATTTATTCACGCGGAAAAACTCTTGGAATTCGTCGATAAAAAGTGTGATGGGATGTTCGATTGAAAGTTTCATCAGGAACTCGAATACATCAGCGAAGCGTTCCGCGCGTCCCATTGTCGGAATGTTCAGTTTGTTCTCTATTTCCAGCCGATAATCCTCGCACAAATCCCCTTCGGCTTTTCGGGCAACAAAGAAATAGAGGATAGTCTTGTCCTCATATGCTTTCCACACGAGCGAGGTTTTACCGATACGGCGTCGGCCTGTCACGACTGTAAACTGGGCGTTGTCTTTTGCCATCTCGCAAATCTCCTGCAGGGAGGTGATTTCTTCTGTTCGGTCAAAAAATTTCATGTCCTTATCCTTTTTGATTTGTGCGTTCCGAAATAGCTATTTCCGAAACGACGGTTTCGCTACACAAAAGTAATGCTATTTTTTGACAAAACAAGAGTAGTATCAGTAAACCCTTCTTCAATAGCAGCATTATCAATAAAACTATTTTGTCTGGAGTTGTTTATCGTGATGGAATCTTGTTATCTTTGTGGCGTTATTCGCATGGAATAACACAGTTTGAACGAAAGTGTTTAAACTTGTTCCCGATGGAAAATCTGACAAATTTTTGAAAGGGGAATAAGTTGATACTCTTACGCGTGTATGCACATGTCGTGCTATATTCGGCGTGGATTATTGCTTATTTTTACTTTCAAGGTTTTGTCAGAACCCTCCATCTAAAAATGAGTTTACAATATCCGCGCTTTCTTTTTGACTAAAGGTAAACTGCCCTCTTTGGGATATTGGGAGGCGAGAAAAATTCAAGTACAATGAAAAAAGTATGGTTTTTAGGATTGCTGGCAGCGGCTATTCTGGCGGGTTGCAGCGACAACGATGACAATGGCGGCGATGAGGTAAAGCCCGGCGGCGGGCAGGTGGAAAGCCCGTATCTTCCGCAGCGGATTGCCCAAGTGAAGGTGTTTAAGGATGGGGAAGAGAGTGAGAGATGTACATTTTATTATAGCATAAGAGGACGGATGAATTTGCTTCGGGAGGATGATTGTGGTGATATGTTTTCTTATTTTGAAGATTATTTGATAGAATCAGACGATTGGTTTCATAATATTCTAAATGGGAAAGTTATTACTGGATATTCGTATTCTGGTGATGATAAAGTAAAATATGCGTATGACGGAGATTATTTGCAGTCATTACAGTGGATTGAAACCGATCGTTATGGTGAGTATAGTGATACTTTGACGATGGACTTTTCTTTTTCCGAGGATAATTTGAGTCGTTATGTTCTAAGTTGCCATTATTATGGAAATCAGCGTTATAATAATCAGCGTTTTCAGACTGATTTTAAATATGGCAATCGTGCTAATGAGTTGAATATTGATATGTTTTATTTTATCATGAGACATGTTTTTCGTGATTTGGCGATAGAGGCTTTTGGTATATATGATTCTGAAAGCATAACTATTTTGGAACCTTGGCTCTTGGGGATTGCCGGGGAGCGTTCCGCTTGTTTGCCGGAGTCCATGGAGGTGACGATGTCTCGCGAGTCTGGCGATGGTGAAGAGAAGCGGGCTTACACGTGCAAGTACACGATGAAAGGGGAGTATGTCTCCGAGATGGCTATTTTGGACGCCGCCGGGAAAGAGGCGTACCGGTTTGTGTTCTCTTATGAGGAGTAATCACCGATAAGCGGAATCATATAGATGTTTCTTTCGCCTCCGGTCCATGCACGGAGGCGGGGGGATTTTGGCATATTTTTTGTACTTTCGTTCATGAACAACTAAAAATGAACGAGATATGAAAAGATTGCATTGGTTTTTATGGGGGGCGCTGTTGGCGGTGGCGTTGCCGGCAGGGGCCCAGAAGTTATCGAAGGAGGAGAAGGCGGTGCGGCAGGAGAAGGGGTTGGCGGAGGCGCAGGCGTTGCTGGAGAGCCGGCAGTTCGAGGTGGAGATCCTGCACGTGTATCCGCAGGGAGGAGGGGATGTGTCGCGCTTTAACCCGAGGGGAAGGATTACGGTGAAGGACAGCGTGGCGGAAGGAAATCTGCCTTTCTTCGGACGCGCTTATTCGTTGCCCTACGGGGAGGGTGGCGGCATCGAGTTCGATGCCCCGATGAAGAATCCCCAGGTGAAGATGTTGAAGAAGAAGAAAAAACAGTCGGTGATGTTTTCTTTCAGCGTGCCGGGCAAGGGCGATACGTATCAGATTACCATCGAGATGATGGGCGGGGACGGGTGCTCGGTATTCCTGGTGAGCAATAACCGGACGCAGATTTCTTACTCAGGCAAGATAAAAGCCTTGGAAAGAAAGGATAAGGAAATATAATTTCGGGTAGAAGCGGCATTCCTTTTTGTAAGTCATTTTTTTTTGCGTAGTTTTGCACCTTGTTTTACTAACAAAAAGAATTACTATGTCACTGAAAAGGAATATTCTTGACCTCAGAAAGAGGAAAGAGATTGTGCTTCAAGGTGGTGGAGAAGATGCCATCAAGAAGCAGGCCGAGATGGGTAAGATGACAGCCCGCGAGCGTATCGAAGGTATCCTGGATAAGGGTTCGTTCCATGAATACGATATTTTTGTAGAGCACCAATCGAAAGATTTCGGTATGGACAAGAAGGTTCTCCACGGAGACGGTGTCGTTATCGGTACCGGTACCGTATACGGAGAACCTGTTGCTATTTATGCACAGGATTTTACGGTGGCAGGCGGTTCGTTGGGACTGATGCACGCGCGTAAGATTACGAAGATTATGGATCATGCCATCAAGATGCGGATTCCGATTATCGGTATCAACGACTCGGGTGGTGCGCGTATCCAGGAAGGTGTGGACGCATTGGCGGGTTACGGGGAGATTTTCTTCCGCAATACGCAGGCTTCGGGCGTGATTCCGCAGTTGTCCGTGATTTTGGGACCTTGTGCCGGTGGGGCGGTGTATTCGCCGGCGCTGACGGACTTTATCTTCGTGGTGGATAACATTTCGAAGATGTTCATCACGGGTCCCGATGTGGTGAAGACGGTTTTGGGAGAGGTGGTGAGCCCGGAGGATCTGGGCGGTGCGCGTGTGCACGCTTGTGTGAGCGGGAATGCGCATTTCTTCGCTTCCACGGAGCCGGAGTGTTTCGAGCAAATCAAGAAGTTGCTGACGTTCATTCCGTGGAACAATCAGCGCAAGGCAAAGGCTTTCCCTGCCAAGGCGCCGAAATCGGAGTATAACATTGAGAAAATTCTGCCTGCCGATCCGACGCAGCCGTATGACGTGCGCGATATTATCAAGGCGGTGGCGGACGATTCGGATTTCTTCGAGGTACAGGAGAATTTCGCACAGAACATCGTGGTGGGCTTCGGCCGTATCGACGGGGAGACGGTGGGCTTTGTCGCCAACCAGCCGTTGGTGCTGGCGGGTGTGCTGGACTGCGACTCTGCGGACAAGGCAGGTCGTTTCATCCGGTTCTGCGATGCGTTCAATATTCCCATCGTGACTTTCGAGGACATGCCGGGTTACCTGCCGGGCGTGGAGCAGGAGCACATGGGGGTTATCCGCCACGGGGCGAAGGTGCTGTATGCGTACAGCGAGGCAACGGTGCCCAAGGTGACGGTGATTCTGCGCAAGGCTTACGGAGGCGGTTATATCGCCATGAATTCACGCCACCTGAAAGCGGACTTCATGTTCGCATGGCCTACCGCTGAGATTGCGGTGATGGGTCCGGAGGGGGCTGCCAATATCATTTTCCGCAAGGAAATCAAGGAAGCCGCCAATCCGGAAGAGATGCGCAAGCAGAAGGTGGCGGAGTACCGCGAGAAGTTTGCCAATCCGTATGTGGCAGCCTCCAAGGGATATATCGATTCGGTTATCGAGCCGTCGGAAACGCGTATGCTGCTGAAGCATTCCATTGAGGTGTCGGGTAACAAGACGGTGATGACGCCTGCCAAGAAGCATGGTATTCCTCCGTTCTGATTCGTTAAATCCCATAAAACAGTAGAACAATGGCAGAGAAATTTGAAACGTTCTTGTTGGACGGAGTGGAATACAAGACCCGCCTGACAGAAAAATGGCTCAACCGGAAGCCGTGGGAGGAGCCGAATCCTTATCAGTTGGTTTCCTATATCCCGGGCACCATCATGGAGGTTGCCGTGAAAGAGGGGCAGCGGGTGGAAGAGGGGGAGGTGCTGCTGATTCTTCAGGCCATGAAGATGAACAATAAGGTGGCGGCTCCGTTTGCGGGAAAGATCAAGAGCATCCATGTCCATGTCGGGGACAAGTTGCCGAAAGGCGCTTTGATGATTGAGATGGCAGAGGATGAAAATGCCTGACCATAGGCGATAGCATGATGAATGTACCGATGCCGGAGGTGGAGAATCGAAGGCGTTGGTACATTTTGTTTATTTTGAAAACGGATGGTTATGAATTTTTTTGAAGCCCGACATATTATCAAGAATTACGCGAACCACCGGGCGCTGGACGATGTGTCCATCGAGATACCGGAGGGGGCGATTTACGGGTTGCTGGGTCCCAATGGGGCAGGCAAGACTTCGTTGATCCGGATTATCAACCAGATTACGGGTCCGGATGCGGGGGAATTGTTTTTCAAGGGACGGAAGTTGCAGCCTGAAGATGTGAACCGTATCGGCTACCTGCCCGAGGAGCGGGGACTGTACAAGAAGATGAAGGTGGGCGAGCAGGCGGTGTATTTGGCGCGATTGAAGGGAGTGACAAAGCGGGATGCCGTGCGGCAGCTGAAGGTGTGGTTTGAGAAATTCGGTATCGAGGCGTGGTGGGACCGGAAGGTGGAGGAGTTGTCGAAGGGGATGGCGCAGAAAGTGCAGTTCATCACGACGGTGCTGCATGAGCCGGAGATGTTGATTTTCGACGAGCCTTTCAGCGGTTTCGACCCTATTAATGTGGAGTTGCTGAAACGGGAAATTCTGGCATTGCGGGAGAAGGGGGCGACGATTATTTTTTCCACCCACAATATGTCGTCGGTGGAGGAGGTATGCAGCCATATCGCACTGATCAACCGGTCGAAGAAAATTATTGAGGGACCGATTAACCGGATACGGCAGGAGTATGCGAACAATACCTACCGCCTGATTTGCCGTTACCGTCCCGATTTTCGCCTGCAGGAGTCCATCGGCAGTGAGTTCGAGGTGCTGTCGGAGAAGGTGGAGGACGGGCAGCATGAGGCGGTGTTGCAACGCTTGGAGGAGTGCCCCGACAATACGTTGCTGGGGCGTCTGCTGGATAAGACGGATATTCTGTCCTACCAGAAAATCATTCCCGGGATGCACGATATTTTTATTAAATTGGTGAAAGACCAGATAACGAAGTAATCGGATAACGGTATGAATAAAACATGGATTATCATAGGGCGTGAGTTTTCCACGCGGGTGCGGAAGAAGAGTTTTTTGGTGCTGACGCTTGTCGTGCCTCTTCTCATGGCAGGCTTTTATGCTTTCCTGATGTGGATGTTGCTGAAGGATGATACGCAGGAGCGGCGGATTGCCGTTGCGAACCGTTCCGCCATCGAAACGCCTTTCCGGCAAATCAATAATACGGTGTTCGAATATACGGAGACGGAGGTGCCGGAGAGCGAGGCGCCCGATTTCCTTCGGGCACACGGCTATTATGCGGTCATCAATGTGCCGGAGGATGTGATGGAGCGTCCGGAGATTCCGATATATTCTTTTTCGCAGGTGCCGATGGAGTTGAAAAAGGCTTTGGCGGCGCAGTTGCGCGAGAGGATAGAGGGGGTGAAGCGGAGCGCGGTGATTGCGGAGACACGGGTGCCCGACCTGGAGGAGAAGCTGGCGGCGGTGAGTACGCCGGTGACGGTGCGGACGTTGAAAGTGTCGGAGGACACGAGGAGCGTGAAGGAGAGTTCGTCGGAAATAGCCTCGGTTGTCGGACTAATTGCGGGGATGGTGATTTATATGTTCATCTTTATGTATGCCTCGCAGGTGATGAAAGGGGTTATCGAGGAGAAGACCAACCGGATTATCGAAGTGCTGGTGTCGTCCGTGAAGCCTTTCCAGTTCCTGTTGGGCAAGATTATCGGGGTGGCAGCCGTGGGGTTGGTGCAGTTCCTAATTTGGGTGGTGTTCGCTTTGGTGCTTATCGGTACGATGCAGGTGTTCTTCCTGCCGGAACTGGACATGGAGGCGTTGCGGAGTGCGGGAGCCATGGCGGGCGATATGCCGGCATTGACGGGTGCGGGGCAGTTGAACCCGGAGCAGTTGCAAATCGTGCAGAAGGTGTTACAGACCATTGAGCCGGCGTTCCTGTTGAAGTTTCTGGGGTTGTTCCTTTTTTATTTTATCGGGGGTTACCTGTTGTATGCCTCGCTGTTTGCAGCTATCGGTGCGGCGGTGGATAATGAAACGGATTCGCAGCAGTTCCTGACGCCGCTGTCGATATTGCTGGTGATGGGGCTGTATATCGGTTTCACCGCGATGAAAAGCCCGGAGTCGCCGTTGGTGTTCTGGAGTTCTTTAGTGCCTTTTACCTCGCCTATCGTGATGCTGGTGCGTGTGCCTTTCGGGGTGCCGGGGTGGGAGGTGATGACTTCGATGGCGTTGCTGGTCGTATGCTTTATCTTTTTTACGTGGCTCTCCGGACGGATATACCGGGTAGGCATCCTGATGTATGGCAAAAAGATTACGTGGCAAGAACTTTATAAGTGGTTGAGGTATTGAACCTCAACCTTTTTTATTTCTTTTCCCAGACGGATTTGGCAATGCAGTGGGTGGTGTCGCCGCTTTCGTTCTGCACGCGGTGTCCTACGGTGACGGTTTCCCCTTCCATCTTCATCTCGTATGCCGAATAGATGCGGCTGTCGGGCATGATTTCGTGGGAGTAGATGACTTCGACGTCTACCAGGACGTGCGTTTTCAGGAATTCAAACGGCAGGGAGTTGGTAATCCAGCGCATATAGGATGCCTGGGTGACGTGGCCGTTGAAATCGATGTTGTCGAAAGTCGCTTCGAAATGGCGCCCCCCGGCGGGAGTCATGGCGAACTCCTTTTCGTTGAGGATGGAGGGAAGTTCCAGGTGCGGAATGCCGTGGGAGGTGCTCATCTCCACCACGCGCTCCATCTGCCGCATCGGACGGCGGCGGTTGAGGTCGATGTACATCCATTCCGAGGTGGCGCGCAGCAGCTCCTCGCCGTTTTCCCGTACCATGCGGTAGTCCCGGAGAGCGAACAGACGGTCGATGCCGGATGGCCAGGTTTCGATATAGACCTCTTCGTTCTGTTGAGGCATCTTGTGGAGGCGGATATGCAGGCGGTGCAACATCCAGGTGGCGCCGGCAGCGTTGAGGGTGGCTACGTCCACGCCCAGTTGTTCGGTCTGTACCTCCGCCACGTCATTGAACAGGTCGCACAGCGTTTTCACGAACAGGCGGCCTTTGTAGTTGGTGTAGTGGTTGAAAATCTTTACCTTTTCTCTGTGCTTCGTAACTTGCATGACTTGTCGCTTTTGCTGTTTTTTCTCAAATGGCATATACTTCCGGTTCAATCCATACGTTGAATTTCATAAATACGCTTTTCCTGATTTCGTTTGCCAGCCGGGCGATTTCCGTGCCGGTGGCACCGCCGAGGTTTACGAGTACCAGTGCCTGTTTTTCATATACGCCGGCGCGTCCCAGGCTCTTCCCTTTCCATCCGCATTGCTCGATGAGCCAGCCTGCTGCCAGTTTGCTATGTTCGTCGTCCACCGGGTAGACCGGCATGCCGGGATAGGCTTGGGCTAATTGTTCGGCAAGCGCTTGCGAAACCACGGGATTTTTGAAATAACTCCCGGCACTGGGGAGTGTCTCCACATCCGGCAGTTTTTCCCGGCGTATCCGGATGACGGCTTCGCGGATGCGTGCCAAGGAGAGTTCGCCACCCTGTTTTTCCAGTTCACTGCGGATGCTGCCGTATTCGGTGCGGTAGTGCGGCGTTTTGTTCAGGCGGAATACGACCCGGGTGATGATGAAGCGGTTTTTCCATTCCCTTTTGAAGCGGCTGTCACGGTAGGCGAAACAGCACTCTTCCGCCGGAATGGTTATCCGTTGCGCTTTGTCGATTTCGATGGCTTCCACCTCTCGGATGACTTCTCCCGCCTCCATGCCGTATGCCCCGACATTCTGTACGGGTGCCGCTCCGACATGCCCGGGGATGTGGGACAGGTTTTCTACTCCCCCGTATCCTTGCGCCACAGCCCATGCCACGAAGGAGTCCCAGTTCTCTCCGGCTCCGACCCGTACTCGGGCGCTTTCGGCGTCTTCCCCGATGATTTCGATGCCTTTCATGGCGGGGTAAAAGACCGTCCCTTCAAAGTCATCCGTGAAGAGGAAATTGCTGCCTCCTCCCAGTATCAGTATTTCGTGCGGGTCCCATTCGTATTGCCGGACGAAATCCAGCAGTTCCTCCTCTTCTTCCGCCTCCACGAAGTATTTGCACTTCGCGTCGATGCCGAATGTGTTGTATGGCTTTAAACTATGGTTTTCTTTAATAATCATGGAAGAGTCCGATTTAGTTGTGCAAAAGTAGTGATTTTATCTGAAATACTCTTTCTCTTTTTTGTCGAGCAGAACTCTTGCTCGTTCCAAACAGCAAAAGGATCAAAACGACGGAAATGTAGTGACGGTATCTTTTTATTTTATACCTTTGTTTCACAATAAAAGAGTATGAGTACATTTCCGAAGGCATTCGAGCAACGGATGAGAATACAGCTCGGCACGGAGACGGAGGAGTTTCTGGCGGCTTTGCGGCAGCCGGCACCGGTGAGCATACGGGTGAATCCCGGTAAGGTGGCGGAGGCGGAAGCGTTGGAGGTGATGGGGGAGGTATGCCGGAAAGTGGAGTGGTGCCGACAGGGCTATTATTTGAACCGGCGGCCGGTGTTTACGTTGGACCCTTGCCTGCATGGGGGGGCGTATTATGTGCAGGAGGCATCCTCCATGTTTCTGGAGCAGGTGTTACGGCAGGTGTTGCCGGATGCGCCGGTGCGGATGCTGGATTTGTGTGCGTCGCCGGGCGGGAAATCCACCTTGTCGGCTGCAGCGCTGCCTGCGGGGAGCCTGTTGGTGTCGAATGAGTATGTTCGCAGCCGGGCGATGATCCTGAAAGAGAATATCATCAAGTGGGGGCAAGATAATGTGGTGGTGACGAATAATGCGCCTGCCGATTTTGCGGCGTTGGGGAGTGTTTTCGATGTGATTCTGGTAGATGCTCCTTGTTCGGGGGAGGGGATGTTCCGTAAAGATACTGATGCCATCGGGGAGTGGAGTGAGCAGAATGTACGCATGTGCGGCGAACGGCAACGGCAGATTCTTGCCGATGTGTGGGATTGCCTGGTGCCGGGAGGCGTGCTGATATACAGCACTTGCACGTATGGTCGATGGGAGAATGAGGAGGTGTTGGAGTGGCTGGCGGAGGAGTATGGAGGGGAGAGTATTGTCATCGACCATTCGTTTCCCGGCGTGACGGAAGGCGATTCACCGGTGCATGGCTACCGTTTTTATCCTCACCGGACGGAAGGGGAGGGTTTTTTCATCGGTGCGGTTCGGAAGACGGATGGCAATCGGCCGCTTTCCCGCAAGGGAAAGCGGCGTAAACTGGGACAGGGCCTTGTCCTGCCGTCGGAGATGCGCACTTATGTCCGTGAGCCGGAACGTTATGCGGTTTACCGCACGGCGGAGGCGTGGGGGGTAGTGCCTGTGGAGCATGCGGAGTGGATGGAGGGGGCGGACCGACATTTGAATATCCTGTATAAAGGATGCGAAGTGGCGGAAGCGGACAGCCGCAAGTTGAAACTGATGCCCTCCCTGGCGTTGTGGCAGGGGTTGGACCGGATGCATTGCGCGCTGTACGAGGCAGACCGGGCGACGGCGCTTGCTTTCCTAAAAAAGGAGGATGTTCCGGTTCCCGGCACGGCAGGCGATTGGCTGTTGATGACGTATGGCGGCATTTCGTTGGGGTGGTGCAAGAACCTCGGCAACCGATTGAATAATTATTACCCGAAAGAGTGGCGTATCCGAATGCAAATTTAAATACCTATACCATGAATACCATAGAACTTACTTTTACCATTACTCCCTATGCGGAAGCCGTAGCGGATGCTATGATAGCAGAATTGGGGAACATCGGTTACGACGGATTTTCATATACGGACACCGGATTTTCCGCTTATATTCCTGTTGCGGATTATCGGGCGGAAGCGGTCGATGCCTTGGATATGCCGGCTTATTTTTCGGAGTGGTACCGTATCGACCGGGTTGCCCGTGAGATAGAGGATCGGGATTGGAACAGGGAGTGGGAGGAGCATTTTACGCCTATTGTAGTGGACAACCGTATTCAGGTACGTGCCGGCTTTCACGAACGGGTGCCGGGTATTGAGTATGATATTGTCATTGAGCCGAAGATGAGTTTCGGTACCGGGCATCATGCCACGACAGCTTTGATGTTGCGCATGATTTTGGAGCATGCCGCCGATATCCGTGGCAAGCGGGTGTTGGATATGGGGTGCGGTACCGGTATTCTGGGCATCATGGCGTCGAAAGTCGGGGCGCGTGAGGTGGTGGGCATCGACATCGACGACTGGGCGTACCACAATGCCATGGAAAACTTTCGCAACAACGGAGTGGACGCAGTGACCGTCCGCATCGGCGATGCCGCCCTGCTGGCGGACGAAGCCCCTTTCGGCGTGATACTCGCCAACATCAACCGCAATATCCTGCTGGCGGACATGGAACGTTATGTGGAGCGCTTGCTTCCGCAAGGCATGTTGGTGATGAGCGGTTTCTATGAACATGACCTCCCCATGATTCGTGAAAAAGCGGAGTCTTTAGGGCTTGTTTTTGGGGAATATCGGGAAGAAAATAGCTGGGTTGCTGCCTGTTTTATGGCTTAAAGCAAAATAAAATCTAAAATAGTTTTAATTTACATTGTCTCATTTTTAGGGTGTTCCGAATATTTTTTCAATGTTTTTGGAAAATATTCAGAATATTCTTTTGGAATATTGTTTTATTCTTTTACTTTTGACAACTATCTTATAAGATGTGTTGAAACAGATAGTCGGCCTTTTCATTTTTCAATGGCAGCCGGTAAAATGATAAAGGTAGTCATTAATTTTTAAAAACAAAAGTATGAAGAAAAACAATTTGAGGCTTAGCCTAAAGAAAAGGCTGAGAAGGGGTATGTCATACCTATTCCTTGTTGCCGTGGGGCTGTTCTCCGGTTTGAGCAGTCTTCGGGCAAGCGAATCGACAAGTTACGTCGGTGTGACTTCAGTCCCACAAGAGACCGAACGAGTGCGCGGTGTCGTGACGGACGACAAAGGGCATCCTCTGCCCGGGGTGACCGTTTTGATTAAAGGAACCATGCTGGGCGCGGTCAGCGACGGAAACGGCGCTTTCGAACTGACAATTCCCGAACCAGCCGGGAAAATACTGGTGTTTTCATTCATCGGCATGGACAACAAAGAGGTGAAAATCGAACAACCGGATAAGCCTTTGTCCGTTGTTTTGAAAGAGGCATCGGAAAAATTGGGAGAGGTGGTTGTTACCGGTATTTTCAGTCGCAAAAAGGAGAGTTTTACGGGTGCTGCGACCACTTATACCAGCAATGAATTGAAACAGGTGGGCAACCAGAACATCATCCAAAGCTTGAAAACGCTGGATCCGTCACTCTTGGTGATGGACAGTAAGGAATGGGGTTCCGACCCGAACCGCTTGCCTGATATGGAAATTCGCGGAAAGACTTCCATTGCCGGATTCAAGGAGGAGTATGGCACCGACCCGAACCAGCCGCTGTTTATCCTGGACGGTTTCGAGACCACGTTGGAGGCTATCATGAATTTGAGTCTGGACCGCGTTGCCAGCGTAACTATCTTGAAAGATGCCGCTTCCACAGCCATCTATGGTTCCAAGGCGGCAAACGGTGTAATGGTGGTGGAAACCGTACAGCCGGAAGCGGGTAAGCTGAGGGTCAGTTATCGGGGTGATTTTACCGTTTCATTTGCCGACCTGACGGATTACAATCTGATGAATTCCGAAGAGAAATTGGAGTTTGAGCGGCTGTCGGGCTATTATACAAGCGAATATCCCAGCACTCAGTTGTATCTGGATAAACTGTACAACAAGCGTTTAGCTGAAATTAAGCGCGGGGTAAACACCTTTTGGCTGAACGAGCCGCTACGCACGACCTTTTCCCATCGGCACAATTTGTACGTGGACGGCGGCGACGAAGCCATGCGCTACGGTCTGGGAGTCAATTACGGTACCACCAAAGGAGTGATGAAGGGGTCGGACAAGGACATCGTGGCTGTCAATCTCGACTTGAACTACCGGGTGAAAACTTTGCGTTTTTCCAACAAAGCCTCTTTCGACTATACCATCGCAGACCGTGAGCCTGTCGCTTTCTCCACATTTGCCCGTACCAATCCGTATTACCGGAAGTGGGACGAAAACGAAGAACCGACCGTTATACTAGATACCATTTCCGGCGACAAATTGGTTTACAATCCCCTTTATATGGCTTCCCTGAAACATGTCGACCGGACGAAGACTGTAAGCCTGACCGATAACTTCCAGGCAGAATGGGACATTACCTCTCATTTGAGGGCGCGCGGGCGTATCGGTTTGCGTTATAGCGATCAGGACGGTGAGAAATTCAAGTCTCCCAAACATCCCGACTATGCGGAGACGACAGAACTGGAGCGGGGTAGCTATTCCGAGTCCTATGTCCGCAACTTCTCCTATGACGGTGATGTGACGCTGACATACGGGCAATTATTTGCCGACAAACACCAGGTGAATGTGGTCGGAGGCTGGAACTTCCAGGAGAATCAGAGCCGTTCGGGCGGTTTTTCGACTGTCGGGTTTGTCAATGACTTTTACGTCAATCCGGCTTTCTCCAGCGGCTACAAGGCGGGAACCAAGCCTTCCTATTCGAAGACCGTTTCGCGGAGCACCAGCTTTTATCTCATTGGTAACTATGCCTTTGATAACCGTTATCTGCTGGATGCCAGCTACCGCGCCGACGGTTCTTCGGTGTTCGGGGTGAACAGCCGTTTTACCAACACTTGGTCTGTTGGTTTGGCGTGGAATCTGCACAACGAATCGTTCCTGAGCGGAGCGGAATGGCTGACGCTTTTGAAAATCAGAGGCTCCATCGGTAATCCGGGAAACCAGAGCTTCGATGCCTACCAGGCGATGAAGACCTACACCTATAACTCCTGGCTGCAAAACAAGTTCGGCACCAGCGCCCTCATCGACCGTTTCGGCAATCCCGATTTGAAGTGGCAGAAAACCATGGAGAAATCCGTCGGTCTCGACGCCGTGTTCCTGAACAACCGCTTGCGTTTCAACATCGATTACTACGCCAAGGACACAGATCCCCTGTTGGCAGTCATCAACATGCCGACCTCCAGCGGTACGACCTCCCTGACCACTAACATCGGCAAGCAATCCATCCGCGGAACGGACGGGCAAATCAGTTTCTCGCCGGTCTACCGTCCCGAAGACCGCATTAACTGGACGATGCGTTTCACCTTCCGCCATGAGAAAGGGGAGTACAAAAACGTGGGCAACTCCTTACAGCGTCTGAATCAAGGCAATATTGAGGCGCAAAGCCTGACCCGTTATTATGACGGTGCCAGCCCCGATGACCTGTGGGCGGTGCGTTCGCTGGGCATCGACCCGACCACCGGCAATGAATTGTTCCTGAAAAAGGACGGCTCCTCTTCTTTCGAATGGGATGTTGCGGATGAGGTCGTGGTCGGCAATTCCCGCCCGAAATTGGAGGGAGTGGTCGGAACGACGCTCTATTACAAGGGGCTGACCATATCCGCCAATTTCCGTTACCAGATTGGCGGCTACAACTTTGCCAGCGCGCTGTTCAACAAGGTGGAGAACATCTCCAAGGATAATCTTTTCAACAACCATGACCGCCGGGCGCTCTACGATCGTTGGAAGGCCCCGGGCGACAAGGCGCAGTTTAAGAGCATCGCCAACAGTTCTTCCACGCCCATGTCCTCCCGCTTTGTGCTGAAGGAAAACACCTTCAAAGGGGAGTCCATCAACATCGGCTACGAGACCACCGCCCGCTGGCTGAAGCACATCGGTGCTTCTTCCATGACCGTGAATGCCTACATGAACGACATTTTCCGCAAGTCATCCATCCGGGAGGAGCGGGGTACCGAATATCCTTTTGCCCGTTCGGTGGCTTTTTCGCTCAGCCTGCGCTTTTAAATGTTGAACTTACTAAATTGACAACGAGATGAGAAAATATATTCTATCTTTTTTATTGCTTCCCGTCCTTTTATTGACTTCGTGCAATAATTGGCTGGACGTTGAGCCGGAAGACCGGATTATGGAAGAGAAACTGTTCGAGAGCCGCGAAGGATTCATGGCTGCCCTGAACGGCGTCTATATCGAGATGAATGCCGCTACCCTCTACGGCGGGCGCATGAGCGTTTCCCTGTTCGACGTGCTGGCGCAATATTACTCCGCTGCCATGTCCTACGAACACGCTTACAGTTATTACAAGAATTTTGACTATAGTCAAGCAAGCGTAAAATCCACCTACGGCACCATTTGGGACAAGTATTACAACCTGATTGCCAACTGCAATACTATCATAGAGCATTGCGACAAAGGAAAAGACATCCTCGGCGAAGAGTACTACAACATTGTCAAGGGCGAAGCATTGGCACTCCGGGCGTTGTTCCATTTTGAAGTCCTCCGCATTTGGGGACCCATTTTCAGGGAGAATCCCGAAATGGAATGTATCCCTTATGCGGAAACCTCCAAAGTAGAGGTGCGTCCCCTTTTGGCGGCGAATGTGGTTTATGAAAAAATCAAAAAGGATTTGCTGGAAGCCGAAGGCTATCTGGCGGAATCGGATCCGATTATCACCGAGGGGCCGCTCTTTTCTGCCGGGGCGTTCGGCGAGGGGAACGACCTGCGCTATCGGACGACCCGCCTCAACTACTACGCCGTGCAAGCCCTCCTGGCGCGGGCTGCCCTCTATTGCGAAGACCGCGCGCTGGCATTGGAATATGCCCGCAAGGTGGTCGATGAGACTCAGCGGGAAGGCGAGGAAGTCTTTCCGTTCGTCACCCGGGGCTACGATTTGGAAGACCGCATCTACCAAAGCGAGCTGCTCTTTGCCCACTATAATCTGAAACGTGTTTCCTTGTGGGACAACTATTTTTCCAACAGCCTGAACGATGCCGGCGTGCTTCGTGTGGCGGATGCGCTTGTTGACGCTATGTATGAAGAGACAGACTATCGGTATATCCACCAATGGAAAAAAATGAGAAACCCCAGTAATGCCGAGCAATATTATTTCCAGAAATATGCCGAAGTGCAAATCCTCAATTCGGATAGCGAAGCGGTGAAAGAAAGAAAGGACCGCCACCGTTTCCTGGTGCCGATGTTGCGTATCTCCGAAATGCACTACATCATTGCCGAATGCGAAACCGACCAGACCCTGGCGCTCGGGGCGCTCAACAAAGTGCGCAACGCCCGCGCCCTCAAGGAAATCACGGACTACAGCCTGTTGGCTGCCGAACTGGAAAAGGAGTATCAGCGCGAGTTTATCGGCGAGGGGCAACTCTTCTTCTACTATAAGCGCCAGGCGAAAGAGAAAATTCCATACAATAACGGATATTGGGGACCGTCGACTGTTACGATGACCACCGAAAAGTACGTGCCGCAATTGCCCGATTCAGAGAAAAACAACCGAATGGAATAAACCTTAAAATTTGACATCATGAAAATTCCGAAATATTTATCGCTCATGGCAGGCATCATCTTTTGCCTTCATGCTTGCCAGACCGACCTGATGGACTACGAAGGCGAGGCAGGAGTCTATTTTGCCGTGCAACATCCTTGGCCGTCGGGTGCGGGAGACACCATTACATGGGAAA
The DNA here is from genome assembly GCA_910578985.1 of uncultured Odoribacter sp. Classification (GTDB taxonomy): domain Bacteria; phylum Bacteroidota; class Bacteroidia; order Bacteroidales; family Marinifilaceae; genus Odoribacter. The sequence continues at coordinate 8,809 of CAJTSF010000014.1, read as the reverse complement.
TGTCGCCCATCTCCAATATCTCCTTTTTTCTGCAGGAAAAGAAGGACAGCACCATCGACATCCGCGTGCAACTGCTTGGCAATCCGGTTGCCCATGACCGTTATTTCAAAGTGACGGTGGTGGACACGGGAACCACCGCGAAGGTCGGGCACGACTACGACCCGGTGGAGGAAATCCACACACTGCCTGCCAACGCCCATTATGCGGACATGAAAATCAAGCTCTACAAGCAGGCAGACCTCTCCGGCCGCAGCCGCAGCCTCATGCTGCGCCTGGAAGAGACCACTGATTTCCGCTTGCCGTTCGGCACCTGGTATCCCTGGCCCACGCAACACAAATGGTCGCCTGCCATCGGTGCGCCGGATGAGGACATTTCCGCCATCGAGCACACAATTCTGATTAGCGACGTGGTGCAACAGCCGGAAGGCTGGTGGGCAGGATTGTTGGGAACGTTCACCGTCAAGAAGTTCAATATGATGTGTGAAATGTTCGACCTCACCGTTCAGGATTTTTCCAGCAACACCGTGATGACTTCCACGCGTGCTAAGGCTTACGGACAACGCTTCGATGCCTACCTCGAGGCGCAACGGAAGGCCGGCAATGAGATTTTGGAAGATGACGGCACGCCCATGAAGATGGGGACCGTTTTGTATAATTGATTAATATGTCTTATTATGAAACTGAAATACACCATATTGGGCATCTGCCTGCTCGGGCTTTCCTCCTGTTTCAAGGACGAAGGGAATTATGATTATCGGAAAATCAACGAAATCAAAGTCATCGGCGGCATGGAAGAAGAGTATTCGGCATACACCATGGTCGATACCCTCAGAATCATTCCCGAACTCTCTTTCACACAGGACGCGGAAGCGAAAGAGAGTTACGAATACACTTGGTATTTGGCCGGCAATGGTATTGGTGCCGGGAAACTGGAGAAAATATCCGACAAACTGAATCTTGAATATTTGATCACGCAACCCAAAGGAAGCTACACTTTGACACTTGGCGTTAAAGACAAGGCGACGGGGGTGGAATGGCAGACGGACGCCTGGCTTGAGGTGACCACCCTCTTCACCAACGGCTGGCTGATGCTGGGAGAGCGGGAAGGAATCGTTTCACTGGACATGGTATCCGTCACCAGTGTCGGTGACACCACCGTGGTGCGCGACATACTGAAAAACTCGGGCTTGCCCGAACTCCACGGACCGCGCAAAATGGTGTCTGCCAATAGGTATATTACTCCTACTAGTCCTTGGGCTAGTGTTTGTTTACTCATGACGGATGATGGTACTTTTGAATTAGACAAGGTAAATATGACCTCCGATGAGTCTACCAATATTCGTCATGACATTTACGACCCGATGGCAAGTGAAAATTTTGCTGCCAGTGACATGATTCAAAGTGCTGGTTACTATCGTGAAATGATAGGGGATAATGCCTTGTATGTGACCGATGCGCTCATGGTTAGTGGGGATTTCGGCAATCCGATAAACAAGTATGATAAGTACTCTGATGAATTTTTCAAAGTCTGGCCGGAAATCATCTACGGATTTTCTTCCTGGGGGAGCTATGCCGGTTCCCAAATCGTCTATGACATGGATGGGAAGCGTTTTGCCAAGTATACTCATTCCAGTGCGAACTGCGAGGCATTGACCGATGGCGAAAACGAGCCTTGGTCTTGGGAAACCGGCAACGACATGGTAGCCATTTTCAATTCCCAATTCTTGACCGGTGGCGCTCAAACCAGCTATGCGGTGATGAAATCCCCGGACGGCAAATTCTACCTGTACAGCATGACCCCGTCCAACACCAAGAAGGGGAAGCGCTACGATATCAGCCAATTGCCGGACATCGCGCAAGCGGATAAATTCATATTCAGCAGCAAATATCCGTATATGCTCTATGCTGCCGGCAGCAAGCTCTACGCTTGCGAGTTCCTCGACAGCGGAGTCACGCACAAGGAGCTCGACGGTTTCGGCACCGATGCGATAACCATGCTCTATTACGACAGTTACAGACAGCGGGGGCAAGATTATTTCTACGTCGCCACCTACAACGATGCGCAAGGCGGCACCGTCCGGAAATATCAGATTGCGGACAATCCCAATGACATCGTGATTGAACCCCTTGAGGGTAGCCGTTGGGACGGCTTGTGCAAAGTCGCCTCCATGTGCTGGAAATGGTATTGATTACGCTTTGTGATGAGCGGGCTCCCCGGAAGCATCTTCGCTTCCGGGGAGTTTTTGTGATGACTTGTTCTACAGAAAATAGCGGTGTTGTTAAATTCTTAACACATAGTTGTTCCCTCCGATTTTTCGTTTCATTTTTGCACCGGTATAACTGTAAAATGAAAGGAGAAAAGCATGAAAGTATTGAAATTCGGAGGGACTTCCGTCGGCAGTGCGGAGCGGATACGCCACGTGGCGGGTTTAATCGGGGGCAGTGAACCGAAGGTAGTCGTTCTGTCTGCCATGTCCGGCACCACCGACACCTTGGTGGAGTTTGCCGGTTGCCTCTACCGCAACCGCCGGCAGGAGGCGTCGGATATTATCCGCAACTTGGAGGTGAATTATTATATGGTGGTGACGGAACTGTTCCGTACGGATGACTATATCTTCCGGGGCAAAGAGTTTATCCGGACGATATGCACCTATCTGCGCTCGTTCGTGAACAAGGATTTCTATCCGTTGCAGGAAAAAGCCGTCGTGGCGCAAGGGGAGATTATTTCCACCACGCTGATGAATTATTACCTCGAGGAGTGCGGTGTGCCCAACACCTTGCTCTCTGCGTTGGAATACATGCGCATCGATAAGGACGGGGAACCGGATTATTTTTACATCCGCCAGAATATCACCCGTGAGCTTTCCCGTCCCGAGGTGCGGCAGCTGGTGATCACCCAAGGGTTTATTTGTCGTAACGCTTACGGCGAAATCGACAACCTCAGGCGAGGAGGCAGCGACTATTCCGCTGCCCTCGTGGGGGCTGCCGTGGAGGCGGAAGAGATTCAAATCTGGACGGATATTGACGGTTTTCACAACAACGACCCGCGAGTGGTGGAGGGCACTCGTGCGATTCGTCGCCTTTCCTTCGAGGAAGCTGCGGAACTGGCTTATTTCGGTGCCAAGATTCTCCACCCCTCCAGCGTACAGCCGGCGGCGCGGGCGAATATCCCCGTCCGTTTGAAGAATACGCTGAACCCCGGCGACGAAGGAACGCTGATTACCGCTGCCAGTCCGGCGGGGAATGTCAAGGCGGTGGCTGCCAAGAGCGGTATTACGGCGATAAAAATCAAATCCACCAATATGTTGCTCGCCTACGGTTTCCTGCGCAAAGTGTTTGAGGTGTTCGAGGCGTGGAAAACGCCCATAGACATGATTACCACCTCGGAGGTGGCAGTATCCCTGACCATTGACAATACCGCCCGTTTGGAGCAAATCCTGCGGAACCTGGCGCAGTATGGAATTGTCGAGGTGGACCGCGATATGGCCATCATCTGCATTGTCGGCGACTGTTCCGCCGGGAAAACCGGGCTCGGCGCCCGCGTGATGGACGCCTTGGCGGAGGTGCCTTTGAGGATGATATCCTACGGGGGAAGCGAACATAACATTTCCGTTCTCGTAAAAGAGGGAGACAAGAAGAAAGCGATGGTCGATTTGAGCCGTAAACTGTTAAATGAATGAGAGATGCAGACGCCTTACTATTATTATGATTTGACTTTGCTGGAACGGACGCTCGATGCCGCCTGCCTGGCATCCCGTCCATACGGCTATTGTCTTCACTATGCCGTCAAGGCGAATGCCGACCCTGTCCTGCTGCGCCGCATCAGTGCGCGCGGGTTGGGGGCGGACTGTGTCAGCGGGAACGAGGTGGAGCGTGCTTTGGAATGCGGTTTTTCTCCTTCCTCCATCGTTTATGCCGGCGTCGGGAAAAGCGACCGGGAGATAGAGTTTGCGCTCCGGCACGATATTTTTTGCTTTAATTGCGAGTCGCTGCCCGAAATCGAGGTCATCCACGACATCGCTTGCCGCCTTGGCAAGGTAGCGCGCATAGCCATCCGAGTCAATCCCAATGTGGATGCCCATACGCACCATTACATCACCACCGGCATCGAGGAGAATAAATTCGGGGTTTACCTCTCCGATTTGGATCGTGTGGTAAACGCGGTGTCGGAGATGCCCCGCATCCGCCTTCTCGGCATTCATTTCCATATCGGTTCCCAAATTACCGACATGTCTGTTTTCCGGGGATTGTGTCTGCGTGCCCGTGAGATTCAGTCCCGTCTGCACGCGCGGGGTGTTGTTCTTCCGCATATCAATTTCGGGGGAGGCCTGGGAGTGGACTACGAATATCCCGACGAGCATCCGATTCCCGATTTCCGCGCCTATTTCGATACTTTTTCCCGCTTCTTTGAACCTGCCGCCGGGCAGCAGGTGCATTTTGAACTCGGGCGTTCCCTGGTGGCGCAATGCGGCACGCTGATTGCCCGGGTCCTTTACGTGAAGGAGGGAGAGAGGCGTCGTTTTGCCATTCTTGACGCCGGCATGAACGACCTGTTGCGCCCTGCCCTCTATCAGGCTTACCACAAGATAGAAAACCTGACTTCCACGTTACCCGCTTTGAAGTATGATGTGGTGGGACCTATTTGTGAATCTGCCGATTGTTTCGGGAAGGAGGTTGCGCTGCCTGCCACCCGGCGCGGGGATTTGATAGCCATCCGTACCTGCGGGGCTTATGGGGAAGTGATGGCCTCCCGGTATAATCTTCGAGACCTCCCCGGTACGATTTATTCGGAGGAAGGAATATTTCCTTGCAAAATTTGATTATCTTAGCCCTCGTTTTCAAACATTTTTTCAATTGAAATTGCATGACGGAGGATTCCTGGAATACAATGGCGAAATTATTGGCAGTAGGCGACAAGAAGGCTTACGAGACAGTCTTCCGGGAGTTTTTCCGTCCGTTGGTGGTGTCGGGACGCATTCCGCTTCGCCGGTGGCGTTGAAAGTGCTGGATAATCTGCTCGGATACGCCAGTTCTTTCACGGCGGACGAGATAGACGGCTGGATGGGAACCTTGGCGCCGGAATTGAAATGCACGGAGGCTTACCGGGCGTTGGAGGAAAAAATCGCCGTTTATAAGGAGACGGCAAAGGGAGAGAAATTCATCGATTTTCGGGTTGTGGACCTGAACGGGAAAGAGGGCATGTTGTCCGATTATGTGCAGCCGGGCAAATACAACCTCCTGGAAGTGTGGGCATCGTGGTGCGGGCATTGCCGGGTGGAGGTTCCCCACCTGAAAATCCTGCGGAAGAAGTACGGTGACCGCTTCAACATTATTGCCGTCTCTACGGACAGAACCGACAAAGAGTGGAGGAAAGCGATGAATGCCGACAAGCCGAATTACCTGCAATTGCGTGCCGTGAAAGACGACAAGGGAAAAGATGTAGGGGATTATTACCGTCTGCGGGGCATCCCCTATTCGTTGGTTATCGACGGGGAAGGACGGATTGTTTCCGAAAACGGAAGGGGCGCGAAATTGGATGTGCTGCTGGAAGAACAATATGGCAAATAAAAATAGATAGCGTTATATTATGAAGAGAATAAAATGGATAGCCCTGGCATTGATGGGGCTGACGGCTTGCAGCCGGGCACCTCGTTATGAAATCAAAGGGGAAATCTCCGGAATGCCGGAAGGAGTGAAAGTTTATTTGAATGCCGGAACCGGGGAACGGGTGGCGATAGATTCTGCGGTGACGGAAAAAGGACGTTTTGTGTTTTCCGGCAAAATGGACGTACCCGCCTATTGTGAAATCAGCATCCGGGACAACAGCGGAGATCGGCGCAAAAACAAGACACAGCATCTTTGGGTGGAAAACTCCGCCATATCGGTGACCGGCGAATGGGATTCGCTGAGGTACGACAATGCCCGGATCATCGGTTCCGCGTCCCATGACTTGTTCCTCTCGCTTGATAAAGAACTGAAAGTCTTGTATAAACAGAATGCAACATTGTTTCGGGAGTACGCCATGAACTACGACCGGTATGCTTACCAGGGGATATTTACGCCCGAGTACACCGCCGCAGGGATTGAAATCGTGAAACAACAGCGGGAAATCAGCAGGAAGGTACGGGAGTTGGAAGAGAATTTCGTGAAGGACAATTCCCGTTCGGCAGTCAGCATCAAGGTGCTGGAAAATATCTTAAGAAGCGCCAGTGTGTACACGAAAGAGGAGGTTCGCCGATGGCTTTCCCTGATTGCCCCGGAATTGCGAAACACGCCGGCATACATCGAACTGGAGAAAAAAGCGGCTCTGTATGCCAACACCGCCCGGGGAGAGAAATTCATCGATTTTGCCGTGGTGGACAAAAACGGAAAAGAGGGACGTTTCTCCGATTACGTCCAGCCGGGGAGATACACCCTGTTGGAGTGCTGGGCGTCGTGGTGCGGACCGTGCCGGGCGGAAATCCCCCACTTGAAACACGTGCACACCCTTTACGGGAAACGCTTTAACATCATCGCCGTTTCCGTCGACCAGAATGAGGCGGAATGGAAAAAGGCATTGCAGGAAGAGAACCCCGCTTACCTGCAATTGAGGAATATACCGGATGGCTGGGGAAAAAGAGCCAAGCATTATTACGGCTTCCACGGAGTCCCCTACACGCTCTTGCTCGACAGGGAAGGACGAGTCGTGGAATCCGAAGTAAGAGGGGCTACTCTGGATATGATTCTGCAGGAAATATATGAAGACAAAAAATGAATGCGCATTTTAAGTTGGCAGGCATAAAAAAGATGATATGAGTAATATGCCTGGTTCTGGCGGGCTGCCTATTTGATGTTAGGCAGCCCTGTTTTTATGCTTCGGACAATAAAATATTCGCCGGCAAGGTATTCATTAACTAAAAAAATGAATGATCATGAATAAAAATAGAACTGATTTGCCGGCGAGGGATTTCTCTTCGTTTCCCAGCACGGCTCCCATCCACCGCCTTGGCGGCATCTTTATCCGCCATAACGACTATTACCGGAAAACCCTTTACAACAATCTCCTCTGGCTTCATGCCGGCGGGAGTTACTGCGACCTCCACTTCCGTGACGGCAAGCACCTGACGGTGTCCCTTTGCCTCGCCTCGGTGCTTTCGCAGCTTCCCTCGGACCGCTTTTGCCGTATCCACCAGAGCTATGCGGTGAACCTGCACGCCATCACGATGTTCTACGGCAACACGGTGTGCCTCGGGGAGCGTGAGTTTCCCGTGAGCCGCACCTGCCGCCCCGACCTGCTCTCCCGCCTGAACATCCTCGGCAACCGTTAATCGATACCTTTTCCCGAATGCCTTGCCGGCACGGGGGGGGGGAAGGAGCCAAACGACACCTGGCAGTATAGGGAAATCCGTGTGATATCTTAAGGTTGGCAGGGTGTTCTCATGGACCAAATTCGGTGCTCCTTCGTCGTTCCTTCGGTGCAAAGCGTGCGGGGAGCGACTTTGGAGGCAAAGGGGAGAGCAGGTACAGCCTATGCCTTACTCTATGATGCCCAAATATATTGATTCCAGTCTTTGTTTACTTTATCACGGTCGTTGATGGTTCGCCCTCAGCAAGCAGTTTGTGCATGTCGTGTGCCTCCGGTTAGAAAGGGAAATCGGCGGGATAGAAAAGAAAACGGTCAGATGGAAATTAGAATTTCCCGGTTTGTACGGGGCATGTACTTTTGCCGTCGAGATTTGATTCCGGCGCCGGAATTGTGAGTATAAACCTTTAAAAACAAAAGTTATGGCAAAGACAGAACAAGTGATGCAGGGACGAGTGGGGAATGTGGTGTTTTACCGGGTGAAGGGACGGACGTATATCCGTTCGGTGCCGTTGAAGTATCGGGATGCCAATACGGCGATGCAGCGGTCGAACCGGTTGCGTTTGATGGTAGCCACGCGTTTTTACCAGCGTTTGCAGGGGACGTTCTTGATAGACGTATGGCGGTTGGCAGCCGGTGAGTTGGCGATGAACGGATTCAATCTGTTTATGAAGATGAATTTGCAGGTGTTCAATACCCGTACCCTTTTCGAACCGCCGCGATTGAAGATGAGTTTCGGGGTGTTGCCGCGCTTGAACCATCCGGAGGCGGAAATCCTGGAAGGCAATCGGATTCAGCTTACGTGGAATTATTGGGAGAGTGGCGAGGGGGCACATGTGGGCGACCGTTTGTGCGTCGTGGAACGCCTGTCGCTCTCCTCGGCGGAGAAGAAGCGGTTGCAGCAGGAGCTGGAGATGAAGCTGCTGGAGTACGAGCATGAGCGGATGGCGGCGCAGTTGGTGGTGGTGTTGGATACGCGCGGGGAGTTGGGCTCCTCGACTTTCCCGCTGCCGGCGGAGTGGAATGCGGAGCGGGTGCGGGTGTATGCGTTCGCGGTGTCGAAGAACGGGCGGATGGCGTCGGACAGCGTTCATCTGGCTGTGGGAGCGTGAGTGGGGGGGGGAATGAGTGATGGAAATGGCAAGGCTCCTTTGTGCGCCTTGTTTTTTGTTTTGTCGGGATGTTATATTTATCTTGGTGTAAATAAGGGTGTTGTGACATATTGTAAAATTATTTTGAAAAAAAGAGGCTAAATTGTTTGGAGGGATGGAATAATTTGCCTTATCTTTGCACCCGCTTTCGGGACATAGAGAGCGCAGTTCTTTAAGATATTGAAAGGTTTGAAACAAACAGCAAGTGCGAGTCCTTGAGGAATTAATTCCGAGAGGTCCAATAACCGGGCTAAGGAAAAAATAAAGATTAGGAAATTTTTACTATGAAGAGTTTGATCCTGGCTCAGCATGAACG